>CAYTSY010000082.1:0-15444 GCA_964440555.1 uncultured Desulfobacteraceae bacterium
GTGAGCATCATGGGCCTGAATCTCACCGAGCCCGCATCCACGACCGCCTGATCCAGGGGGATGCCCTCCTTGATGCGCAGCTCAATAAAATCCACGAGGATGATGGAATTTCGCACGACAATTCCCGCCCCGGCAATAAAGCCGATCATGGAGGTGGCCGTAAAAAAGGCGTTCATCAGGAAATGGGCCGGCAGGATTCCGATCAGTGAAAAAGGTATGGCCGCCATGATTACCAGCGGGGTTGAAAACGACTGGAACCAGCCCACCACCAGGATAAAGATCAGGATCAGGACCACACCGAAGGCTATACCTAAGTCCCTGAAAACTTCGTAGGTAATGTGCCATTCACCGTCCCATTTCATGGCGATTTGACGATCGGTGTCCGGGAGCCCGGCAGTATGTTGTGTAATTTGATATCCTTCGGGAATCTCAATGGCTTCAATTTTTCCCCACATTTCCAAAATCGCGTAAACCGGGCTTTCCTTTTCGCCGGCGACATCGCCGGTCACGTAGACCACCGGCATCAGGTTTTTATGATAAATGCTCTGGTCAACGGCAAGGGGTGAAACTGAAACCAGCTCGCTCAGAGGCACAAGATTTCCATCCGCCGCCGGGAGCCTGACGGCCAATATCCGCTGGATATCCGCCCGGTCCGCCAAAGACGACCGGAGTATTATTGCGACATCCTCTTTTTCCAGCGGCGCGTGGACCAGTCCCGCCATCTTTCCGCTGACCTGCATGCTGACCGCCCGGGTGATTTGCGCGGCGTCGATGCCGTGCAGGGCCGCTTTTTCACGGTCCACGGCTATGCGATACCGCGGCCGGTCATCTTCCCTGTACCAGTCCGCGTCCACGACGCCTTCCGTGCTCTCAAAAATATCCAAGATCCGCCGGGCGATTTCAACCCTGCGTTCATTGTCCGGGCCATACACTTCGGCAACCAGCGTGGAAAGAACAGGCGGCCCGGGAGGAACCTCGGCGATTTTGATCCGTGCGCCGTAGCGGTCGGCGATTTTCTTGAGTGCCGGCCGTATCCGCCTGGCGATTTCATGACTTTGGTGTTTACGGTCTTTTTTTCCGGCCAGGTTGACCTGGATGTCCGCCATGTGGGGTCCCTGGCGAAGGTAGTAATGCCGGACCAGCCCGTTGAAATTAAACGGCGAAGCCACGCCGACATACACCTGGAAGTCCACGACTTCATTGACGGTCTTCACGTAGTTGCCCATGTCCAGGGCCGCGGCCGAGGTTTGTTCCAGGGTTGCGGACTCCGGCATATCGATAATCATCTGGAATTCGCTCTTATTGTCGAAGGGAAGCATTTTGACTTTGACCAGACCGATTCCCACCAGGGCGCAGGCGATCAGCAGCAGGAAAACCACCAGAAGTAAAAAGGACCCTCTCCAGAAAGGCCGATGAATCAATGGATCCATGACGCGCCGGTACAGCCGCGTACTCCAGTCTTCCTGATGGGCCGGATCATGTCCCGGGGAAGCGGCATGGTCCTGCCGCAGGAGCCGGATGGACGCCCAGGGCGTTACGATAAAAGCGACCAGCAGGGAAAAAATCATGGCGGCGGAAGCGCCGACCGGGATGGGCCGCATATACGGGCCCATGAGCCCGCCCACAAAGGCCATGGGAAGAATTGCGGCAATAACGGCAAATGTCGCCAGTATGGTAGGATTGCCCACTTCGTTGACCGCTTCGATTGCTATGGCGGTTTTGGGCCGCCCCCGATTTTCATCCATCCGGAAATGCCGGACGATGTTTTCAACCACGACGATGGCGTCGTCCACGAGAATTCCGATGGAGAAAATCAGGGCAAACAGGGTGATCCGGTTTAAGGTGTACCCCACCAGATAAAAAACCGTAAGCGTAAACGCCAGGGTGACGGGAATGGCCAGGGCCACAACCCCGGATTCCGACCGCCCCAGCGTCAGCCAGATCAGCAGGGTAACCGATACCACGGCAATCAGCATGTGATAGAGCAGTTCATCGGATTTCTCCTTGGCCGTCTCTCCGTAATGCCGGGTGATGCTCATATGAATAGAATCGGGAATCACGCGGCCCCGGGCATCTTCCACGCGCGCCAGCAACCGCTCGGAAACGGCGGTGGCATTGGCGCCCTTTCGTTTTGCAACCGTCACCGTCACTGCCGGATATACGCCCATGGGAGAAGGTTTGGCGTGGATTTCGGTTTTTTCCGCTGACGGGCCTTGGGCGAAAAACGTATAATTGTCGGGCTCGCCGGGGCCGTCTGCGACCGTCGCCACCTGCTCCAGATAGATCGGGCGGCCGTTATGCGCGCCCACGACCACTTTCCGGACATCGTCGGCGGATTGAAGGAAACCGCCCACCTGAACCTGAACCTGCCCTTTTGGGGAAGGGAAGCTCCCGGCGCCGGCTTCCATGTTTGCAGCGCAGAGCATCTGAGCGATTTTTTCGCCGTCAAGGCCGTAGCCCGCCATCCGGACCGGGTCCAGACGGACGTCAAGCCTGCGCTGCTGTCCGCCGATGATCTGGGTGATGGACGCATCCGGCTCGCGTTTTACGATTTCCTCAACCTCCGCGGCAACCCGGCGAATCGTAAAATGATCTTCCGTTTCGCTCCAGAAGGTCATGGCCAGGATCGGCACGTCGTCGATATACCGGGGTTTAATCAGTGGTGGGCTGACCATGCAGGGAATCCGGTCGTAATTGGCCATGAGTTTGGATTGCAGGCGCACGATGGCATTTTCCTCGTTCTCCCCCACGTAGAAGCGGACGATGACCATGGAAGACTCGGGACTGGAGGTGGAATAGAGGTATTCCACGCCCGGAATTTCCCATAAGAGTTTTTCCATGGGGCCGGTTACCCGCTGCTCGATTTCCTTGGCGGAGGCGCCGGGCATCCGCACAAAGATATCCACCATGGGAACGACGATCTGCGGTTCCTCCTCGCGGGGCAGGGCAATCACCGAAGCAATTCCCAGCAGGATGCCGGCGATGATCACCAGCGGCGTCAATTTCGAATTGATAAAGACCCGGGCGATTTTTCCCGCGGCGCCGGTTGTTTGCGTCATGCCCCCTCCACTTTCATCCCGTCGAATATCCGGTGATCCGGCCGGATCACATACCGGTCGCCTGTCTGCAGGCCGGACACCACTTCCAGGTCATCCCCGATTGGCCGTCCCAGGCGGATGATGCGAAACCGGGCGATATTACCGGGGCCAACGAGAAATACGGCCGTCAGTTGCCCCTGTGCAACAACAGCCGTTTTCGGAATGAGCAACATGACGGCATCTTCTGTCGGAAGCAGCACGCGGGCAAAAATGCCGGACCGGAGTCCGGGCAGTGGATCCAGTGCGACCTTCACCCGAAACGAGCGCGTGGAAGGGTCGGCCGAGGGGTCGATGGCGATCACCTTGCCCCTGACCGGATCCGCCTTGACCGATGGAATTATAACCGATACGCTGTCTGTAAGGCCGATGCGTTGGATCTGGCTTTCCGGCACCACAAAATGAACCTTCTGGATTCCGGTTTCCTCAATTTTGAGCAGCGGCGTGCCCGGCGCAGCCAGATCGCCGGGATCCACAAGCCGGGCCGTGACCTTCCCGTCATAGGGCGCCGTCAGGGTGGTGTCCTTTAAAACGGATTCGGCAGCGGCAAGCGCTTCTTTTGCCTGACTGGTCCGTTCCCGGGCCGCCGCAGCCATGGATTTTGCCTGGTTCAGAGCTGCCAAAGCTTGAGTGTAGTGCGCTTCCACCTCATCAAATTTCTGACGGCTCACCGACTGGTTATCCATCAGGCTTTTAAAGCGTTTATAGGTTGCTTCGGCGAGGCCGGCCGATGCTTCAGCCCCGCCCAATCCGGCCCGGGCCGTCTGCTCGCCCTGCACGGCTTCCCGAAGACCGGCGGTTGCCTGACGGAAACGGGCTGAAATCTGCCGGTCTTCAATTGTCGCCAGCAGGTCTCCTTTTTTGATAATATCGCCTTCATCGACCATGACTTTGCGGATTTCCCCCATGACCTGGGCGGAAACGACGGCGGAGGAGCGCGGCGAAACAGTCCCCATCACTTCGCTGGACAGCGATACGGCACTCGTCTTGACCACGCCCACAGAGGCTTTGATTGCCGTTTGTTTTTCACCGGCAGTGTTTCCGGGCGAAATACCTCCGCCGCAACCGGCAAGCCACAGTGCGGCGAGCAGAGCCATCCGGGCTAAAACCATGTGTTGAAGTTTATTGATGTTCACGGTGACCCACCCTTTCTTGGTTTTTTCTTCTATACTTGTATCGGAAAGCTTCCGATCAATGGCGAGGAAAACCGGAGTTTCCGTTCAGGTATTATATATCTACTTGAATAAACAAAATTTTTCAATATCTTTCCTTTAAAAATACTTTAAACTCAGATCCCGATTTAATAACCACGATTTGCAAGGCCACGAAGTCCACATGCGGGTACCTTGAAAAATCCAGAGGCGGCTAATGACAGTTGCCAAATTTTATGTTACACATTATAAAAAAGGAGACCACCGGCCATAGATGAAACCGACGAAAGAGGCTATGGATCTGGCAGAGAAATGACTGATATAACCGTTAGGGAAAGCCTGTCGGAACAGGAACAAAAATTTGAAAAATGGCGCAATACGGCCGGCCTGTTCCTGGGTCCGCTGGTTGCGGCGGTCATTTACCTGCTGGATATGCCCCAGCTCAGCCCAAAGGCGCATCTGCTCGCTGCGATTCTGGGATGGACGGTCGCCTGGTGGGTCTGCGAACCGATTCCCCTGGGAATGACGGCATTGGCAAGTTCGGTTCTCTGCGTTGTGCTGGGCGTCGAAGAAGCCAAAACGGTGTTTGCACCGTACGCGGACCCGATCATCTACCTTTTCCTGGGCAGTTTTATGCTTGCCGAGGCCATGGCCATCCATGACCTCGACAAACGGTTTGCTTACGCCATCATGTCAATGAAAATCGTAGGGAACAGCACGGGCCGCATCCTGGCCGCGTTCGGATTTATCTGTGCTATTCTATCCATGTGGATCAGCAATACGGCGGCGACAGCCATGATGTTCCCGATTGCGCTGGGCATTGTTCATGCGATGGCCGACATCATGGGTAAAGAGCAGGGAAAGTCGGTCAACCCGCTTACGCTTCGCTTTGGCGCCGGCCTGATGCTGATGGCGGCATATGGCGCCTCAACCGGCGGCATCGCCACACCCGTGGGAACCCCTCCCAACCTGATCGGCATTGCGCTGATCGATAAAGCGCTTGGCATCAAAATATCCTTTTTCCACTGGATGACATTTGCGTTGCCCCTTACGGTGTTTTTGTGCGGCGTACTATTTCTCCTTTTGTATGTGCTGCATAAGCCTGAGCTTGCAAGGCTGGAAGGCAGCCGCGATTATGTTGCCCGGCAAAAAACAGGGCTCGGAAAATGGACCGCCGGTCAGAAAAATGCGCTCCTTGCCTTTCTGATAACCGTAACGCTTTGGATAATTCCCGGGATACTGGCTGTCCTGTACGGGGGCAAATCCGAAATCACAAAGGCCTACGGCAAGATGATGCCGGAGGGAGTCGCCGCGCTGATCGGCGCATTGCTCCTCTTTATTCTGCCGACAAACTGGAAAAAGCGGGAGTTTACCATAACCTGGAAGCAGGCGGCCCGGATTGACTGGGGGACCCTGCTTCTGTTTGGCGGGGGCATTACACTGGGGTCCCTCATGTTTGATTCCAAGCTTGCGGACGTGGTCGGAAAAGGATTGCTTGCCATGACCGGCGCAACCTCGACATGGGGCATTACCCTGGGCGCGATTTTTATGGCCATCCTCGTCAGCGAAACTTCCTCGAATACGGCGTCGGCCAATATGGTGGTCCCGGTCATGATCGCACTTGCACAGGCTGCCGGTGTGGACCCCGTTCCCCCTGCCATCGGCGCGACGCTGGGCGCGAGCTGGGGATTCATGCTGCCTGTTTCGACCCCGCCCAATGCGATTGTATACGGTTCGGGGATGGTTCCGATCACCAGGATGATCCGGGCCGGCATTTTCTACGACATTATCGGCGGGCTGATATTGTGGATCGGCCTGTACATCCTTCTGCCGATGGTGGGACTGGCGAAATAGCCTCCATCCGCAAACGGCATCTTCACACTCAAAACGTGGGGATGCACTGCATTTTTTATCTCCGAATAACTTTGACGGCGTCGTAAAAAGTCTGATTTTCACCACGAAGCACACGAAGAGCACGAAAGGGCATAAGAATATATAATATTTTCAGCTTCGTGTACTTCGTGCTCTTCGTGGTTTATAAAAATTTAGGCATAATGGCGACTTTTTACGAAGACATCCACTTTGATTTTTCGTAAAATGAAATTTCTTGATTAGCCTTTCAATGAATGCTATAGATTCCAATATTGAGCGATCGTTCGGAAATTATCCTTCATAACTATCTTAAATTATGATATGTTTTGTATCATGCTCAAAAATCCATAACTTTTTGCTTTATTCAAAAGGAGGTCTGAAATGGAAAAAATGTTAAATGGTCGAGTGGCGATTATTACGGGTTCCGGAAGAGGCATCGGCAGGGCCGCGGCGCTCTTGTTTGCACAGGAAGGCGCCAAGGTCGTGGTCAGCGATATCGATCCCAAACCGGCTGAGGAAACGGTGGCGGACATTAAAAAAGCCGGGGGTCAGGCGATATGCTACGCCGGCGACGTCACGGCCGAAGGATTTGCCGAAGGCATCGTCAAGGCGGCCGTCGATACGTTTGGCGGGCTGCACATTATCGTCAATAACGCGGGATATACCTGGGACGGCGTGGTCCACAAAATGACGGACAAAATGTGGGATGCCATGATGGATATCCACTTGAAGGCCCCCTTTAGAATTATCCGGGCAGCAGCACCCTACTTCAGGGATGCGGCCAAAAAAGAGATGGAAGACGGAACCGGGCCGATTGCAAGGAAAATCGTCAACATTTCATCTACCTCGGGCGTAAACGGCAACGCCGGGCAGGCCAATTACTCTTCAGGGAAAGCCGGCATTGTCGGTTTGACAAAAGCCCTTGCCCAGGAATGGGGCCGGTTCAACGTGCAATCCAACGCCGTAGCCTACGGCTGGGTGGACACCCGGTTGACCAAAGCCAAGGAACAGACCGAAGCGCTTGAACGCGACGGCCAGAAAGTGTCGATCGGCGTTCCCGGGCAACAGCGGGAAATGATGAAAATGAGCATTCCCCTGGGACGGCCCGGAACCCCCGAAGAAGGCGCCGGCGTTATCCTGTTCCTTGCCTCGCCACTTTCAAATTATGTGTCCGGACAATGCATCGTCATGTCCGGCGGAAGATAGTGCGCAAGACTTGGGCCAAGAAAAGAATTCAGGAGACAGGAGCCAGAATTCAGAATATAGGAAAAAGTCCTTCTTCTGACTTCTGTCTTCTGACCTCTGACCTCTGTTTTTTGACTTCTCATGATAATTTTAAATAGTTATCGATCGTATTAAGGTTTTACTTATGACAACGGATATCAGCAAACAACTTGACCCTATTTTTAAGGCCAGATCCGTGGCATTTATCGGTGCTTCAAAGACGCCCGGTAAATGGGGGTACCGTGTGATTGAAAATGCCCTGAAGTCCGGTTTTCGAGGCAAGATTTACCCGATTAACCCAGCAGGAGGGGATATATTCGGGCTCACGGCCTATGCGGACGTCAACGACGTTCCCGAAGGCATTGATCTGGCGATTTTCACCCTGCTGGCCGACCGTGTGCCCAAAGCCATGGAAAGCTGCGTCAAAAAAGGCATCAAGGGCGGCGTAATCATTTCCGCTGATTTTTCGGAAACCGGAGAAAAAGGCAGGGCTCTTGAGGCGCAAACTGTTGCCATCGCCAAAAAGGGGGGGCTGAGGTTTATCGGGCCAAACGGCATGGGCATCTGGACCGCCGCTGCCAGATTCAACATTGCACTGGACGATGAACCGCTGCACGGAGGACTGGCGTTTATTTCCCAGAGCGGTACGTACGGGGGAAACCTTGCCCGGATCGCCAAGACCAAGGGATATGGGTTAAGGGCGTTTATCAGCCTGGGAAACCAGGCCGACGTGACCGTGGCCGAACTTATTGAATACCTGGTTTTGGATCCGGAAACCAAGGTCATCGCCTTGTATCTGGAAGGGGTCAAGCAGGGACGGGAATTTTTTGAAACCGCACGGAAAGCGACAAAAGTAAAACCGGTTCTGGTGTATAAGGCCGGACGTTCGGAGGTCGGGCAGCGGGCCGCCTTGTCCCATACCGCATCCATTGGGGGAACGGATGCGGTTTTCGATGCCATGTGCCGGCAGACCGGAATTATCCGGGTTCATGAAATCGAGCACCTGTTTGTCATGGCCGAAGCCATGCTCAGTCAGCCTCTGCCCAAAGGAAACCGGATCGCGATCATCGGCTCCGGGGGTCAGGGGGTGGTAGCCGTGGACTCCTGCGCAGCCCTGGGGCTTGACATCCCGGCACTGGATAAAGAGGCGGGAATCAGGCTCAAAGAGGTTTTGCCGCCGCACGCGCCCATTCCCAAAAATCCCGTTGACTTTGCCGGGGGGAGCCGAACCGCGCTGGAAGAAGCCCGGGTGGCAATGGCCCTGGCCCAGCTCGACTATATCGACGGCATTATCTGCAATTTGCCGGTCAATGCATTTTTGGCCAAATCCATTGGCGATGTAGCTAAAATCGCGGTCGATGGTGCTGAATTACTGGTCAGCATTCCGAAAAAATTCAACAAACCCGTGGTTACGATGAAATTCAGGGATCTTGACGACAATCTCATCGAGGCCATCGTAAAAGCCGGCGGCATTCCCATGTACAACACCCCGGAGGATTGCGCCCGGGCCATGTATGGACTGGTGAGATACGCGGAGATTCAACGACGCTCGTGAAGGAAGTTGAAAATCTGAAGTTGAAAGTTGAAAGCGCGATACCTGCTCTCGGATGAAACAGGCAAGAAACGGGAGCTTAATTTTTGCTTGCGCAAAATAAAATTTTAATGATACAATCCAAATTGTTGTCATATCTGATTTAACTATCCGGTATGACAACAATTTATATTTTTAAGGCAAAGATAAAAAAACGGCGGATGGAAACCCCTGAGCCGTTTGATGCGCTGATTCAAAAAAAAGAGACGCCATTTTTTTGAGAATCGAATGAAGTCGGTGGATGGAAAACCCCATCGCTGATGGCGCTGTGAAGGAAGGCAAATCGGAGGACCCCGGATGCTTGACTGTGTTTCAGACAACCGGGCTGCCCGCTATGACGCCGCCTTCATCGATATCCCATCAAAACTCCATCGATTTTTCCTCGATTTTCTCAATAATAAAAAATTAACCGGAAACACTTGAAATTGGAGAATACAGAATTCAGAAGAAGGACTTATCCTTGTATTCTGTCTCCTGTATTCTGAATTTTTTTGATTGAAGGAGGAAGAATGAGCGGCGATGTACTCCCCTATAAACCCAACCACAATGTCCGGGTGGTGACGTCCACCTCTCTTTTCGACGGGCATGACGCATCCAGCGATGTTTTTCGCAGATTGCTTCAGACTACGGGAGTCGAGGTGATCCATCTGGGCCATAACCGGTCGGTGTCGGAAATTGTGGATGCCGCTATTGAGGAGGATGTCCAGGGAATCGCCGTGTCAAGCTACCAGGGCGGACATATCGAGTTTTTCAAATACACCGTGGATCTTTTGCGCGAAAAACAGGCGGGAGACATCAAGGTGTTCGGCGGAGGCGGCGGGGTTATAGTTGCCGAAGAAATCAGGGAACTCCACGGTTACGGCGTGACCCGGATCTATTCCCCGGAAGACGGAACCCAAATGGGCCTTCAGGGTATCATCAATCACATGGTCCGGGAAATGGATTTTCCCACAGTCGAAGAAGATGAGCTCGATTTTGCCGACCTGTGTTGCGACGATAAACGGCTTGTGGGGAAAATGATTACCACCGTTGAACTTGCAAAGGCACAGAAAAACGGCCACTTGGACCAATTAAGGGCCAAGATCAAGGCAAAGATCGCCGGCCGGCAAGTTCCGGTCATGGGAATCACGGGCACGGGCGGGGCCGGGAAATCCTCGCTGATCGACGAACTGATTCTCCGGATGCTTCACGACATCAAGGATGCACGGATTGCCATTATCAGCACGGATCCTTCCCGGCGTAAAACCGGCGGCGCGTTACTGGGAGACCGGATCCGCATGAACGCGATCAACAGCCGGCGCGTCTATATGCGGTCTCTGGCCACGCGCCAAAGCCATACGGAAATCCCCGAAGCCCTGGCGGAAGTCATCGGCGTGTGTAAGGCGGCGGGTTTTGATTTCATTATCGCGGAAACCGCCGGCATCGGCCAGGGGGATTCGCGCATCATCGACCAGGTGGACCTGTCCATGTACGTCATGACCTCGGAATTCGGGGCCGCCTCCCAGTTGGAAAAAATCGACATGCTCGATTATGCCGATCTGGTGGCTGTCAATAAATTTGAAAAGCGGGGCGGCGAAGACGCGGTCCGGGATGTCCGAAAGCAGGTCCAGCGCAACAAAAACGCCTGGGAAAAAGACCCCGAAAGCATGCCGGTGTTCGGCACCATTGCATCCAAATTCAATGACGACGGCGTAACGGCACTTTACCAAGCCATGCTTTCCACGATTCATGAGAAAACCGGAGTAAAATTTTCATCTCAACTGCCCAGGACCGATATTAAAACCTCATCATCCAAAACTGTGATCATTCCGCCGGAAAAAACCCGGTATCTCTCCGAAATCGCCGATGCCCTTCGGTTATATCATCAACACACGCAACATCAACTGGAAGCCATCCGCAATGTCTGGCACTTGCGGCAGAGCATCACGGCGCTTGAGAAAAGCGCGTTGGACGGAGACGTCTCACAGTTGATCGATCGCCTGAAAAAAGAGGTCCTGGTTGCGGAAAAACAGGTGGATGAAGATTCGCAAAGCCTGATCCATCAGTGGGATGAAATCAGGGAGCAGTACGGTATGGACGAACTCGTCTACACGGTGCGCGACCGTGAGATCCGGGTTCCGTTGTACACCGAATCTCTGTCCCATCAGAAGATTCCCAAAATTTCCTTGCCCGGATTCACGGACCCCGGTGAAATTTACCGCTGGATGAGACGGGAAAACCTGCCGGGGTATTTTCCCTATACCGCCGGCGTTTTCCCCTTGAAACGGGTGGATGAAGACCCGACCCGGATGTTTGCCGGTGAAGGTGATCCGGCCAGAACCAATGCCCGGTTCAGGCTGCTGTCGGGCAATTATGCGGCCAAGCGCCTGTCCACGGCTTTTGACAGCGTTACCCTGTATGGCTATGATCCTGAACTTCGTCCGGATATCTATGGGAAAGTGGGCAATTCCGGGGTCAGCGTTTGCACCCTGGAGGATGTCAAGGTCTTGTACAGCGGCTTTGATCTGTGTTCTCCAACCACATCGGTTTCCATGACCATCAACGGTCCGGCCCCGATCATCCTTGCCATGTTCATGAATGCCGCCATTGACCAGCAGGTAGATCAATTTACCACTGAAAACGGAAAGTTGCCATCGGAAGAACAATATGAAAATATCCGCAGGACCGTTTTGAAAAACGTCCGTGGGACTGTTCAGGCGGATATTCTCAAGGAAGACCAGGGACAAAACACCTGCATTTTTTCCATTGAATTCGCCTTGAAAATGATGGGCGACATTCAGCAGTTTTTTATCGAACACAATGTGCGGAATTTTTATTCGGTTTCCATATCCGGATATCATATCGCCGAAGCCGGGGCCAATCCGATCACCCAGCTTGCACTGACCCTGTCCAATGGGTTTACCTATGTGGAATATTATCTTTCCCGGGGCATGCCCATTGACAGCTTCGGCCCCAACCTGTCCTTTTTCTTCTCAAACGGCATGGAGCCGGAATATACGGTGATCGGCCGTGTGGCCAGAAGAATCTGGTCTGTGGCGATGCGGGAAAAATACGGGGCATCCACCCGATCCCAGATGCTCAAATACCATATTCAGACGTCCGGGCGTTCTTTGCACAGCCAGGACATTCAATTCAACGATATCCGCACCACCCTTCAGGCCCTTTGCGCGGTATATGACAATTGCAACAGCCTTCACACCAACGCCTTTGATGAAGCCATTACTACGCCTACGGAAGAGTCGGTTCGCCGGGCCCTGGCCATTCAATTGATCATCAACCGGGAGTGGGGGCTGGCAAAAAATGAGAATATGAATCAGGGAAGTTTTATCGTCGAGGAACTGACCGACCTGGTGGAAGAAGCCGTGCTGGCGGAATTCGACCGGATTTCCGAACGCGGCGGAGTGCTCGGCGCCATGGAGACCGGCTACCAGAGAAGCAAAATCCAGGAAGAGTCGATTTATTATGAGATGCTCAAACACAGCGGAGAGTTTCCCATCGTCGGCGTCAATACGTTCCGTGATCCCCACATGGACGGCGACTTGCTGACCGAAGGACCGACATGCATGGAATTGGCCAGGGCCACGGAGGAGGAAAAGCAGTCCCAGTTACAGCGCCTGGCGGAGTTTAAGAAAAAACATGAAGCAGCATCGCCGGCAGCACTGGAAAGACTCCAGCAGGTGGTCTTGTCCGGGGACAACATTTTTGAAGAATTGATAAAGACCGTGAGGGTATGCAGTCTGGGTCAGATCACCCAGGCGTTATATGACGTGGGGGGCAGGTATCGGAGGAATATGTGAGGGGAAGGCTGAAGACTGAAGGCTGAAGGGCGGATGGAAATGGTTAAAAAAATGATGGACTTTTATCTGGCCCGGATTTATATGCTTTTTTGATAAGCGATGGAATTTAATTCTTAAAAAGATGACCATAAAATGAATCGGAGGATATGTTGATGGATTTTGAACTTACCAAAGAACAACAGGACATTCAGAAAGCGGTTCGCGATTTTGTCAAAGGGGAATTTAAAAAAGACAAAATTGGGGAGATGGAAGAAAAGCATGAATATCCCGTGGACCTGTGGAAAAAAGCCGGAGACCTTGGATTTATCGGGATCCATTTTCCGGAAAAATACTCCGGCCAGGGAATGGGCGTGATGGAGAATATCCTGATTGCGGAGGAACTATGCCGCGGAGATTCCACGGTGGGCGCGTGCCTGCTGTTGGCAGATTTTGCCTCTGAAATCATCCTGCATTTTGGCAGCGAAGAGCAAAAAACCGCCTGGCTGCCGAAAGTCGCCGAAGCCAAATGCCTTTCCTGCGGGGCTTTTACCGAACCCGATCATGGCTCGGACATCACCTCGGTCAACACCGCAGCGGTCAAGGACGGGGGAGACTGGGTGATCAACGGCAACAAGATTTTTATCACCAACGCCGGGCCCTATGCCGGGGTTTACTGCGTACTGTGCCAGACAGACCCGGACGCCAAGCCTTCCTACAGGGGGATGAGCCTGCTTCTGGTGGAAGCGGACCGGCCGGGCTTGTCCTATGCCAGCGTCGGGACCAAAATGGGCATCCGCATGATGCATACTTCCGAGGTCGCGCTTAAGGATGTCCGGGTGCCGCTGAAAAATTTGATCGGCGAGGAGGGCAAGGGATTTTACCAGCTCCTGGAATTTTTTGATGAAAGCCGGATATTGATCGGCCCAGGGGGCGTTTGACCGCGCCATGAATTATGTCAAGCAGCGGGAACAGTTCGGTCAGAAGCTTTCCCAGTTTCAGGTCACCCAGCACAAACTGGCGGACATGGCCACCAAGATCGAAATGGCCCGGCTTCTGGTTTACAAGGCTGCCTGGAATTTCGACCAGGGCCGTATCGATCCGAAATTGACGTCCATGGCCAAGATGGTCGCGGGTCGCACGGCTGTTGAAGTATCCGACGAGGCGATTCAGCTTTTGGGTGGGTATGGTTACATGCTCGAATACGAAGTGGAGCGTTACTACCGGGATGCCAAGATTTGCGAACTCTATGAAGGAACAAAGGAAATCCAGAAAAACACCATTGCCAGCTATCTGATCGGTAAAAACAAGTAGGGATGCCAAGTTAAAAGTTGAAAGTTGAAAGCTGAAAACCATACTTTATAACAAAAACCTTAAAGAAAGGAGCAAAAATGGCGGTTGAAAAATTTCCCATTGAAGCGGGGCACATCATGATGTTTGCCCGGTCCGTCGGGGACAAGAACCCCATATATTATGATGCGGATTATGCTAAAAAAGCAGAGCCGGGAAGCATTATCGCGCCTCCGACTTTTGTTCAGGCCAGCGCCCAGTTTGATCCGGATTATTTTTTAAGACCCAAAATCGGAGCGCCCTGGATCGGTTCCGGGAAAAATCCGACGGGCATCACCCAACCGCCGGAAGGCGGCGTCAGCCGGGGTCTTCATGCGGAGCAGCATTATACCTATCACCGGAATTTGAAACCCGGGGATGTGCTCAAGGCGGAAACCAAGCCCGGAAAAACCTGGGAAAAGGAAGGACGGCGCGGCGGGAAACTCGTGTTCAGCGAGTCCATAACCGAATATCGGGATTTAAACGACGAACTGGTTGTGACCGCACGCTCGGTCGGCGTTGTCACCGAAAAAGCCCCGGATTAAGATAAGGAGGTGTGATCATGGCTCTGAAAGCAAAAAATCTGAAAGTCGGCGACATCTACCAGGAACGCGTTGTGGATGATCTGACCCGCACGCAAATCGTCCAGTATGCCGGTGCAGGCGGCGATTACAACCCTGTCCATACGGATCATGTATTTGCCACACAGGTCGCGGGATTTCCCTCGGTGTTTGCCCACGGCATGCTGAGCATGGGATTGACGGCAAAAATGCTGACCAACTATGTGGGAGACGGCCGCCTGACCCAATACGGGGTCCGGTTTACCCGTCAGGTCTGGCCCGGCGACACCCTGGATTCAAAGGCCGTTGTAAAAGAGATCCGTACAGAAGGCGGTCAGCAGTATGTGGATCTCGATGTGGAAACCGTCAACCAGAACGGCGAAGCCGTTATCAAGGGGAGTGCGACCGCCCGCATTGATCCGTGATCCTTTCCCTTCATACAATGGCCGAAGGCGGTATAAGCGGTTCATGTTCCTCCCGTTATAACTGTTGTATCGCCTTCGGCATCATGGCGACCACCGCAGTTGGCATGCCATATGCCTAAATCTATCGACCCATTTGCGGTTTTGCAGCAGACCGGAACCCGACCGTCAAATTTATCTACCACTGTCTCGGTCTGTCAGCCACTCCCCCCTTGCCGGCAGACCTATGCGGCAAAATGAGTAGTGACCATAAACTGCCTGAAAGGGGCTCCGGGCAAGGGTTTATAAAAATATTTGGTGAACTTGGGGAAAGGCTGAGATTTAGGTTACTTGATATCCGGTAAAATGGATATCTGTAATATTTATGATAGTTAGTCGACCCTGAAATATCATTTAAATATTAGAATTTACTTGATTTAATTATCAA
>CAYTSY010000083.1:0-7870 GCA_964440555.1 uncultured Desulfobacteraceae bacterium
GCTTGAGCAAACCTCCCCAATCCACCCTGCTCGACCTTCTCAATCATGGCGAATTTAAAAAGGCTGTCCCGCCTGTTGTGTTAAACTCGCTTCACAGTATTCGGCTGGCAGGGAACAAAGCTGCCCATGCAGAGCCCATTTTCCGCTTTAATGTTCCCGAGCTGCTCCAGAGCGCCTTTGATTTGGGACGATGGCTTTACCTTGTCAGAGGCGGCGGCAAACAAGACTGCCCGAGATACAGCGCCCCTCAAAAGCCCTTGGCGGCTTTCGAAAGTGCCGAGGCCTTGAAACAGGAGAAGCGGTCGATCCAGGAAAAACTCGCTGCAAATGAGATGGAGATGCAGTCGCTTTTATCCGAGTTTGAAGAAACCCGCATAAAGGCCCGAGTGGCGGAAAAACGCATTGAAGAACTTGAAGCGCTTCTGAGCACCGGCAAGGCTGCCGCGGACATCCTTGGGTTTGATGAAGCCGCCACACGTAAAAGACTGATTGATACTGAGTTGGCTGCCGCCGGTTGGGATATCCGGGACAATGGCGCCAATACTTCCGAGGTGCATCAGGAAGAAAAGGTTGAGCACCAGCCAACTAAAACCGGCATCGGATATGCCGATTATGTTTTATGGGACGATAACGGGATGCCACTGGCGGTTGTTGAGGCCAAAAAAACTGCCAGGAACGCTGAATCAGGTCAGGAACAGGCCCGATTATATGCTGAGGGCCTTGGAAAAATGCACGGGCAGCGTCCCGTCATTTTTTACACCAACGGATTTGATATCTTTATCTGGGATGATGCCCAAGGCTATCCCCCCAGGTCTCTGTATGGATTCTATTCCAAAGACAGCCTTCAATATCTTTTATTCCAAAGAAACAACCGGAAACAGTTGGATAGCCTTTCACCGAAACCGGAAATCACAGACCGCCTCTACCAGATCGAAGCGATCAAACGGGTTACGGAGAAATTTTCTGCCAACAGGCAGAAAGCATTGATTGTTCAGGCCACCGGAACCGGGAAGACCCGTGTGGCCATTGCCTTGACTGATTTGTTGAATCGCGCCGGCTGGGTGAAACGGGTTTTGTTTCTATGTGACCGAAAAGAGCTTCGCAAACAAGCAAAAAATGTGTTCAACGATTTTTTAAATGAGCCGATGACCATCGTCAGTGCAGGAACGGCAAAAGATCGGGACAAACGCATCTATCTGGCCACCTATCCGGCGATGAACAAGATTTTTCAGACCTTTGATGTGGGATTTTTCGACCTTGTCATTGCAGATGAATCCCATCGCAGCATCTACAACCGTTATCGCGACATGTTCCGCTATTTTGATTGTCTCCAAGTGGGTCTCACGGCTACGCCGGTGGATTTCATTTCCCGGAACACATTCCGTATTTTTGACTGCAACGATCAAACGCCAACAGCCTATTACGCACTGGATCAGGCAGTTGAAGAGGGATATCTCGTCCCTTATGAGGTCTACTCGCATACCACGCAGTTTCTCAGAAAGGGAATAAAATATAAGGAGCTGACCGAAGATCAGAAACGTCAACTTGAAGAGGACGGCGAGGAACCGAAAGATTTTGAGTTTGAAAACCACCAGATCGATAAACAGATTTTCAACCGGGACACCAACCGCGCGGTTATCAGGAACTTGATGGACAACGGGCTTCGGGATGAGACCGGGCAATATCCTGGAAAGACCATCATATTTGCGCGAAACCACAATCACGCCGTACTGCTGAACGAGGTTTTTAATGAACTCTTTCCTCAATATGGCGGAAAATTTTGCAGGGTGATCGACAACTATGACCCCCGGGCCGAACAGCTTATTGACGATTTTAAAAGCGACAAGGACAGTGACCCCCACATTGCCATATCGGTGGATATGCTGGATACCGGCATTGATGTCCCGGAAATCGTCAACCTGGTGTTTGCCAAACCGATCCGGTCCCTTGTTAAATTCGAGCAGATGATCGGCCGCGGCACCCGCCTGTGCCGGGATTTGTTTGGTCCGGGGAAAAATAAAACCCATTTCAGAATTTTCGATCATTGGGGGAATTTTGAATTTTTCGACAAGCACTACAAAAAGGCCGAACCTTCTGTTTCAAAATCCCTGATGCAACAGCTCTTTGAAGCACGTCTCGACCTGGCCCGTATAGCCTTGGATAAAAGTGAACCCGAAGCTTTCAACAGGATCATCAAACTGATCAAGGAGGACCTGGACCGGTTATTCGAAGACATCATCAGCGTTCGGGAAAAATGGCGGGAAAAACGCTCAGTTTCAAAACCGGAGATTTTGCAGGCTTTTACCCCAATCACGGAGCAGACGCTGCGCCGGCAAATGGCGCCGCTCATGCAATGGGCGGATATCCGCGGGTATGTGGATGCATACCGTTTCGATCAATTGATGACCACCCTCCAGATCGAGTATCTTAATAAATCCGGTCTGTTTGACGATTTGAAAAATCAGTTGCATGACCGGTTGAGCCGACTGCAAACGCACCTTAATCCCGTGCGCGAGAAAGCGGATGTCATTAAAGAAGTGAAAAGCGCCGAATTCTGGAACTTGGTCACGACAGAACGCCTTGAAACGGTCCGCACGCAGCTTCGGGGAATCATGAAATACTCTGCCAAAGCAACCTACACGCCGCCAAACCCAAAATTTATAGACATAAAGGATGGACAGGAAGAGTACAAGCGATTGCCTGCCAGGCTTAAGTTCTCGGATATGCCGGGTTTCAGGAAACAAGTCCAGGATGCCTTGCTGAAGGTCTTCGCTGAAAACCCGATTCTGCGCAAAATAAAATCAGGCAAAACAGTATCCGGCAATGATTTAAAAGCCCTGACTTCTCTTGTGTTGACCCAAAACCCCAACGTGGATCAGGAGATTCTAAGAGAGTTTTTTGAGGAAACCGCAGAGCCGTTAGACCATGCCATCCGAAGCATCATCGGGATGGATGCCGATGTCGTGAACAACCGGTTTACCGAATTCATTACCCGCTATCCCAGCCTGACTTCCAATCAGGTCGGTTTTCTGAACCTGCTGAAAAATCATATCAGCCGTTACGGCGCCATCGAAATCGACGATCTTTACGAGCCCCCGTTTACCACATTGCACAGCGATGGGCTGGACGGCGTTTTCTCGGACGAGCGGATGGTTGAAGAATTACTTGCCATCGTAGGGACATTCAAACCGGAACCGGCAACCTGAAAGGATCAAGGCTTATGATACCGCAGCCGGTGTCAGGGCAGAGTCGGAGCAGGGTCGAGGCAGAGTCACGGCCAGAGTCGCAGCCGGAGTCAGAACCAAGTGGGGACCATGATAGGCACCAAGTAGGGAGCAAGAAGGGACTAAGTAGGGACCAAGCTAGAATTGGCTCCAGAACAATATAACCTTCTGGATAAGTGTAATACACCGCTTTCAATGGCTGAACTGATTAAAATTACGGGGCGATCCAATCGTACCAAGTTCAGGAAAAGCGTCATTAATCCTCTACTTGGTGCCGGGCTTTTAGAGATGACGAACCCGGATAGCCCAAAAAGCCCGAGACAGAAGTACCGTGTTACTGAAAAAGGAAAAGCGTTAATAAAGAAACAGGAGTAATAAAAGTAAATGATAAACGGCATGAAAAGTCAGGTGGATAAGCTCTGGACCGAGTTCTGGACCGGCGGCATCGCCAATCCCCTCATGGTGATTGAACAGATATCGTTTCTAATGTTTGCCCGATTGCTGGATATTCGTGAAACCCGGGAAGAGAAAAAAGCCAGGCGCACCCAAAAGCCGTTTCGCCGGATATTTGGAGATGACGAGCAGGATCTGAGATGGTCCCATTTTAAAAATGTAACACCGGCGGATAAGATGCTGGTTTTGATCCGGGACCGGGTCTTCCCCCATTTCAGGAACGTGGCGGTGGACGGGGCCAAATTCGGCGAATACATGAAGGACGCCCAACTGATGATCCAGAAGCCCAGTCTGCTGGTGTCTGCCGTGAACATGATCGACAAACTGCCTTTGGCCGAAGGTGATACCAAGGGCGACCTGTATGAGTATCTGCTAAGCAAGCTCACGACCGCCGGCATTAACGGCCAGTTCCGAACTCCGCGACACATCATCCGCAAAATGGTGGAAATCGTCGATCCCCGGCCCGATGAAACCATCGGCGATCCGGCCTGCGGTACGGCCGGGTTTCTGGTCTCGGCCATGGAATACCTGCTTGAAACCTACACCTCCCCCGAGGCAGTCATTGAAAACGAAGACGGCAGCAAAACCTTTACCGGCGATCAGTTATTGCCGTATGCGGACCACATTCAAAAACACATGTTCAATGGTTTTGATTTTGACGTGACCATGCTGCGTATCGCCTCCATGAATTTGTTGCTCCACGGCATCGACGCGCCGGACATTCATTATCAGGACACCCTGAGCAGCGGGTTTCCCGAGCGTTTCCCGGAATTTGCCAATGATCATTTCGATGTTATCCTCGCCAATCCGCCGTTTAAGGGGAGTCTGGATTACGAAGATGTGCATGCCTCTCTGCTCAGCAAAGTCAAAACCAAGAAAACCGAACTTCTTTTTGTGACCCTTATTCTTCGGATGCTTAAAATGGGCGGCCGTTCAGCGACAGTAGTGCCGGACGGTGTTCTCTTCGGCTCTTCCAAGGCCCATTTGGCCCTGCGAAAAATGCTGGTGGATGAAAACCAATTGGAGGCTGTGATCTCGCTCCCATCCGGGGTGTTCAAACCCTATGCCGGAGTTTCCACCGGCATCATTGTCTTCACGAAGGGCGGCCGTACGGACAATGTCTTTTATTACGACGTTCAGGCCGATGGCTTTTCATTGGACGACAAGCGTGAACCACAACCGGATAAAAATGACATGCCGGAGATGCTGGACCTATGGCGCAAGCGTAATTCAAAGAAGAATAAAGTAGATAGAACTCAAAAGTGTTTTTTTATCAACGTTAATGAGATCCGCAAGAATAAGTATGACCTTTCGATAAATCGTTATAAGGAAATGGTGTATGAGGAAAAGGAATATGACCCACCGAGAGTGATTCTATCCCGAATGCTCGATTTTGAGAAAGAGATCATGGAAGAAATGAATGAACTGCGGAGAATTCTAGGATGAAAAAAATACCCTTTTCCGAAGTTTTCCGATTTGAAAAGAAATCGAACAGAAGAGCAGTCCATGGAAAAGATAGTGGGATTTATCCATTTTATTCTTCAAGCTTTACTCAAAACAAATACACAGACCATGCTGATTATGAGGGTCCTGCTTTAATCTTTGGATCGGGAGGCAAAGCAAACATGCACTATAGCGAAAACAGTTTTTCAACCTCCGGTGATTGTTTGGTTGCAAAGTCAATTTTTGACCAAGTTTATACTAAATCAATTTACTATTTTCTTAGTTCCAATATCCATTTGCTTGAAGCAGGATTCAAAGGCGCGGGCCTAATGCATATATCAAAAAACTATATTTCAGAATTATTAATTCCTCTACTTCCATTAAGTGCGCACAAGCGCATTGTAACTATTTTGGACAAAGCCAACATCATTCTCCGAAACCGGCAAAATTCCATAAAGCTTTCCGATGAGTTGCTTCGAGCAACCTTTCTCAATATGTTCGGTGACCCTATCATAAATCCCAAAGGGTGGGAGATCGCCCCACTTAAAAATTTTGGCCGTATTACAACCGGCAATACACCTTCAAGAAAAATACCTGAATTCTATGGCGGTGCTGTTGAGTGGATTAAATCCGATAATATAAATACGCCTTTTCATTTTCTGACAAAAGCTCAAGAAGGTCTTTCAGAGGAAGGGAAAAAAGTAGGCAGGATAGCCCCCCTTTATTCAACGTTTGTTACCTGCATCGCTGGAAGCTTAGAGTGTATAGGTAATGCAGCGCTAAGTAACCGCGAAGTAGCATTTAATCAGCAAATTAATGCCATTACACCTGGAAAAAACACAGACCCTTTCTTCCTATATTGCATGATTAAAAAAAAAAAAAAAAAAATTCAAAACAATTCAACAAATTCTATGAAAGGGATGTTAAGCAAAGGAAAATTTGAGCAAATAACGTTTTTAAAGCCCCCCCTCAAATTGCAGAAACAATTCGGCTCATTCTTTAAAAAATATATGGAATCTCTTTCTAATATTCGAAAATTGGAAAGGATAGGAAATGACCTTTTTAACTCCCTCACCCAGCGCGCCTTTCGAGGCTTATTGTAATTTTCGATAATCCGGGAAAAGTAAATGATATTAAAAAACCTCACAATTGAAAATTTTAAATGCATACGTGACAAAGTCCGCTTAGAAATCAAGCCCATCACCTTGCTTTTCGGCCCGAACAGCTCGGGGAAAAGCACATTGATCCAGGCCATCCATTATGCCAAAGAAATATTTGATAATGAAAATGTGGACGCGGATTTTACTTCGTCCGGCGGGAGTGCTGTAGATTTGGGGGGCTTTAGGTCATTCGTATATGATCATGACCTCGATAGGAAGGTTGGCATCAGGTTTGATCTGGATCTCAGTGCAATAGATTTGTCCGATTATGCTAATGCTTCTGAGGTAGGATTACTTAACAATGACGGTGAGTTGAAGAATAGGGCCGATAGCGTTTTAGGCCAGATTGTGACAGCATGGGTCGAGTTAAAAATCAAGTGGAATCGATGGCTGAACAGGCCAGTCCTTGACTCGTATGAACTTGGATTAAATGGCAATGCGTTTGCCAAGATCGAGGGGGACAACGACTACCGACAGTTTTATCTTACGATTTTTAAAAACGACGCGTTCCCTTATAATGACATGATAATTGACAACAATGAAGTATTTGAACATTTAATGGCCCCCGAGCCTGAGGCCTCACCTGATGAATTGGATGATGGAAACGAGAACTCTATCTATGAGAGAGAATATCCTGAAGAAGATGAAGACAGAGAAGCTCAAGAGGACTGGGCTTTGGACTTTGATGATAAAGAGTCTGATTTCTATGAAAAAATTAGCGAAACATGGTCAGACGGCTTCGATGATTCAGATTCATATGAGGATTATGATCCTCCAATGGAGGAAATAATCGAGAGGTTTCCCACAAGTGTATCGCTGCAACTTGATCAGCAGTCAGTATTGCCGGATTGGGGAAAGAACATCGATATTGTGGACAACCGTTGGAGAGAAAACAGCTATTCAATAAACCATTACTATGATCACATTATCAGTGTCATGCTCAAAGCGCCGGGGATTATCCTCAAAGAACTTTTGAACCAATTTCTTTATTTAGGCCCAATACGAGAGGTTCCTTCAAGGTCTTTCGCCCAGAGGCTGACAAAAGAGGCGTCTCGTTGGGCGTCCGGCCTTGCGGCATGGGACACCTTATATTCCGCCTCTCCGGAGATGATAGCGGCAACCAATTCCTGGCTTGGTAGAAGTGACCGGCTCGATTCAGGCTATAAACTGGAGCTTAAAAAATATAAAGAATTAGATATCGACAATCCTATTTTACTTGCGATCAACGAAGGCCGACTGGTTGATGAAGAAACTTCCCTTGAAGCATTTAAGGGGTTACCCACAAAAAGCCGAATCATTTTAAGAGAAACAAAAACCAATATTGAGGTGGCCCCCCAAGATATTGGAATTGGAATATCCCAAATAATACCTGTTATTGTCTCGGCTCTCTGCACTCAAAAAGGAATTGTTGCCATTGAACAGCCGGAACTTCATATCCATCCGGCGCTACAGGTGGCTATCGGGGATCTTTTTATTTCTCAAATTCAGGACAAGGACATTTATTTCTTGGTTGAAACCCATAGCGAACATATTATTTTAAGATTGCTGCGCCGATTGCGTGAAACCGGAGAAAAAAGCCTTGAACCAGAT
>CAYTSY010000083.1:7880-15195 GCA_964440555.1 uncultured Desulfobacteraceae bacterium
AGAGGACAGTCTAGACCCGGGTGTATGGCCCTTGAAGCCTGATCAACTCGGAATATATTATTCGGAACAATCCTCAGAAGGTTTAAGGATTACCAGAATTGATGTCGATGAGGGTGGGGATTTCATGAACCGTTGGCCCAATGGATTTTTCAGTGAACGCGCAGAGGAGCTTTTCTGATCATGATTTATGAATTTGCGCTTGAGCCTCAATTGGTAGCCCGTTGGCATGATCGGAAGGAATATCTTTTTTTGACGAAAAGTTTGGCCTGCGATCGAGACGCATTATTTCAGCCTATACAAAAAACTGGAAAAAACTGGTTTGGGATGCTTTTAAATCCACTTCAGCCAGAGATAGCCAGATTGCAGCAAAGAGGATGGAAACATTAATTCAGTCACTATGGGAAAATGCAATAAAACGGCCAAACACTTTTCCTGAAATTACTGTTTGGCTTGAACGTGCTGAGGCTGAACATGTCAAACGCCCATTCCATGCAATTATTGCGACTTCCAACCCTAGGAAAAATCAGGATGTGATTGATGCGGATATATTGATCGAAGAAGGTCATGACAAATGGCAAATTCCGGATTTTCCGCCGACAAGACGAAATGCAGCGGATATTGCCAAAGCGGTTTTACCGTTATTCCGCTGTTGTCGTCATGCCATTCTGATCGACCCCTACTTTAACCCAAAAGCGAGCAGGTTTCGGGAGCCGTTCGAATCTATCCTTTTGGGTTGTCAGGAAAATATTTATGGGCCTCAGAATATGCAAATCGAGCTACACATATCGATTGAGCGCTTTTTTTATTCTTTCGACTCTGGTGAAAACCGAACATTGGCCCATGAACAAAAGGTATGCAAGAACTTGACTTCAGATCTAAATAAATATCTGCCACCTCTGATACCAGCCGGCATGAAGGTCAAGATTACCATTTGGAAGCAGATAGCAAATGGCGAAAAACTCCATAACCGTTATTTTCTTACCAACATGTTCGGGCTGATTTTTCCAACCGGTGCTGATGCATCGGAAAATCCAGAAACTGTTGAGTCAGATGATATTGTTCTTCTGGAAAACGGCCAGTACAATATCCGGTATCAGCAATATGCAGGGTCAAATCCACCTTTCGCAAGAGCCACCGATCAATTTTTCATAACCGGCACCAAAGTCTGGCCTCGTAATCTATTCTCAAACCCGGTTTAAATATACAAGTAATTTTACTATTCTATAAATTATTTTATCCTATTCTCAATCTAAACAATTTATAATTTTTCGGAAAACATTCAACATTCTGATTCTATTATTATTTTATAATAAATCGCCCGATTCAAATATTGGCATCTATATTGCTCATATCTAAGTCAGCAGAAAAAAATTCTTTATTTTAATAACGAGGAGCATTGAATGGAAAATCAGCGTGAGCATTCGGCTAACATCAAGAAGCCTTTTCGGGTCCTAACTATTGATGGCGGCGGAATGCGCGGGCTTTATAGCGCAACCCTTCTTCAGGTGCTGGCCGAAAGATTCGACAGCCGTTTCCACGAGTGTCAGCCGGATATCGGGACGGCCTTTGATCTGATCTGTGGGACTAGCACTGGGGCAATTCTGGCCTGTGGGTTGGCCGCCGGTATTCCGTTGGATAAGATTCGAAATCTATACATTGAAAAAGGTCCCGATATTTTTCCAAGCTCCATGCCTTCGGGCCGGAAGCTGTGGGTTTGGGCATTCAAGCATCGACATCGACCGGCAGCCCGTGCGGAAATATTGAGGGAGGCTCTCGAAATGTGTTTCAGAGAAATGACTCTTAAGGAGGTTTATGACGAGCGCCGGATTGCTCTATGTATTCCAACTATCTCGGCAATAGATTATCGTGCCTGTGTCTTAAAAACCCCGCATAATCAAGGAAAGCATAGGGACAATAACTACCGGCTTGTTGATGCCTGTATGGATAGTTCGGCTGCCCCGATATTTTTCCCTCTCGCTACGCGGGTTAAGCCTAATGAAGAACATATGGTTCATTATTTTGTAGATGGTGGGCTCTGGGCCAATAATCCGGTTCTGGTGGGCTTGGTGGAGGCATTGGGGATGACGAATCAGGAAACGGAAATCGAAATTCTATCCGTTGGCACCTGTGATCAACCGTCAGGTGATCCCCATCTGCTCGATGACGCTGAATGGGGCTTGAAAGATTGGCAGGTGGGTGTTCGGATCGTGGAAATGTCGCTTGCGGCCCAATCATTCGGCTACGGGCATATGGCCAGATTCCTCGCGGATTGCCTCTTACAGGCCGGGAGATCCGTAAAAATTGTTCGACTGGAGGAGTCTCGAAAATCACCGGAGCAGTATAGTGCCATCGGTCTCGACCGGGCTGATAAGACTGCCATTCGAACCTTGCTTGGCTTGGCCGAAGCAGATGCGGACCACAATCATAGCATGGCAATGTCCGGTAGCCCGGGAAAATTACAGGTGCTTTCGGACATTTTCAATAATTTATCGGTATTGCGGAAAACAGATCATAAACTTTAATAGTGGAGGACACAATGATTGATTGTTCAAATGAAATAACGGGTTTTTACAAAAAACATGTTCGGCTGTCCAAGGATGAATTGGACAAAGTGACCGGGTATCGTGATGCAAACAAAAACCGACTGGAAAGTGGTTTGAAAAAAAAGGAACTTCCTTTGCCTATCCGGCACATCAACCAGGGAAGCTATGCCATGCGGACCATCAACCAGCATCCGAAAAATGACTATGATATAGATGTGGGCGTGGTCTTCAGGAAAGAAGACCTGGTAGGCCCCCAAGGAGGGGACAAAACTGCTTTGGATACCCGGAAGATGGTATGTGATGCGGTTCAGGATGACAAATTCAAGAACCCGCCGGAGGTTCGAAAAAACTGCGTCAGGGTGTATTACAACGAAGGCTACCATGTGGATATGCCCGTTTATCGTGAAAGCCCAAAGGATAATGGGGAAACTCTTATTGAGCTTGCCGGTTCGGATTGGACAGAATCAGATCCAGAGGCCGTAACTATATGGTTCAATAAAGCTGTTATCGATAAAAGTCCGGATGAAACCAACGGCCGGCAGATGCGAAGAATTATCCGACTGCTGAAATATTGGAGCCGTAGCCGGGACTCTTGGAACATGCCAACCGGATTCATCATCTCCAAATTGGTCGATGAATGTTATGTCTCCAAAAAAGACCGTGACGATGAGTCGCTGTATCAAACAATGATTAAAATCCGCGACCGGCTTCGAGTGTCTAAAACGGTAGATCATCCGGTGCTGCCCGGGGTCCAAATCAGCGACGGCAAAGAAGCCGCCTTACAGGAGTTTTATGACCGACTCGACGCCGCAGTTAAAGATCTGTCTGCACTGGAAGACTCGGAATGCACAAAGCAAAAGGCACTGAAAACCTGGAAAAAAATTTTCAGTCATGATTATTTCAGCGATCAACTCAACTCCCTGGCCTCCGAGGCTATGGGGCCGGTATATATTGCCAAAAAAACACCGGATCAGCCGGTTGACCGTGCCGGGGAGTCGCGTTTTGCCTGATTCACCTTGGCTATTCCCGGGGCTTGCCGGTAAACTTGTCTGCGAACATAATCGGTATTTTTCTTCAATGGCGCCACCGGGACGGGCTTTGACCAGTACCGAAATACCGCCTCTTTTGAGAGCGATATTCCCTGCAGGCTGGCGTTTTGAGATTGAAACGCCACAAAAAAACATCCCGGCGGCTCTTTTTCTCATGCGCAATGCCCCATTTTCCGCGCCAAGAATAGCCCTTCTTGATGATCAGTATTATCTTAAATGGCCCCATGTAGAGGAACATGGTCTGCTATGTTTGCGTGACACTGAAACCATCTGTCATTCAACCGGTGTGGAACTGGCAACATATTATATCCGGAAAGCAAAAGAGCTGATTGACAACAACCTAAATCTTCGGAACACAAATGATTTTATATCTGAATTTCAAAGCTACTGGAGTCGCTGGCGCACACTGAAATCGAAACAAAGTGGCAGGGTGCTCCTGCTGCTCAAACCCGGGCCGCCGACAAGAGATATCCATTTGGCAGACGTAAACGGGTATGTCCTGGCCTGTGATACAATAACGCAGGGGATGAAATGGATCGAAGAACGATACCCTGCTAAAAAGGTATCTGCTGACAAATTTTTTAAGGGAGCATTCGTCTGGTTGAAAAATGGTTTGATCCCCGAAATTTATCCGAAAACAAATGCCGGGTTTGCGAGAATTGTTCGAGAAGAGGACAATATTACAAGGGAACAACTGATGGCGGTTGTCCCAAAGGATACGGGAACCCTGCACGTCGTTTTTGGATTTGAATCAGGAAACGGACCAGCCCTGGGAGCAGTTTGCCTGAATGAGCCGGCAAAGTCACCTCGGCCGGGGAAAAAAATTTATCCCAGATTTAATGGTTTTCGTCGGAAGGGGAGCCCTCGAAAGGTGACCACGGAAAGATATTTTTCAACCGATGGGAGGGCGGACCCTATGCCGGTGCAACGAATCGACCGTTCATGGATTTTCGAAAGAGGTTCTACTGGAGCGAATGAGGAATTGGAAAATATCCGTGTTGGAGTTATCGGTTGCGGCTCCCTTGGTGCCCAGATTGCCATGCTTCTGGCCCAGTCAGGGATCAGGAGATTTCTGTTAATCGATCCTGACTGCCTGAGTTTCGATAATATTGCTCGTCATCTTTTAGGCGGTTCTTGTGTCGATCAGCCGAAAGTGGATGCCATGGAAAAATACTTGAAATCCCATTTCCCCGGAATGATGGAAATCAGCCCTCAAAATAAATCATGGGAAACCGTATTCAAAGATAAGAATGACAACGGCCTCTTGCTTTCTTGTGACCTTATCGTCTCCACCATTGGAAGCTGGGACTCTGAATCAGCCTTGAATCATTGTTTCAATGGCCAAGCCGAATTTCCAGCCATCGTTTACGGTTGGACCGAACCTTATGGGTTGGCAGGGCATGCTCTGCTTGTCACAGGCATTGGTGGATGTCTTGCATGCGGTATGAATGAATTCGGCAAATTTGTGCACCGAATAACGGATTGGCCCTCAGATGGTGTGAAAAAACGGGCGCCGGCCTGCGGCGATACCTATCAACCATACGGTGTGTTGGATATTGCTCAAACCCGCGCCATGATCGCCAGGCTTTGCATGGAACTCGTCACGGGAAGGGTTAATCAGTCTCAGCATTGGGCATGGTTTGGCGACATAGAAGGGATATCAGAAACCGATGGAAAACTGATGGAAGGATTGTCGGATTATTATGGGGAAATTGGGCAAGGAAATCGGGTAATTAAAAGACCATGGCTTTTTTCTACGGAATGCCGATACGGGCACTGAAATGGAGGACACACTTGCTGATATTTGAACTGCCCGGCAAAAAACAGCGACTCGCATTTACCGGCTCCGTGTTGAAGAGTTTTGAGCAGCATAGGCAATTTGGTCTTTTCAGTAAAGAAGCCGGCGGCCAGCTTTTTGCTAAGATAACACCTGATATTGTGATTGTCGCAGTCGCTACAGGTCCTCATCGCAAGGATCTAAGAAGTCTATTCGGATTCGTACCGAACAAAGCGCGTCTGAAAATAGAAATTCTAGAGTATTTTAACAAGGGATTTCACTATGTAGGCGATTGGCACTCACATCCGCAACGGAATCCAAGACCATCAACGCTTGATCTTCAATCCATGAAACAATGTTTTAGTCGATCAAAGCACGAACTTGAGCATTTCATTCTGGTGATTGTTGGGAATAATCGTAGCCCGAACTGTTTATGGGTAGGGGCCATTGATAGTAAAAGCATAATAAATTTAGCGAACAATCATGTTCAGCGATGTGTATGTTCCCGAACTCCTGCATCAGGAGTATGACCGGCTTGCCGTTGTCTATGGCATCGAGTCCGGCATGGCGAATTGAGTCTGCTAAGGAGATTATTTTATTGGCGGTCACCAAAAACTTATTTATTCTTTACAGGCTTGTCTAAGTCAATTTTAAAAATTTTTGAAACTTTTTCCTTAAACGCGCGATACGGCAGGTCCCTCATATATTCGAGATACCCCAAAAGCGCTTTAATATCTGAAGCATTCGCCCGGCCAGCGTCGATCATAATCTTCAACAAATCCAATAAACTCCATGTCTCGATACCGAAGGCGGTTCCCAGTCTGGTCATATCGGCATCATCTGTTACAACCGGTGCGCCGAATACGGAGCCATAGGCAAGTGCTCGGACATCCACCCTTGATGCGCCGAACCCTTGGCTTATGTTATGCTCCCAAAGAAAGGAATAAGTTAGTTGGATTTGGTCCTTTTCGCTTTTACGGACCCGAATATGGCTGTTTCTGTTTTCAACATATTCAGGTTCGTTCACCCAGCCAAATTTGTTGTTCAATCGTGGATTTTTATTAAATTCTTTTTGAAATTCCGGAATCAGGTACAGGCAGTATCCCTTTTGTCCAAAGCATTCATTGAGAAGCGGATGAAAACTGTTTGCAAGCCGGAGATAAGCATTGCTGTCAAGCAGGATTCGAATTTCAGCCATTTAGTCCACCAGTTCCGCAAAAATTTCCTTGGCGTCCAAAATGGGTATATCTAAGATGGATTGAATAAACCCGGAGGCTTTTTCATTTTCCGTCAGGCAGGTTCTCAGCATATCGAAAAATGGACTTTTAAACCTTTTTTTTGTTATCTCAATATATTTAGGCGCTGATATGGGATCTTCATCCGCTATCGATTGACTGACTTTTTGGTATGTTTTGTTCAAATTGGCGGCTGCCGCAAATATTTCGGGATACAGGTTTATTTCAGGCAGGCTATTTTCAGCGGCATAATTATTGATGGCTTTATAAACGGTAATCGGAGAAATAATCAGGGCCTCCGCCATTTCAATGATTTTATTGATCCGGACTTGTTTTGAGGCAAGGGCGCGGATTGCATCATAAGCCATTTTCGCCTGTTCCTCCGGAAACAAAAGCGCTTGGGCAAATGCATCCGCAAAATCTTCCGCATCATCTCCTCTCAATGTCGGCGATAGAACATGCCCCAATTCATGAGCCATCCAAAATTTGAAATCGTGAATGTTGCTGTCAAGATTCAGGTAAATCCAGGTCGTATTCGATGCGGGCAGGAAAATGTGAAGCGCATTTTCATGATTTTCTTTATTGCCGTGCAAGACCGGGATCAGAATGACTTCAAACTCATTTATTTTAGAAATAAGTTGTTCAAACTCAACGCCGCCGTTTTTTTTAACGCCCATTTCCAGGCGAATGCGGCCGGCCGCTTTTTGGATA
>CAYTSY010000084.1:0-15157 GCA_964440555.1 uncultured Desulfobacteraceae bacterium
TTTGAATGGCCATGGCTTTTCCGGCCATTGCCTGGGCAAACATCGCAAGAATTCCACGATAATCTTCCAGCAGGACCGCGTGTTTCCATTTAAAAAGCGCATGCCTGGCTTCTTTGCAGGACATGGAAAAGTAGTCCCCGGCCCGGGCGGGATCTGATGAAATCAGAAAAACCCCTTGATCCACAAAACAGCCTAAAAAAGCTTCCGGCAGATGCAGCAGCACATCCCGGACATGATCAAAAAATTGCATTGCCGCCTCAAGAGACAGGTCGGCCAAACGGTTCCCCTGCCGTAAAACCATCTCCTGGAGAGGATTTGAAAAGCCCTTGACGGCCGATGTCAACCGGCCCAATGTAAAGGCAATTTTTTCCAGTTGTTGTTTTGATAATTTCTCCGCCGTATCAATCATCAATTCCCGGGCATTCGGCCCGACATCGCACAACTGCCCCGGCGCATCCATAAAAAAGCCCAGGGCATTCCGGGCATCGGTTCTGATTTCGGCTGATGCGGCCCGGTACAACCGGCTCCGGTCTTCCCCATTTAATTTTTCCCATGCAACAGGAACTCTTGAAAAAAAAGCCTGTCCCAGTTCGGCAGAATGTCCGGCAAACAACACGCCGAGAGATTGCCAGTCCTTAACCTCCCGCAACGGCATAAAATGCATGCAATGGATGCTGTTTTCAAAAAAAGAAACCGCCATTTCCTCCTGACCATGAATCTGGCTCATGATCCGGACAGCCATTTCTCCCCACTTTCGGATCCGAAAAATGTCGCCGTGCTCCAGGAACAAAGGCGTAAGCCGGAAAAATGAAGCAGCAGCGCGCGGAGAATGCCGACCGATCATTTCTCCGGTTTCGGCCCATCCCTTGAGGGAAGAAAAGGCACATGCCGCAATCACCGCACAACCGCTCTGGAAAAACCTACCGGCCACCATGGGATATGGTAAAAACTTTTGAAGCAGTGAAAGTCCCATGAGCGCCCATTGGTCCAGCTCTTTTGTGGTTACAAGCGGGATAACCGCATCGGAAGCCTCCAGAAAAATCCGGCGAACACGGTGCGAGTATTCACCGATTCTACTGGCATGGAGGAGCGCATCTTCACGGGCAGGGATTTCCGTAATTGCCGGCCGGGTGGAAATTTCTTTTTCCGCAGGCGCATCCTCCGTCAAGAAGTCCATCAAAAAACGCCGGTCCAGAAGCAGCATGGGGTCGTTGTTGTTGAGCACCGGGAATCGCTCCTAATTTGTTGCCTTTACAAGCGGGTCAATCTTCTGCAAATACGGCAGATATCACTTCTGCCAAGGCTCGCTGCACTTCCCTTTCGTCTGAAACCGACGCGGCGACGGCGATCTCGCAGGCCCTTTTCCGACGAATCCCCTGGCCGATCAGTCCGCCGGCATAAATCAGAAGCCTCGTCCCGGCCGCCTCGCTTAACACATGGCCTTTAAGGTTTCTGATTTTCTCCCCGACTTTGGCCAGATCCATGGCTGTCTGTTGATCCACCCCGCTTTCGTGCCGGATAATTTCAGCTTCCTGCTCCGGGGACGGGTAGTCAAATTCGATGGCGATAAAGCGTTGCCGCGTGCTGTGCTTGAGATTTTTTGCAGTGCTCTGATAACCGGGGTTGTAAGACATCACCAAAAAAAAGTTGTCATGCGCTTTAACGATATATCCTTTTTTATCCAGGGGCAGAAGCCGTCGATGGTCGGAAAGCGGGTGAATGATGACGGTGGTATCTTTTCTGGCTTCCACGATTTCATCCAGATAGCAAATCGCTCCGCTTTTGACTGCTGCTGTCAGGGGGCCGTCCATCCATACCGTCTCGTCCCCCTTTAGGAGATATTTACCCACCAGATCGGTTGCCGTTAAGTCCTCATGGCAGGCAATGGTGATCAGGGGCAGCCCCCCGGCCGCTGCTTCTGCCGACGGGTCGATTTCTTTGCCGAGCAGATAGGCCATATATTCGACAAAACGGGTTTTACCGGTTCCGGTGGGGCCTTTGAGCAAAACCGGGATTTTGGATCGAAACGCTGCTTTAAAAATCTCCACTTCGTCCCGGATTTCAAGGTAATAAGGCTTCTCCCGGATCCGATACTCTTCTATTTTGAGCTCACGTGTTCTCATTAAAATTTTTTCCTTTTTCGGCGGAAGCAGGGGAGCCGGGGAACCCGGCTTAAAAAAACAAAAATCAGGGGCGGGAAACTTCCCATTATCCGTGTGGGGGGAAAAATTTCTTCGGTGCAGATGATATCAGCCGCCGGCCTGAACTTTAACAAACCAAAAAATATGAAAATTTTGTGGGGTTCATTTTGTGCGGTCCGTGGAAATTGGCTGAGGGACCAGGATTCGAACCTGGGTTAACGGGGCCAGAACCCGTTGTCCTGCCGCTAGACGATCCCCCAAACATCGTTTTGGATACACAAAAGAAAAAACAGAGTCAAGATAAATTTGCGCCGTCTGATGAATGCTGCTTCCGGATAAATTCAGCGATTTTTTTTAATCGTTGAAGGGTTTTCTCTTTCCCCATCACCTCGATGATTTCAAAAATCCCGGGGCTTGCCGTCCTGCCGGTAAGCGCCACCCTTACCGGTTGGGCAATTTTCCCCATTTTAAGACCGGTTGCGTCCATGACGCGTTTAAATGCAACTTCAAGATTTTTTTCCGTGAATTCGTTCATGACATCAAGCTCGCCGGCCAGTATCTTTATCGATTCAAGCGCATCCGGTTTTAGAAATTTTTCAGCAGCCTGTTCGTCATATCGGATGTCATCCTGATAATAAAACAGCGCTGCATCTGCCATCTCTTCCAGTGTTTTGCTTCTTATTTGAAGGGTTTTGATCACCTTCTCCAGATAGTCTCCTTCCCGGGCATTGCACGCCTTCTTCTCCAAAAACGGAAGCAATGGGCGTGAAAGCTTTTCAGGGGTGGACGCCATGATGTGGTCGGCGTTTAACGCCTTAAGTTTTTCCGGGTTAAAAATTCCGGCTGACTTTCCGATATTTTCCAGAGAAAACTTCTCAATCAAATCATCAATGGTGAAAAACTCCTGATCCCCGTACGACCAGCCCAACCGAACCAGATAGTTGAGAAGCGCTTCCGGAAGATACCCCATGTCGCGATAGGCCGTCACCGACATAGCGCCATGTCTTTTACTCAGACGCGCCCGGTCGCTTCCCAGCACCATGGGAACATGTCCAAAAAGTGGGACTTTTTGTCCGAAAGCCTGATAGAGCAGAATTTGCTTGGGCGTGTTGTTCACGTGATCATCCCCGCGTATGATCGTATTGACGTTCATGGTGATATCGTCAACCACAACGGCAAGATTGTAAGTGGGCGTACCGTCGCTGCGTTGGATAATGAAGTCGTCAAGCTCAGTATTTTGAAAAACAATCGGTCCCTTAATGACATCGTCAACGACCGTTGTCCCCGTGAGAGGCCCTTTAAACCGGACCACGGCGTCCGATGTTTTCTTAAGCCCTTTTTCCCGGCATGTGCCGTCATATTTGGGTTTTCCGCCTTCGGCCTGAGCCTTTTTCCGCATTTCGTCCAATTTTGCCACAGAACATGTGCAATAATAGCCATGACCGGAGTCAACCAGTTTCTCAATATAATCCCGATAGATATCAAAGCGCTGAGATTGAAAATAAGGGCCTTCGTCCCAATCAATGCCCAGCCATTTCAGGGCTTCAAAAATAGCGTCAACAGAGTCCTGAGTAGAACGCTCGGTATCCGTATCTTCAATTCGGAGTATAAACTTTCCCTTCATGCGGCGCGCATAAAGCCAGTTAAAAAGAGCCGTACGCGCCCCTCCGATATGAAGATATCCGGTAGGGCTTGGGGGAAACCGTGTAATAATTTTTTCCATATCCGTAAATCCTTTTCCTTTTCCTTAAAGCGGATTTTTGAATTCCAAACCGCTTTTTCAACGATCAGTTAAAACCATTTAAGCTGACGATATCTATTGACTTAATCATATACACTAGCTATCAGTAAAAGGAGATATCATCTGAATTCGGTGTTTCACTCATCAATCATGATGCTGAGCTGTGATGGCCGGAATCAAGGGCCATTCAACACCTTTTCAGAAACCATCCTATGCCTTATTTTTTTAATTATCAGTACGTTATAATATATCCTGCAAGAAATTAATTTTTTAATTTACCACATACGGCGCTTAAGTTCAAGAAGATGGAAAATTTTATGATAAAAGTCTTGACTTTCCCCTTATTTTAAATTACTAAACAAAAGCTTTTAATTAAGGCTTAAATTAAATAATTTTGTAATAATAATCAATATGTTAGGAGATTACTTATGCCACTGCCAAAACGAAGAACATCTAAATCCAAGCGCGATAAGAGACGTACCCATCAGAAAACATCTGCACCGAATGTAACCCAATGCCCTCAGTGTGGAGACGCCCGATTGCCTCATCATGCATGCCCGGGCTGCGGAACCTATAAGGGACGAAACGTCATTGAGGTTGAAGAGTAAATAAGGCCGTCATGACGCATCAAACAAAAAAAACCGTTGTCGTAACCGGCGGATCGCGGGGGATCGGAAGGGCCATATGCATGGCGTTTGCCGATGCCGGCGCCAGTGTTTTTTTTAATTATTCGGCCGACAGTTCAAGCGCTGAAGAAACCGAGAAACTCATTTCGGAAAAAGGTGGATGGGCCTCCGGTATTCAGGCCGATATCTCCTTGGAAAACCAGGTAATTGATTTCTTCGACAACGTCATCGATGCTGCAGGAAGAGTGGATGTCCTGGTTAATAATGCCGGCATCACCCGGGACAACCTGCTTGTCCGGATGAAGGGAACCGATTGGGATGACGTGATCAATACCAATTTAAAAGGCACTTTTTACTGTATGAAAATCGCCGCCAAAATAATGATGAAACAACGATACGGGCGCATCATCAACATGACCTCCGTTGTCGGCGTAAGCGGCAACCCCGGGCAGGCGAACTATGTAGCATCAAAGGCGGGAATAATCGGCTTAACAAAATCCGCAGCAAAAGAGCTGGCGTCACGGGGAATAACGGTGAATGCCGTTGCTCCGGGTTTTGTCGAAACCGCCATGACAAAAGATCTGCCTGAAGGCGCAAAAAATTCCATGACAGGACAGATCCCCATGGGAAGAGCGGCAAAACCTGAAGAGATCGCTCCGGCTGTGGTATTCCTGGCTTCTGATGGGGCAGGATACATAACAGGACAGGTCATTCATGTTAACGGCGGAATGTATATGTAAATGATGGCTTAAGCGAGAAAGGCCAAAGCGAGAAAAGCGCATTCATGTCAAAAGCGGGATGTATATGTAAATGATGAATTTAAAGGAGATTTAAAATGTCAGTTGAAGATAAAATCAAGCAAATCATTGCAGAAAAGCTGGGTGTGGAATTAAGCGAAGTTATACCTGAGGCGAGCTTCGTGGATGATCTGGGTGCAGACTCCCTGGATCTTGTCGAACTGGTGATGACGATGGAAGAGGAATTTGATATTGATATTTCCGATGAGGACGCTGAGAAGCTGGTCACGGTTCTCGATGCCATCAACTTTGTCAAGACCTTATAACGCCTTATAACGCCTTTTTTTATTAGAGACACACCAACACAAAAAGAAAATCGGAGGAACTTTGATCAGGCGTGTGGTAATTACCGGATTAGGGTTGGTAACTCCCCTGGGAACAGGCGTCGGAAAAACCTGGTCTGCGCTTTGTGCCGGGCAATCAGGTATTGGTGAAATCACAAAGTGCGATTCCTCCGACCTTGACACGCATATTGCCGGCGAAGTAAAAGATTTTGAGCCGGAAGACTTTCTGCCTAAAAAAGATGCGAAAAGAACCGAGGATTTCATTGCATATGCCGTTGCCGCCAGCAGGATGGCCGTGGAAGATTCCGGACTGAAAATCGACGATTCAAACAAAAACCGGGTTGGCGTGATCACCGGATGCGGTCTCGGCGGCCTTGGCATGCTTGAAAAAACCTTTGACGTATTGGAGAGTAAAGGCCCAAAACGCGTCAGTCCTTTTTTTTTTTTTTTTATCATAGGGAATATGGCACCGGGAATGATTTCGATATATCTGGGGGCGAAAGGCCCGAATTCCTCTATCGCCACTGCCTGCGCGGCCGGAACCCATGCCGTGGGCACCGCCTACCAGATTATTAAGCTGGGCGCGGCGGATGCCATGATCACCGGTGGGGTCGAATCCACGATCACGCGGACCGGAATAGCCGGATTCAATGCCATGAAAGCCTTGTCGACACGAAATGACCAGCCGCAAAAAGCATCCCGGCCGTTTGACCGCGACAGGGACGGATTTGTCGTAGCCGAAGGAAGCGGCATTGTTGTACTTGAGCCTCTGGAATCGGCTCTTGAACGGGGAGCGCATATCTACGCTGAAATCCTCGGTTTTGGGATGAGCGGAGACGGACACCATATGACAGCCCCCTCCCCTGAGGGGGAAGGTGCAGTCCGGTGTATGCTGGCGGCCATCGAGGATGCGAAAATCCCCTATAACCGGATTGAGTACATCAATGCGCATGGAACATCCACGCAGCTCAATGACATATACGAAACGCACGCGATCAAGACCGTCTTTAAAGAACATGCAAAATCGCTCCAAATCAGTTCAACAAAGTCCATGACCGGCCACCTCCTCGGCGGCGCCGGCGGAGTCGAAACAGTGTTTACCGCTCTGACCATTGACAAGGGCGTCATTCCCCCCACGATCAACCTGGACCATCCTGATGATGCGTGTGATTTGGATTATGTCCCCAATACGGCCAGAAAAGCGGATATAAAAACGGCAATGACCAATTCTTTCGGGTTCGGAGGAACAAACGGCACGCTGATCCTTGGCAGATGCGATGCAAAATAATGATAATGATATGAGACGCCGCAATTAGCCAAATCCATATCAATCATGAAAAAGTATGCGCAGGATTGTCCGACAACAGGATAATCCTGTTTTCTTTTGAAAAAATGAAACAGGATAATTGTCTGGTCATCGAATTTTTTCTTGCGGTTATATGAATATCTATTTATAAAAATCCCGTATAGGGTGAATGGAAAGCAGTGTCGGCCGTTGTGGCAAACATACAGGAGCAACCAGATGCTATCAAATAAAAAGCCGGTGATTATCGGGAGCGATCATGCGGCATATCCGCTAAAAGCAGAAATTAAGGCGTTCTTATTGGAAAACGGCATCCCTGTTGAAGACATAGGGACAGACAGCGGGAATTCGGTCGATTACCCGGATTATGCCATCAAGGCAGCCTCCATGATATCCCAGGGAAAATTCGAAAGGGGGATTCTCATGTGCGGCACAGGAATAGGTATGTCCATGGCGGCCAATAAGTTTAAAAATGTCAGAGCCGCGCTTTGCACGGACCTTTTTTCGGCCATCATGAGCCGGAGGCATAACGACGCAAATGTTTTGGTGCTTGGGGGCCGCATTACCGGGGTTGGGCTGGCCCTTGAAATTGTCCGGGTCTGGTTGGATACGCCTTTTGAGGGCGGACGCCATCAGAAGCGGATCGAAAAGTTCAGTTCATTGGGGAAAACGTCCATATCAAATTGATTAAACATCATTTTCTGGGGAATAAAAAGTGGATATCAGAGCAATTGAGAAAGTGGATCCGGAAATCGCAGGCGCCATTTTAAAAGAATATGAAAGGCAAAAATATACACTGGAGCTCATTGCATCGGAAAACATTGCCGGACCGGCGGTTATGGCGGCCCAGGGAAGCCTGATGACGAACAAATATGCCGAGGGCTATCCCAGCAAGCGTTATTACGGGGGGTGCGAGTATGTGGATATTGCCGAAGAACTGGCCGTCACCCGGGCAAAAGAGCTTTTTCGTGCCGATTTTGCCAACGTCCAGCCCCATTCCGGGTCTCAGGCGAATATGGCGGTTTATTTTGCATTATTGAACCCCAAAGACACAATTTTAGGTATGGATTTATCTCACGGCGGACATCTGACGCATGGAAGCCCGGCCAGCTTCAGCGGCAGGTTCTTTAATTTCGTCCATTATGGCGTTAAAAAGGAGACCGGGAGGATCGATTACGATCAGGTCGCCCGGCTTTCCGAGATACATCGCCCCAAGCTCATTGTTGCCGGCGCGAGCGCTTATCCGAGACTTATTGATTTTCAAAAGTTTTCTGAAATCGCACAATCGATCGGCGCACTGTTCATGGTGGATATGGCCCATATTGCCGGCTTAGTGGCGGCCGGAGTTCATCCATCGCCTGTTCCTTTTGCAGACATCACAACGTCGACAACTCATAAAACGCTCAGAGGGCCAAGGGGAGGACTGATCCTTGCCAAAAAGGAATATGGGGAAAAAATAAACAAGGAAATTTTTCCCGGGATCCAGGGTGGGCCTCTCATGCACATTGTTGCAGCCAAAGCTGTGGCGTTTAAAGAAGCCGGCACCGACTCTTTTAAATTATATCAGCAACAGGTGGTTAAAAATGCCGAAGTGCTTGGCCGGAAGCTTATGGAATCGGGTATTGAGCTCGTTTCCGGTGGAACGGATAACCACATGATGCTCGCAGATTTGACGAATCTTGACATCACCGGTAAAAACGCCCAGGACATTTTGGGTCAGGCAGGCATAACGGTAAACAAAAACGCCATCCCCTTTGAAACCAGGAGCGCTTTTGTGAGCAGCGGTATTCGTATCGGCACCCCAACCCTGACCTCCCGGGGGATGAAAGAACCGGAGATGGAAATCATTGCGCAAATGATTGCCGGCATTTTAAAAAATCCTGGCAATGAAGACGAAATCAATAAAACCAGGGAGCAGGTGTATGAGATGTGCGCACTATTTCCCTTGTATCCGGACGATATCCCCACAAAGGAGGCTCTCTGATGACGCCAAATAGCGGCCGGCCGGCATGGGGGCAATATTTCATGGAAATAACACAGCTTGTGGCCAAACGTTCAACCTGTGTCCGGCGCTCCGTGGGAGCTGTCATTGTGAAGGATAAGCGGATGTTATCAACAGGGTACAACGGCGCGCCATCGGGGATCAAACATTGCATAGATGTCGGTTGCCTGAGAGAAAAACTAAAGGTTGAATCCGGCCAACGGCATGAATTGTGCCGGGGAATTCATGCCGAGCAAAATGCTATTATCCAGGCGGCATATCACGGGGTATCGATTAAAGGCGCTGATTTATATTGCACAAACCTGCCGTGCATCATCTGCGCAAAAATGATTATCAATGCGGGCCTCAAAACTATCTATTATCAGGCCGGATATGCCGATGATTTATCAAAAGACATGCTCGATGAAGCAGGCATCAGCCTCATAAAAATATAGGCGCTTTAAAAAAGAGGAGGCACCTTATGAAATGTCCGTACTGCAGTGAACTCGATAACAAGGTGATCGATTCGAGATTGAGCAAAGACGGAAATGTCATTCGCAGGAGAAGAGAATGTCTTTTGTGTCAAAGGCGATTCACAACATATGAACATATCGAAGAAGTTCCTTTGATGATCATCAAAAAAGACGGGCGCAGAGAGGTGTACAACCGTGAAAAAGTAGCTTCAGGATTAATAAAGGCATGTGAAAAACGGAAAATAAGCGTCAATTTGATTGAAGAATTTTTAGACGACCTGGAACGGGACCTGAAAGAAACCGGCGAAAAAGAAATATCGTCGGCTTTCATCGGTGAGAAAGTGATCCAAAAGCTTCACCAGCTCGATAAGGTAGCCTATGTCCGGTTTGCTTCCGTATACCGGGAGTTTAAAGACGTGAACGATTTTTTTTCGGAGCTAAAAAGTCTCCTTGCCGAACAGAAATAAAAAACATGATGGATGACCGGTATTTCATGAAATCAGCATTACTCCTCGCCGAAAAAGGGCGTGGGTTTACATCTCCCAACCCGATGGTGGGGGCCATTCTTGTAAAAGACTACCGCATTATCGGCAGAGGATTCCATGAAGCAGCGGGCACGCCCCATGCAGAAGTCAATGCGATCAACAGTGCAAAAGAAGACCCGAAAGATGCTGTTTTGTATGTGACCCTTGAGCCCTGCAACCATATGGGGCGTACCCCGCCCTGTACGCATAAAATAATTTCGGCAGGGATTAAACGGGTGGTGGCGGCCATGGAAGATCCCAATCCGCATGTTGCAGGCGGTGGAAACAAATATTTGCGGCAAATGGGTGTGGAGGTTGTTGTCGGCGTCTGTGAACAAGAGGCGAGAAAACAAAACGAAGTGTTTGTCAAGTTCGTTAAAACCAAAAGGCCCTTTGTCATATTAAAATGGGCTTCGACCTTAGACGGCAAAATCGCATCCAAAACAGGGGACGCCAAATGGATCAGCAACGCATTATCCAGAGAAAAGGTCCATGAAATCCGACACAGCGTGGATGCCATCATGGTGGGAATAGGTACGGTAGCAGCAGACAACCCGGAATTGACCACACGTTTGCCCGGATTCATCAACGGGAAAAAACGGCGCAACCCGATACGAATTATTTTGGACTCAAGGCTTTCGGTCCCGGAGAACGCCAACGTTTTGAAACCGGGCGCCAAAACCATCTTGATTACGGGCGATTTGACTGTTTGCCCTGAAAAGCTGATCAAAAAGAACCGCCTGGCTGAAAAAGGCGCCCGTATCATAGAGGCGCCCGTCACTCAAGGCAGAATCGATTTGAATGCCCTTATGGGCCAATTGGGAGATATGGGGATCGCCAGCGTTTTGATTGAAGGCGGCAGCCGCGTTATCGGATCCGCCTTATCGGAAAGAATTGTAGATCAGGTGATTCTTTTCTATGGTCCGAAGATCCTGTGCGGAAATGATGGCATACCGGTTATGAACGGAAAAGGCCCGGAAAAGTTATCTGCCGCTGTCCGGTTAAAGGACATTTCAACCGAGCATTACGGTGATGACCTTATGATCAAGGGGTACCCGGTTTATCCGAATTAGTTTGCTGAACGGTTGGATCATCACTTCTTTTATGAGGTAATTTTTTAAATCAGGAAATATGTTTACAGGAATTATTGAAGGCATAGGCACAATTTCAGAAATTGTGAGAATCGGGCAGAGCTGCCGATTGAGCGTGGACGCCGGCTTTGAACTGAGCCATACAAAAGTCGGGGACAGCATCGCCGTCAACGGCGCCTGTTTAACCGTAGTTAAAATCAGCCAAAAACGATTTGGCGTGGATGTCTCCGTTGAAACACTTGAAATTACAACATTTCATGATGCAAAAATTGGGGATCGGGTCAACCTTGAACGCGCGCTTCGCCTTTCAGACCGTATTGACGGGCACCTGGTTTCCGGCCACATAGACGGAACCGCGACAATCAAAAGCAAAAAAAATATCGGCAATGCCATGGTTGTTGCATTTGAATTATCCCCTTTGATAGCGTATCATATGATTCAAAAGGGATCTGTTGCTGTGGATGGAATCAGTCTGACCATCAATGCCTGCGACCAGAATAATTTTGAAGTCGCGGTTATCCCGCACACGGCCCAAATGACCACCATCAGCGTTAAACGGATAGGCGATAAGGTCAACATTGAAACTGATATGATTGGAAAATACGTGGAAAAATATATTTCCGGGAAACGGGCTGCGGGGACATCCTTAAAATCGTCGTCCCTTATCGACCGGGAATATCTCTTTAAAACGGGCTTTTTATAAAGTTTTTGTTGTCAGTGGCCGTTTTGTTTCAGTAATTTGAAACCCCCCATTGGGTTTAAGGCAATGCGGGAGATGCATAAGGAGAGCCTATAACATGCCAAAAATAAGCATTGAAGAAGCGATAAAAGAAATAAAAAATGGCCGAATGGTCATTTTGGCAGATGACGAAGATCGTGAAAATGAGGGTGACTTGACGCTCGCTGCGGAAAAAGTGACCCCGGAGGCCATCAATTTTATGGCCAAACACGGTCGAGGCCTTATCTGTTTGTCTATGACCGGAGAAAAATGCGATACCCTGGACCTGCCGCTAATGGTCGATCACAATACATCCAAGTTTGAAACCGGTTTTACCGTGTCCATCGAGGCCAGACGCGGCGTCACCACGGGCATTTCCGCTTTTGACCGGGCCACAACGATCTTAACCGCCATCGCCGATAATGCCAGGCCGGGCGACCTCGCCAGGCCCGGCCATATTTTCCCTCTCAGGGCCAGAAAAGGGGGCGTGATCGTGCGCACCGGCCAAACCGAGGGGTCGATGGACTTGGCCCGTTTGGCCGGTTTAAAACCTGCCGGCGTTATTTGCGAAATCATGGATGAAGACGGAAGCATGGCCAGAATGCCGGCCCTTGAAAAATTCAGTCAGAAACATGGAATCGGCATTTGCACCATAGCGGATCTTATCGAATACAGGATGCGGACCGAAACTTTTGTGCACCGGGCCGCGGAAACCGTCATTCCCACTGCCATTGCAGGCGAGTTTAAAGCCGTTGTCTACGAAAATGATATCGACGATTTTCTTCATATTGCTTTAATTAAAGGCAAAATTGATCCGGAGATTCCGGTATTGGTCCGCGTTCATTCGGAATGCCTGACCGGTGATATCTTCGGCTCAATGCGTTGCGATTGTGGGGATCAGCTCCACACCGCCATGACAATGATGGAGGAGGAAGGTTGCGGGGTTTTGCTTTATATCCGTCAGGAGGGCAGAGGGATTGGATTGGTCAATAAATTAAAAGCCTACGCACTGCAGGATCAAGGTATGGATACGGTGGAGGCCAACGAAAAACTAGGATTTCAGGCAGATTTAAGAAATTATGGGATCGGAGCTCAGATTTTGGTCGATTTAGGGATCAGAAAAATGAAGATCCTGACCAACAACCCCAAAAAAATTGTCGGCCTCGAAGGGTACAAATTAAAAATAGTGGAACAGGTCCCCATTGAAGTCAAACCCAATTCCTGCAATTTAAAATATCTGGAGTGCAAACAAAAAAAAATGGGGCATCTGCTTCATTTTGACAAAACAACAGAAGTGCTTTAGCGGTAAATTATTTTTTTCGTTTTAAGCAAGGAGGACAACCCATGCCAAGAATTATCGAAGGAAGGCTAAATGCTCAAGGAAAAAAATTTGCCCTTGTTGCCGGTCGTTTTAACGATTTTATCACGGACAAACTTGTCGGCGGCGCCGTAGATGCGTTAATCCGGTCAGGAGCAAATGACGAAGATATTACAATTGTTAAAGTGCCGGGAGCCTTTGAAATCCCCCTGGCTGCCAAAAAGATGGTGCAAAAAGGGAAATACGACGCGGTTATATGCCTGGGCGCCGTCATCCGGGGCGCTACTCCCCATTTTGAATACGTCAGCGCCGAAGTCTCAAAAGGAGTTGCCATGGTGGGCTTGGAATACGGGATCCCGGTTATTTTTGGAATTCTTACCACTGATACGATAGAACAGGCCATTGAGCGGGCAGGAACAAAATCCGGCAACAAAGGGTGGAGTGCCGCCATTACGGCTGTTGAAATGGCCAACTTAATGGGTGAAGTGGATCGGATTTAAACCATGGGGTATCGTCGCAGGTCCAGAGAGCTTGCCATGCAAGCGCTTTTTTATATGGATATGATAGAAAAAGAACCCGAAGAGATGATCGACCTGTTTTGTAAAAATTTTAAGCCATCAAAACAAGTTCTTCCCTTTTTGCTTTCACTCATCACAGGCGTTCTTCAAAGCAAAGACGTCATTGACGGAATTATAGAGCAATTTTCAAGTAACTGGAAAGTCAGCCGAATGGCCGGGGTGGACAGAAATATTCTTCGGATCGCGGTTTTCGAACTCCTCTACATGGAAGATATTCCCGCAAAGGTATCGATTAATGAAGCGATAGACATCGGCAAAAAATACGGCACCGAGGAATCCGGGGCATTTATCAACGGAATACTGGACAGCATTCGCAAACTTTCGGACTCCGGGGAAATTCAAAAACAGCTTCATTTGCCAAAAGATTTAAGGGCAATGCAGGGCAATCAGGCAACAGGATAAAACAAAGCAACCAGAATCCGAAAAGGTTCCCAAATGACCATCCAAGACAAAGACCTGTTAAATAGGAGATGTCCAAGACTGGGGGGGCCGGTTTCTTTTCGCTATTGCCGTGAAAACGCCGAAGATGGGACGCCTTGCTGGAAAATTATGGAGTGCTGGTGGGAAACCTTTGATGTCCTGACATATTTAAAAAGACACCTTTCATCAGAAAATTTTAATACCCTGATGGGGAAAAAGCCCAAGCCTAAAATTGAGAGTCTTGTTGAACTGATTCAAAAGGCCCAAAAAAATATTCAATCCCAAAAATTAGCGAATTTGGATTCGGAGGGACAGTGATTATTAAATCTTTAAGTGTAGGCCCCATCATGGCCAATTGTTATATCCTCGGATGTGAAAAAACCAAAACGGCTGTGGTTATTGATCCGGGAGATGAAGCGGGAAGAATTCTTATAGCCCTTGCAGAAAGCCGGTTGACTTTAAAATATATCCTGAATACCCACGGCCATTTCGATCATGTGGGCGCCAACAAGGCATTAAAGGATGCCACCGGCGCAGATATTCTTATCCACCCGGATGACGCCGCAATGCTGGCGGATTTATCAGGCATGGCCTCGGCCATGGGAATGCATATCGAGAATTCGCCTCCACCAGACCGTACGATCCGTGATGGGGATCTAATTACGTTTGGACAAATTACCCTTACCGTGATTCACACCCCAGGTCATTCTCCCGGTGGGGTATCATTTTACACCAATGGTGTTTTGTTTCCCGGGGATACATTATTTGCCGGTTCGGTGGGACGAACAGATTTTCCCGGGGGAGATTTTAACCAACTCAAGGAAAGCATCCAAAAAAGGCTCTTTGTTCTGAGTGATGAGGTCGTTGTCTATCCTGGGCATATGGGCAAGACAACCATCGGCATGGAAAAAAAATATAACCCTTTTGTAGGGATTCAGGAATTTTAGCAATTTTCAACAGTAAAATTGCTCAGTATTTTTATTTCCGGCAAACAGCAGGCCAGCAAATTTTCAAATAGGGGAAATCCGATAAAAAAAACCCGGAACCGTTTTCACGGATCCGGGTCAATAAAATTTCTCGGCAGCGTCCTACTCTCCCACTTAGTCGCCCAAGCAGTACCATCGGCGCTAAAGAGCTTAACTTCCGTGTTCGGGATGGGAAC
>CAYTSY010000085.1:0-15092 GCA_964440555.1 uncultured Desulfobacteraceae bacterium
CATTTTAATTTTATGTTAATTATTAGCATCGACAACTGGGATTTGTGTTGAAAAAGAGAATAAACCCGGTTAAACACAGGGACAATGCCGGCAAGAAAACAATTAAAAAGTTTATTGGATGACATTTATAACACGTATAATCATAAAAAATACGTTCATCCCGACCCGCTCTCGTTTCTTTATCATTTTGAAGATCTTCGCGAAAGAGAAATCATCGGGTTGATCGCTTCGGCCCTTGCCTATGGCCGGGTATCTCAAATCAACCGCTCCGTGGGGTGGGTGGTGAATAAAATGGGGTCATCCCCACGCGAATTTATCATGAATGCAAGTCCTGAAAGTATTTACGAAACTTTCGACGGATTTGTCCATCGATTTGCCCGGGCAAGTCACCTCGTCGGCCTGCTGATCGGAATTAAAAATGTGTTGCTCAAATACGGATCGCTTTATGAATGCTTCCAAAGCGGCATGACGCCGGAGGATTTGACGGTGTTCCCCGCGATCAACCACCTGGCAAAGGAATTGATATCCATGGCCCCTTGTACTCCCGGGCACCTGGTGGCTTTGCCCGAGCGGGGAAGCGCCGGCAAGCGACTGCATCTTTTTTTGCGCTGGATGGTCCGAAACGATTCGGTCGACCCGGGAGGCTGGGAAAAAGTCTCTCCGTCAAAACTTATTGTGCCGCTGGATATTCATATGCATCGACTCTGCCTGACAATGAAATTTACCGCAAAAAAACAGGCCACTCTGAAAACAGCGCTTGAAATCACCGGGAGTTTTAAAGAAATATGCCCTGAAGATCCGATAAAATATGATTTTGCCTTAACCCGGCTCGGGATAAGAAAAGACATTACATCAACGGGGGTTTTTATGTCCAACTTCAGCAGAGGGGAATAAACATGAGCTGGGACAAGGAAATCGAGGAGCTGCATCGGCGGGCCGCATTGGCTTACCGTATGGGCGGCGAAGAGAAAGTCGCCCGCCAGCATGAATTCGGCAAACTCTCCGTACGTGAACGGATCGCCGGAGTTGTGGATGAAAAATCATTCCATGAGATCGGTACGCTGGCAGGTCGGGGAGAATATGATGAAAACGGTGAATTAACAGCCTTTACCCCGTCGAACTTTGTTTTCGGGACGGCTACGATCGACGGCCGGCCAATTGTTGTTTCCGGAGACGATTTCACTGTCCGCGGGGGTTCGTCAGACGCCTCCATCGCCGGCAAGCGGATCCGTGCCGAAGGGTTCGCCTGCGAATTAAAACTCCCCCATGTTAGGCTTATTGACGGGATGGCCGGGGGTGGTTCGGTGAAGACCATTGAAATGGCTGGCCGGACCTATATCCCGGAATTACGGGGCTGGGAACTGGTGATTAACCATCTTGGCATTGCGCCGTCCGTCTCTCTTGCCCTGGGTTCGGCCGCCGGCCTGGGCGCGGCGCGGATCGCCACAAGCCATTACTCGGTAATTGTCGCCGGTACGGCCCAGATGATGGTGGCCGGGCCGGCCCTGGTGGACTGGGCCAGGCTCGGGAAAGTATCCAAGGAAGAACTCGGCCACGCCCGGATACACACCCGAAACGGGGCCATCGACGACGAAGCTAAAACTGAAATAGAAGCATTTGAAATGGCCCGTTGTTTTCTTTCCTATCTTCCAAGCAATATTGATGAGCTGCCGCCCGTCCTTGATGCCGTCGACAGCGCCGGCCGCAGGGAACAAAAACTGCTCGATATCATCCCAAAGGACCCCCGAAAGCCTTATAACATGCGTTCGATTATCGCCGCGGTCGTGGACAAGGGGTCGTTTTTTGAAATCGGCAGGAAGTGGGGGGACGGCATCATCACCGGGTTCGCCCGGTTTGGGGGAATCCCGGCGGCCCTGTTCGCGGAAGATCCGAATTATTTCGGGGGCGCCTGGACTGCGGATTCATGTCGGAAACTCACCCGGTTCATCGACCTGTCCTCCACGTTTCATCTGCCGCTGATACACCTGGAAGACTGCCCCGGCTTTTTAATCGGCAAAGAGGCTGAAGAAACCGCCACCATACGGCATGGCGTACAAACATTGGCGGCACTCGGTCAGTCAGCAGCGCCCTATTGCTGCATTGTGGTCCGAAAGGCGTTCGGCGTGGCCGGCAGCGCCAACCAGAAAGCCGGCAGCCACCATTTCCGATATGCCTGGCCTTCGGGGGACTGGGGATCATTGCCTATCGAGGGTGGCATCGAAGTCGCCTATAAAGCCGAGCTTGCGGCGGCAAAGGACTACGACGCCCATCTGGCCATGATCAAGGAAAAACTCAACCGGCTCAGGTCGCCGTTTCGATCCGCGGAATACTTTGAAGTCGACGAGATCATCGATCCCCGGGACACTCGCCCGATTCTGTGCCGATGGGCGGCACTGGCCCGGAAGGCCATGGTCCCGGGCCGCCGGACGTTTACGTTCAGGCCATAGAAGCGGCTTCTAATTTGTCTCTTATAAAACAATTGTCAGGATAAATCCTTACGGGCATCTATGCTGTTATTAAGAGTGGCAGAAACGCTCTGATGGTCTCTTCTTAAATGGAAATTCATCCATGATGAGGTTTTGTTCAATTCCCACATTCTTGGAGGAACCTGCCCACCCCTTATTTCATCCGTCTTGCCGATGATGGAGAGTCGTACATAAGCCAGATACCATAGGCAATACCGGTCCGGATATACCTCGCATTTTCCGTTTCGGCTTCCCCCGCAGGGGCCGTTTCGGGTATGCTTGGGGCATTTGGATTCAGGGCACAGATAGCCGGCATGCTGAATCCCGCAATCTCCACAGTCCTGGCATGAGAGAAGCATTTTTTTAAAAGCATCCTCCATCAATTTAAACGCGAAAGCCGCCGGACGATTATTATCGATCCACTTGCACAGCCCGGCGTTAAAATCAGCCAAGGGCGAATCCCGTCGAAAAAACGCATTGTGCAGACCATGCAGCAGTCTGAAGTGTACCTGATCACAGAGGCCCGGTTTTGATGTATTTCGGCGGGTTGTATGGCCGGATAAAAGACCCGTGTTCGGGTCCTTTTCAAAAACATAGTACTTTTCATCCTGAGGATAATCAAATTCACCTAAAAATGTCCGCCACTGGTCCTCGATTTCCACCATGCGGTCAAGAATCCGCTTCACGGTGATAAAACTTCGGTGTACCCCGCCGATATGGATTCCCCGATACCCCAGGCCTTTGACAATTACCGCCAGTTTTGCCGCCCGTTCGATGGCTGCAAAATACCCTGTTCTTTTATCCGCCGCCCACTCCTTTTTGATGATATCAAGCAAATCCGAGTGAACCGTTGCGCCCGGGACTTTGCCGGAATTCATCACCCTTGCCGAATGGGGGGTCAGCAGATATATGGATGCGATGGCAGGGATATTGATTTGAAAAAACTTTTGAATGCGAATCAACTCCTCGAATTTCCGTGCATCATAGCCCAGTTGGGTCATAACAAACCGGGCACCTGATGAAATCTTTTTGAATAGCTTGTAATACTGGGTATATGATTCCGGCTCGGTCCATTTAAAGGGCGACACCGCGCATCCCGGGAAGATATGGCCGGGGTTGGATTTTTTCCGGGCTTTTTCGTTTAACATGGAAAACAGGCAAAGCAGATTGGTGGAATCCAGGTCAAACACCGGCGCACTTTGGCCGCCGAAGCCCTTTCCCGAATAATCACCGGTTAACGCCAGAATATTGGTCATGCCCATGTGCATCAACTGAAGAGCCCTGCTTTCCATTCCGGCCCGGTTCATGTCCCGGCATGTAAAATGGACGATGACATCCATATTGTTTCCCAAAATTTCACTGCCCAGGACATCCGGACTCAGGGACGGATTGCCGCCGGGATTATCGGTAATGGTCACCGCCGATAACCGCCCGTCATTGCGAGCGCCTTCGGCCAGTTTCAAAACAGCGTCAATGGATCGGCCTGAAGATTCAGCCTTTGGCACCAACTCCATGGTAATGACGAATTTTTCAGGGTCGTTGATATCGTCTTGAAAACGTGATGTCATTTTAAACACAGTCTTCCTTATTTTTTGTTTTTAAATTGAACCGGCGGGTGCTGAATGGCCCAAGCATCTGTTGTTTTCAGCAGAGTTCTCAGTTCATGTTCTCCGATTGGTTTGAAGCCATGTTTCGATGCAAGCGGGATCTTCGAACAGTACATTATGGTTTATGATTTCATCCAAACCGAACCGGCCAATGAGTGATCCGAATCGCTCGCCGTTTTTACCGTGTTTCTTATAAAACCGGATGCACGCGCTTACCATGGAGACCGCCGCCTCCTCATTGAAGAGACCGGGCAGTTCCGCTCCAAGTTGCGGGCGTCGTCCCAGCTTCCCGCCCACCTGAATCCTGAATCCCTTTTGGCAAACCGCCAGGGTATGGGTGGGGCAGTTTTTTACGCACTGGCCGCATTTTACACATAGCTGGAAATCAATGGCCGGTTTTTTTGTTTTTGTATCCACGGTAATTGCATTTTCTTTGCATTCCAGGACACAGAGGTTGCAGCCGGTGCAGAAAATATCGGCAACTTTCGGCAAAACCGCACCCAAAATCCCGATATCTTTGATTTGAGGCCGGGAGCACGCATTGGGACAATCAGAAACAGCCACGGTGAACCGATGATGGTATTTTGTGGGTTCCTGGAGTTGCGCCTGCAAAAAAGAACCCAGGTCTTCGGTCTTTAATCGTGTAATGATCCGCTCTACAAGAGATTCGGTTTCGATGGCGCGGTTTGGGCATTTCAAACCGCCGAAACAGGTTTCAACACGAACCCCTTTTATTTCGGGATGCTTCATGGCTGATCGCTTTCTTGTATTTTTTGCACTTATTTTAAATGAATCTGGAATATAGATCCTTGACTTAGATCAAAAAGAGAAATGTTCTGGGCAACTGTGTGCGCGTCAGGAATATCGCATCATGGACCTGTTTTTAACAGGCATTCATCATAAATTGATTACATATTAAATTCAATAAATTCTCTTGAATCTGAAAATCGCCTGTTGTAAAAAAACCATACCGTTCAATTTTAAAATTTTCGTTCCGTCAAACAAGCCGTTTCATTTTCAAAATCTTAATACGGATTATATCAGCCAAATCATAACGCCTTTAAACAAAGGATTTTCCGGTGACACGTAAAACGCTGGTGATAACATTTACACTGGTTCTCGCAGGGGCCGGCCTCGTGGCAGCAGTGGCCACCCCGAAAATTCTCGCCCTGACCTCCACGCCCGGGTTCTGCAACAGTTGCCATGTGATGAACGATCAGTATGAAACGTGGTTTAAGACCGGGGTGCACAGAACCATTAAATGCATCGACTGCCACCTGCCCAACGACAACATACTGCGGCACCTTGTATGGAAAGGCATTGACGGCGCCAAAGACCTCGTGTATTTCCACACAGCCGCCTATGCCGAGCCCATAGACATTTCCGTTCATGGAAAAGGTTTTATCAAGGCCAATTGCATCAGATGCCACCAGGGCATCGTATCGATGATTGCATCGGACGGTCGGGACTGCTGGTCCTGTCACAGAAGAATAACCCACAAAGCCGCCCTGTATAATTCCGGCGCAAACAGATAACGGTAACCCGAATTTTCCCAAGGAGCGATCTATCATGGCAAGAAAAATATCGATTCTATCAGTAAGTCTGCTCGTTTTGTTTCTTTTTCTGTCGGGCTGCAGCGACCCCAAGCCCGAACCTTTTAAAACCGGAGAGATCGGTCCGAAAGAATATGATCCCGAGGTGTGGGGAAAAACCTATCCTCTGCACTATGAGTCCTGGCTTAAGACCAAAGATCCGAAACCCGCAGGCAAAAGCCGGTACAAAAAAGGCTGGGATAAGGACAGCGTTGTTTACGACAAGCTCAGCGAATTTCCTTTTCTCGGGCTTCTTTACAAGGGCTGGGGGTTCGGTATTGAATATAACGAACCCAGAGGCCACTATTATGCGTTGATGGATCAGCTTGCAATCGATGCTTCCCGGGTGTCTGCCGGCGGCGTCTGCCTGGGATGCAAAAGCCCGGCTCACCGGGAAATGAGCGAAACCCATGGCCTGGATTATCTGAAAAAACCCTTCAAAGAAGCGGTGGCCATGCTGCCTGAAAAAATTCAGAAGCTGGGCCCTTCCTGTTATGACTGTCATCAGGCGGATCCCATGGGGCTTACCACCAAAAAGGCCCATCTTGAAAAGGGCCTGGTCATGATTGGAAAAATGGCGCCTTCACAGCAGGAACTCAGAACGCTGGCCTGCGCCCAGTGCCATGTCACCTATCTCGTGCCCAGGGACGCGAATATGAAAACAGCCGGGGACATCACCCTGCCGTGGAAAAACGGCAAATGGGGCGACATTGCCATCGAAGGCATCATCGAGGATCTGCTGTCGGACAACTCGCGGCTGGAGTGGACCCAGAAGGTTACCGGCTTTAAGATGCCGTTTATCCGGCATCCGGAATTTGAACTGTTCAGCAGAGGCAGCGTGCATTTTAACGCCGGCGTCGCCTGCGCCGATTGCCACATGCCCTTTATCCGCTCAGGAAGCTACAAAATTTCCGACCATGATGTCACCAGTCCTCTCAAAGCCGATCTCAAGGCCTGCGTCCAGTGCCATACCCAGTCCAAGGAATGGCTCACGGAACGGATTTTACATACCCAGGACCGGACCGCATCTCTGATTCTTCGGGCCGGCTATGCCACGGCTACCTGTGCAAAACTCTTTGAAACCCTGCATGAGGCCAAAAACCAGGGGGCTGCGGTGAACGACGCAATCTACAACCAAGCCAAGGCGTTATACATGCAGGCATTTTTGCGTCTGGTCTTCATCAATGCGGAAAATTCCACGGGGTTTCATAATCCGGCGGAGGCAGGGCGTATTCTGGGGGATGCCATTGCGTTTTCCGGAAAATGCGAAGCCCTGCAGCGCCAGATGCTTGCCGGCGCGGGCCGGGATCCGGGAATGGAAGTGGCTTTAGACCTTGGCAAACACCTTGGCAACCGAGGCAAGGCAGGACTTAATTTCAGGCCGGAACAGGAAGTCAAAGACCCCTTCGGCACACAGGAGCGCTTGCTGTCCGACAAGGCAAAAGGATTATGAGACAGGCAGTCAAGTTTTTTTCAGTTCTAATAGCAGTGCTCCTCTGATGGAAATTTTTTGTCTTGAATATCAGACACATATGCCTTTACGGCATTCTGAGCGTCATCCCAGAGGGCTGCATATTGCTTGACGAATTTGGGTATCCGCCGCTTGTTTAACCCCAGAAGGTCATGGAGAACCAGAATCTGACCGTCGCAATCGGGTCCGGCGCCGATGCCGATGGTGGGAATGGACAGGGTCTGGGTGATTTTTCTGGCAATATCAGCCGGGATGCCCTCCAGCACCACGGAAAACGCGCCTGCGGACTCGACTTCTTTTGCGTCCGCCAGCAGCCGGTCTTCATCCCGTTGGACCTTGAATCCGCCCATCTGGTGGACCGACTGGGGCGTCAGCCCGATATGGGCCTGAACCGGGATGGAGGCTCTGGATATGGCGGAGATGATGTGGCTTACAGCGGCCCCGCCTTCCAGCTTTACAGCCGATGCCCCGGTTTCTTTTAAAAAACGTCCGGCGTTTTGTATGGCGCTTTCAACGCCCGTCTGGTAGGATAAAAACGGCATATCTCCGACGATCATGGCATGTTCCACACCCTTGGAAACGATGCGGGTATGGTAGATCATTTCATCCATAGTCACCGGCAGGGTGCTTGCTTCACCCTGAACGACATTTCCCACGGAATCTCCCACCAGGATGATATGGATGCCCGCCTCGTCTACGATTTTTGCAAACGGGTAATCATATGCGGTGAGGGCGGCGATTTTTTCTCCGTTTTTTTTCATGCGGTAAAGTTCCGGGATGGTAATTTTTGAGGCCATGAAACCGCTCCTTTTGTTAAAGGGTAAATGGATGCCCGGACCTGGAGGCCGGTCGATGTTTCTCAATACGCAACAAATGTTGCAAAATCAAGAAAAAAATCGAAAAATATAAAAATATTTGTATAACAAATCGATTTACGTTAAATAAAATTAAAAATAAATCGAAAAATAAAAATTTCTGAAATTGTATCAGACAACTGAACGGAGGAATCATGCAACCTGGCAAAAACAAAAAAAAAGATATCGACGGAGTGGATCATCAATTGATCCGCATGCTCCAGAAAGACGGCCGTCTTTCCCATATTGATCTGGCAAAAACAATCGGAATTTCCGAAACCACGGTCAGGGGCCGTTTAAAGAGACTGATCGAGGAAGAATACATTCAGGTTGTCGCCGTAGCCAATCCTTTCAAGCTGGGTTTTGAAGTGACGGGGGATCTTTACATTCACGCGGAAATGAAAAAAATCCCACTGGTTTTAGCGGAACTCAAAAAGATAAAGGAATTATGGTACATTGTCATGACGACCGGGGAAACCAATATCAATGCGGAATTCGTCGCAAAAAATTTCGATGCGCTAAACGATCTGATATTCAATCGGATCAGTAAAATCGACGGCGTGATCCGGACGGAAGTCTCGGTAATCATGAAATACGAAAAGCGCGCTTACGACTTCGGCACACCGTCTGAGTAACCCGCAATGAATAGCCGGCTCCATTTTTTTTGTTGCATCTATTTATTGTTGTTTGGTATTGAAAAAAACTTTAGCTGTCGGCCTTCATATCGTTTAATTTATTTATGATTAATATTATTAAGGATTAGCGGAACATGAATAAGGGGAAACATCTGCTTCGTTGGGCCTGTATTTCAGTGGTTTCCATTGTTTTTATTTACAGTGCCGTCACGCACGGATCAGGGCAGACTTTAAAGGCTTCATCCCGGACAAGGGCGGATGTGATTACCATCGATGCCATGACCGCTTTTGGAAACCTTGAAAAACCGCCGGTTGAATTTCTTCACGACGCCCACACCGAAGCCCTGGCCAAAAAGAAATTGGATTGTACCGCCTGCCATTTAACCGAAAATAACCGCATTTCCCCGAAATTCAAGCGACTCAAGGATACGGGCAGGATAGAGGTAATGAACGTATATCATCAGGAATGCATTTCCTGCCACGGAAAAATGAAGACGGCGCATGAAAAAACCGGACCGGTTGAATGCGATGCCTGTCACAGGGAAACAGCGCAATATGCATCGTCCAGACAGCCGATGGGGTTCGACAACTCCCTTCACTTCCGTCATGCCGGGGCCCAGGGGAAAAAGTGTGAGCGATGCCATCATGAATATGATGAAAAGGCAAAAACGCTTTTTTATGCAAAAGAAAAAGAAGGAACCTGCCGCTATTGTCATAAGTCTGAAACAAAAGACAACCTGATTTCAATACGCTCAGCGTCGCATATCGCCTGCATAGACTGTCATCGCAAAAATCAGGATAAACATCAGGCCAACGGCCCTGTAAACTGTTTTGGATGTCATGATTCCACGGCACGGCAGAAGATAAAAAAAATAACGCCCATTCCCAGAATGGAGCGGAAACAGCCTGATCAGGTTCTGCTCAAGGCTGATCAAAAAGACATCAAGACCGATAGCCAAAACGTAAACAGAATGAATTTTGTTCCTTTTGATCACAAGGCGCATGAGACCGTTAACGATACCTGCCGGGTCTGCCACCATGAAAGCCTCAAGCCGTGCGGTGACTGTCATACCCTTGCCGGAATAAAGGAGGGAAAAGAGGTCAACCTTGAAAAAGCCATGCACCAGGCTGACACAAACAGGAGCTGCCAGGGCTGCCACATGACGAAGCAAAATGAGAAAAATTGCGCGGGCTGCCATGCCCTCATGGGCAAGGGGCAAAGGAAAGAAGAGGATTCATGCCTTCAGTGCCACATGACGCCGGTTCCTGAAATGGGAGGGTTGTCAGGTCCGGCGGCTGAAAAATCCCTGGCGGCGGCGATGCTTCAGAAAAGAAGTCCCGTAACCGGCACGTATCCTGAAGGTGATATTCCCGAAAAGGTTGTCATAAAAAATCTTTCCAATCAGTATGGGGCGGTTGATTTTCCGCATCGCAAGATTGTAAGCGCCCTTGTAAACAATATCAAAAACAACACGCTTGCCCAATATTTCCACGGCCGGGAAGGAACAATTTGCCAGGGGTGCCATCATAACAGCCCTGTTTCCAAAAAGCCGCCGCTTTGCGGAAATTGCCACGGCAAACCCTTTGATGCGGAAAATCCTTTGAAACCCGGAATAATGGGCGCCTATCATCTGCAGTGCATGGGGTGCCATAAAGAGATGGGAATGGAAAAGCCTGCCGGGTGTACCGATTGCCATAAAAAAAAATAAAAGATAAACCGGATGTAAGTTAAGGTGGTTGAATATGTCCATATCACGTAGGAAGTTTCTGGGGTGGATAGGCGCGGCAGGCATAGGGTCTGCAGCGGGCAAATCGGCTCTTGCCGCCGGCAATAAGCATTTTGAGGGCTATCCCGGGAGTTTTGGCGTATTGCACGATATTACCCGATGTGTCGGATGCCGTAGCTGCGAGGCAGCCTGCAACAAGGTAAACGACCTTCCCGTTCCCGACACGGCCTTTACGGAGCTTGCCGTTCTCAAGGAGAAACGGAGAACAACGGTAAAGGCATATACTGTGGTAAACAGGTATGACGTTCCGGGGAAAAAAGGTCCGCTGTTCGGAAAAATCCAGTGCAACCACTGCCTTGAGCCTGCCTGCGCATCGGCATGCTTTGTAAAGGCTTTCAAGAAAACGGAAACCGGCGCCGTTGTCTATGACCCCACCGTATGCGTGGGATGCCGTTACTGCATGATCGCCTGCCCTTTTGAGATCCCGACCTATGAGTACGATAAAGCGCTTGCGCCGCGTGTAATGAAATGCACCCTGTGCTACCCCAGAATTTCCAAGGGGCAGCTCCCCGGATGCGTCGAAGCCTGCCCGATGGAAGCCCTGACCTTCGGAAAACGGGAGGATTTGCTCAAGACGGCGCGGGAGAGGATCCGCAACTATCCGGGCAGGTATACGGATCATATATATGGCGAAACCGAAATGGGCGGTACAAGCTGGCTCTATATTTCAGGCGCCTCTTTTTCCGATACCGGAATGCGCGAAGACCTCGGGGTTACGCCGGCGCCCGAGTTGACGTCCGGAGCGCTTGCAGCGGTTCCTATCGTTGCGGGGTTATGGCCCGTGCTTTTGATGGGGATTTACGCCATATCAAAACGCAAAGAGAGTGTTTTCGAACAGGATATTGAATCTCTTAAGGAAGCTGCCCAGTCTCGAACCAAGGAGGATATCTGATGTCTGACAACGCTGCAAAAGACGTCAAAACAGTGTTTACCCCTTTTAATGTTGTGTCCGGAGCCATTATCCTCATCGGCATTGTGATCACAATCCTGAGGTTTACGGTCGGATTGGGCGCCGTCACAAATCTTTCCGATGACAACCCGTGGGGGTTATGGATCGGTTTTGATCTGCTCGTCGGCGTTGCCCTTGCGGCAGGAGGATATGTCACCTCGGCGGCCGTCTATCTTTTTGGAATGAAAAAATACCATTCGGCTGTGCGACCAGCGGTGCTGACAGGGTTTCTCGGGTATGCGCTCGTTGTTTTTGCCCTCAGTTATGACGTCGGCAGGCCCTGGCGTCTCCCTTACCCTTTTATCATACAGCAGGGGACAACCTCCCTTCTTTTTGAAGTGGCGGCATGCGTGGCCCTTTATCTGACGGTTTTATTTCTTGAATTCGTGCCTGCTCCGCTGGAATGGCTCGGTTTGAAAAAAGTGAGGGAGCTTGCCGTAAGGCTGACGCTGGCGCTGACCGTGTTAGGCGTCGTGCTGTCGACATTGCATCAGTCGTCTCTGGGCGCCCTTTTCCTTATCGCGCCTTCAAAACTTCATCCCCTGTGGTATTCTCCTTCTCTGCCGGTCTTCTTTTTCGTATCGAGCATTGTCGCCGGGTTATCGATGGTCATATTTGAAAGCAGTCTTTCTCATCGTTATTTCGCGGATAAAATGGACCAGACGCATCTCAATGAAAACGAGGGCGTGACGCTCGGTTTCGGCAAAGCCGCCTCTCTGGTGCTTGCGGGTTATTTTATGATAAAGGTTATGGGAATCGCGGGAGGAGACAACTGGCGCCTGCTCGGCACTTCATATGGGCTCTGGTTTCTTGTTGAACTTCTCGGGTTTATTGCCCTGCCGTCATTTTTATATGCGGTCGGGGTCCGGAACAGGGATTTAACGCTTATTAAATGGACGGCCGCATGGACCGTGATCGGTATTGTCGTCAACCGCCTTACGGTCTGCCTTATCGCATTTAACTGGCAGCTTCCTCCCGACAGAAAATATTTTCCGCACTGGATGGAAATAGCCCTTTCAATTTTTATCGTAACCGTCGGCATCGTCGTTTTCAGGTTTATCGCAACACGGATGCCGATTTTTTATGAACATTCGGCGTACAGGGACAAGCACTGAAGACCCACGAAGGGAGGCAGGCATTTTATGGAAAAAATATTTTATACCTATCAGGATTTCTATACGCATACCAAAGGCGTCACCTATCTTCTGATGATTGCCGCGTTGATCGGCATTGCATTATTCTGGAATTTTTTGTCCGGAAAGGATGACAAAAAAAAAGGAAACGAATTATAAAGGGAATCTGACAAATGCTTTACACTATCGTGTTGTATATTACCCTGGCAGTCTTTGGGATCGGTCTGATATATAAAATTTCCGGCTGGTTTCGTTTCAGCACAGGCGTAAACGTCGAGACGATGACGATGCCGGCAAGACTTCCAGCCGCTCGGAAAGGGCTTTTCGCCGTCATTTTCAGTCAAAAACTGGTGACGCTTATCCGGGTTTTTCTAACCGATGTGATTTTTCAGGTCCATATACTGAAACAGGATAAATTACGCTGGCTGATGCATATGCTCATTTTCGCCGGTTTTATGCCCCTGCTGTTCCTGCATGCGCTTGATAGAATCATAATTACATCGCTTTTCGACAACTATTATCTGGCGCTCAACCCCTTTCTGATTTTTTTCGGATTCATGGTGATTTCAGGCCTCGCAATCGCCGCCTGCCGGCGCTTTGTTTTAAACGTGCCGCGTCTTAAAACCAACGGCATGGATGCCTATGCCATCACCCTATTGGCAATCATCATGCTTTCCGGCATCGCGCTGGAGTCTACCAAACTTACATCGTACAACCACTATCAGAAGATCTGGTATGTTCATATCCTGGCCTGTTTCCTGGGGCTTTCGTATCTGCCCTTCAGCAAGATGTTCCACATCCTGTCCACGCCGGTAAGCCTGCTGGCCAATGCCGTCATGGATAAAAACTCCGATCCGGCCAATATCAAAACACGCCAGGTGATGGAACTCGACGCCTGCATGCATTGCGGAAACTGCAGTAACCGCTGCTCTGTCGCGGCGGCTTTTGACAGCATCGGGAATGAAATTATCCTGCCGTCGGAAAGGATGGCATTTCTAAAGGATTATGTTTCCCGGAAGGATATTGACGCCCGGGGGCTTGCAGCAATTCAGCAGGGGATATACCTGTGCACCAACTGCGACCGCTGCACGGTAATTTGTCCGGCAGGCATTAATTTGCGGGACCTGTGGTTTAACGTCAGGGAAGAAGTAATTCAACGGGGGCATGCCGTTTCCCTGATGCTGACGCCTTTTTCTTATTACCGGGGACTCAGACAACAGGAACTGCGTCCCGGGCAGTATGACAACCCATTGCAAAAAGCGCAGAAAGCCTTGACGGATAATTTTGAACTCCTGACCAAAACCGAAAAGGTTATCCCGCTGACGCCGGCAAACCGGATATTTAGAAAAACCGCCGGTCTTTCCGGTTGGGCCGGCACCTATTCCTATTGTTTTTCCTGCGAAAACTGTTCGACGGTGTGCCCCGTGGTCGGCAATTATGAAAATCCGCAACACGCACTCGACCTGCTGCCGCATCAAATCATACGTTCCATGGGCCTTGGTCTCAAAGACCTGGCAATGGGATCCCGGATGCTGTGGTATTGCTTAACCTGCTACCAGTGTCAGGAGCACTGTCCCCAGGGTGTAAAAGTGACGGATATTCTTTATGAGCTCAAAAACCTTGCCGCAAAAGAGACAAGCCGTTTTTCAGATCAAAACGCATATGATGAGATAGGGATGCAACGATGAAATTTGCATTATTTCTTGGATGTAACATTCCGGTCAGAGTAAAGCAGTATGAACTTTCCGCCAGAGCCGTATTGGATAAACTCGGCGTTGAGATTGCGGATAATCGTGAATTTAAATGCTGCGGCAACCCGATCCGAAATACCGACAACAAAACATTTATCCTGATGGCCGCCCGAAACCTTGCTCTGGCGGAAAAACAGGGTTTAAACATGATGGTGCTTTGCATGTGCTGCTTCGGCAGCCTTAAAAAGGCGGCCCATCTGATGAAGCAAAACCCTTTACTTCAAGAAGAAATAAATGCGTTGCTGGCCAAGGAAGACTTACGGTATTCGGGGACGGTCGAGGTAAAGCATTTTCTTTCAGTCCTTTACCATGACATCGGGATTAACGCCCTGAAGGAGAAAGCAACCAAGCCTTTTAAAGGTATTAAAATTGCGGCTCATTACGGGTGCCATGCCTTGCGGCCCAGTGATGTCACCGGGTTTGATGACCCGGTTGCACCTGTTTTGTTGGACGCACTGGTGTCCGCGACCGGGGCCCAAAGCGTCGACTGGCCATTAAAGCTGGAATGCTGCGGCGCTCCGCTTCTGGGCGTCAACGACGGACTTTCCATGGATTTAACCGGAAAAAAACTCGCTGACGGCAAGCGGGCCGGCGCCGACTATCTGTGTGTCGCCTGTCCGTATTGTCAGATGCAATTTGACAGGGTCCAGCAGATGATGGTCTCTCTTCGTGATGCGCCCCCCTGTCTTTCCAGCATCGTATTCCCCCAGCTTCTTGGGCTTGCCATGGGCATCGATGGCAAGGCATTGGGGATCAACATGAATATGCTCGATATCAGCAGTATGGAATCCTTTTTGGAGTAGGAGAAGAAATGTCTCAACAAAAAATCGGCGCTGTGATGGTTGTTG
>CAYTSY010000086.1:0-15050 GCA_964440555.1 uncultured Desulfobacteraceae bacterium
ATTTCGGCATTTTTCAGAAAGAGGGCGGGTATGGCGGATAAGGAAAAGATAGCCGTAGAATTTTTGGCGGATGAAAAAACAAATGGCCTGGGCATGATGATCGGGCAATACCTTGAACAAAATCTGGATGAATTCGATGACAAGGTCAGGCAGGCGCGAAAATTACGCATCATCACGTCCGTGGAGGTGGAAAAAGGCATCGCCACCACCATAGCCTTTTCACCCGGCAGGATTATTATTCAAAACGGCGTTTCGGAAAACGCCCATCTGCATTTGAAGAGTTCCTACATGACCTTAGCCGACGTCCTTTCCGGTAAAATCAACCCGGCAAAGGGCATCGTGTCCGGTAAGATCAAAATTAAAAAACTGCCCTTAACCAAACCTTTTGCCTCAATGCGGTTGCTGAATTTTTTAAAAATTCCGGAGGAACTGCTGACCGGAGGCCCGAAAAAAAACTTGCCGCTTCTCACCCGTGAGCGGGTTGCGATATTTCTCTTCGGAGCGGGATGCGGTTTTGGCGTTGCCTATTTATGTGTCGTTTTCGGATTTTTTTAGCGATTGAGACACTATTCTTAAAGATAAAGGCGTTAATAATAACCAAGAACAACCCAAAGTTTCTTTCCATGACCCCCGAAATCTCGTCTGTATTTACAGAATAACGAATGGTTTTAGCTGGTTATACACACAAAAAGTGTGGAATAGTTTTGCAAACCAAATAGCTTTGTGTTATTCAAATAAAAATATGTACGGCATCCGTACGCGTAAAACAGTATTTCAAAAAGGCGCTCGGCATGGGAGAACTATCCATACTATCCCCCACAGGATCACAAAAATTGACCTGGAACCCCGAAAATACGGATGAAATAAAAAACATTCAACATCAGTTCCAACTCCATCTGGATCAGGGATATTCCGCTTTTCATCTGAGTGATACGGGCGGAGAGGGAAAACAAATCGTGTCGTTTAACGCCTTTGCGGAAAAAATCATCATGGTGCCGAAACTCGGCGGGGGATGAAGACAGTAACCCTCATGACGCCTGTTTAACACACAGGTTGAAACGTCATGACTGCCAATTATCAATTTAAAAGGGTCCAGAAGAAAGGAGCGGGGTATGAAGATTCTGAGGGTGAATATGACGGAATTAACGGCAAAGTATGAGGATTTGCCGGAGGAATGGAAAATTATCGGAGGCAGGGGACTGACGGCAAAGATTTTAACAAAAGAAGTACCGCCTGAAACAGATCCGTTAGGCGCCGGGGCAAAGCTGGTTATTGCGACAGGCCCACTGGCCGGAACCATGGCGCCGTCTTGCGGCCGGATCTCCGTAGGCGCGAAAAGTCCCCTGACCAACGGCATCAAAGAAGCCAACGCCGGAGGCCCCACGGCCCAGAAACTGGACAAACTGGGCATTCGCGCCATTGTGGTGGAAGGCGCACCCGGGGATGGGAAAATGCATCTGCTCCATTTATCCAAAAACGGGGCCGTTATCGAAGGCGCTGACGCCTATGCGGGTATGAGAAATTATCCTCTGGTCGATAAACTCCACGAAAAATATAACCCCAAATCCGCCGTCATCTCCATCGGCGTTATCGGAGAAAGAAAATGCAAGGGGGCTGCGGTCGATTTTACGGACAAAGACGGCCATACGTCCCGGCATGCGGCCCGCGGCGGCGTGGGAGCGGTCATGGGCGCCAAAGGTCTCAAGGCCATTGTGGTGGACGACAGCGGAACCGCTCCCGTTGAAATGGCGGATAAGGATGCTTTCAGGAATACCCTGAAGGAATGGATACAGTATCTGCCGACAGACCCCATGATCAAAATGTTCAGCGCCTACGGATCGGCCTGTTCTTCCGTGATGCTGAGAAGCATCGGCAGCATGCCGGTATTCAACTACGGCAGCGAGCCTTTGGATGTGGAAAAAATAAGCGGTCCGGGCATTGACGTCATCAATAAAGCACGGGGGGGTAAAATGGACGCATGCATGCCCGGGTGTATCGTAAAATGCTCGGTTGTCTTTAATGATCCGGACGGAAAGTACCTGACGGCCAGCTACGAATACGAGGCCACCGCGTTGTTGGGAACGAACCTGGGGATTAACGACCCGGATATCGTTGCCCATTACGACCGGATTTGTGATGAGATCGGAATCGACTGCATCGAATGCGGCGCCGCCATGGGCGTGGCCGCAAGTGCGGGAAAGATAAAGATGGGAGACCCCGAAGGCGTCTACGGATTGCTCGATGAAATAGAAAAGGGAACAAAATTCGGCAATATCCTGGCAAACGGCGTTGTCGCCACCGCAAAAGCCCTGGGCGTGGATAGAATCCCGGCCTTTAAGGGCCAGGCCATCCCCGCCCATGATCCCCGTGTTGGGAAAGGCACGGGCGTGACATACAGTACAAGCCCGATGGGGGCCGACCATACCGCCGGGCTTTGCTATGCCGGTGACTTTATGAACAATGACGGGGCCGTGGAGAGTTCGTTGAAGGAACAGATTTATATGGCTGCCAAGGATGCGCTGGGGTATTGTTATTTCGCCACGCCGGGAAATAAAAACAAAACCCTGGAATTTCTAAGAGACTTGGTCAATGCGCGCTTCGGCGTCAGCCTGGGTATTGAAGACCTGATCAACCTCGGCCGGCAAACACTCAGAGACGAGGTTGAATTCAACAAGAAATCGGGCTTCCATACGTTAAACGAACCGGACCCGGCGTTTGTCAGAACAGAACCGCTTGCCCCGCTTGGCAGCGTATTCGGCGTAAACCAAGACGATATAGCGAAAATCTGGGACCAGTAGGAGACCATCAAAGTCCTTTAATCCTCTTGTTTCCACTTTGATGCACACAAATAACCAGAGGTCGGAGATCAGACTTCAGGCCTCCGACCTCTGGACTTCTGATCTTCTGTTATATCTGCAGCACGGGAGGGATATCATGACGGAAAATCATTTTGATGCCATCGTTATCGGCGCCGGACCCGGGGGAGCGCCATGCGCCGCCCTTCTGGCGAAAAAAGGACTTAAAACACTTTTAATCGAACAAAACAACCGGGCCGGCGGGAAAGCCATGACCGTCTCCAAGCAGGGCTTTCGCTATGAACTCTGGCCCGTGACCGGCGGGCCCATGTACAACAGCCGGTTTGAGGAGATTTTAAAAATTCTGGGTCTGGCGTCCGGACTCACGGCCCATGACATTCATTCGACTTTGTATTATCCGGATGCTCAGGGCGTCTATCGTCCCTATGTCAGCCGCCGGCCGCTTCCAGGGCAGGCTCCCGATCCCGAAGCCATGATGGCCCAGATGAAGTGGCTGGGAATAGATGACGCCGGGTTGGGTGAGATCATCCGCATGGCGATGGAGACTGCGGCATTGACCCCATACGAGGTCGAACGGCTCGACGATATCACCTATCACGAATATCTTCTCAAATATGACCTGCCCAAACCGTTTTATTCCCTGCTGGCAATGCAGACCAATATCGTTTATGTTGTTCCCATCGATCTGGTGGCGGCTTCAGAGTTTATCAGGACCAGTCGCGACATGATGGCAAACAGCGCCGGCTACTATTCAAGAGGAGGGTATGGGCGTCTGTTTGAAAGGTGCGTTGAGGCGTTTGAGGAACTCGGCGGCAAGGTCAGCTATCAAACCCGTGCTGAAAAAATTCTAATTGAGCACGGAAGGGCTAAAGGCGTTATAACGGACAGGGGTGTTTTTTACGCCCCCATCGTGGTCAGCAACGCCGGAATTCAGCCGACGGTTCTCAAACTGGTCGGAGAAGAACATTTTGATAAAGGTTATACAAATAAGATCAAGGAACTGGTTCCCTCTTTGGGGTTGATGGGAACGCGATACTTTTTGAACGCGCCGTTTTTTAAGGAAGCGTTTAACATCGCATTCTCAGATGAAAGCTATGTCAACAGGGAAAGAAGTCAGAGCGCAAAAAACGGCAAGGTCCCTGAAGAGCTGCTGGTTTTCAATGTGATTCCCTCCAATTTTGATCCGGACCTTGCGCCTGCCGGCAAGCAATGCGTTTTAGCCTCAACGCTATGCCCGGCAGATCCGCAAATGAACAACGCCGAGGCCTGGTGGGATAAACTCGACGAGATGATGGAGCGCATCTGGCCAGGATTTTCACAGACCGTGGAAACTAAGGAAAATTACGGCGCCAGGCAGGTATCAGGCCTTACCCGGGATCAGGTTCTGCCCAGGATCGGAGGCGAGTGCATCGGGCTGGGCCAGGTAGTGGGACAATGCGGCAGACACAAACCGGCCGCAGCAGGACCTATAAACGGACTCTTCTATGTCGGTTGCGACGCCGGGGGATACGGCTGCGGCACGCATCAGGCGGTTGACTCGGCTTTTAATGTGGCCAGAATCGTTGAATTGTACCACCAGATGCACTAACCGGCGGTTCTGATTTCTGCGGCCAGATCTTCCGGAGCAAAAACCACGATGATTTCATTGTGACCTTTTTCAAAATAATTGACGTCGCTGGTCCCCCATGGCGGCAGACTCATGCGGGGGGTAATGCGCGCCTGGATACAGCAGTCGCTTACGGGTGAAAGCGTGAGCAGCAACGTCATGTTCAGGCTGTTTAAATTCAGGCCTGAAAAGCATCCCAATATTCGGGAAAGCCCGTTTTCAAAAGAGCTCCAATCCTGATCGGCGATCTCGTCGATGCCCGTAACTCCGGTAAAAAGAGCCAATATTTCACCGAACATGCCCTTGGGGCTGAACACGGATAAAAACGCAACTTTCCCGTATTGAAAAAGATATCTCACCGATTGGCTTTTTTCGTATTCCAGAAGACTTTCCCAGTAGTTTTTTTGATGCCTGTCTCTGTAATTTGCGGACTGCCCGATCAAATGGCCGTGAAAATGGGTCGGCTGACGGTTGACCACGGCCTGAAGGTGGGGATGATACAGCCCCCCGCCGGCGCTCATCAGATAATTCCAGTTTATTGAGGCGTATTTCACTTCAGGGTCGCTGCTTTGAACCCGGCGGATGTAGGTTATGGCCGCCTGGAATGCGTCATGCAATATTTCGGGGGAAAACTGGTTCAGATGGAGAAAATGTTCGTCCGAAAACAGGGTGACCCCGCAATATCGGCTGTACGGGAACGCATTGGGCAAAACAACCGCTTTCCCATACCGGATATGGCCTTCGGGAGCAATGGAAGGTGGAAATTTAGGAGTCAACGCATCCCTGACCTCCGGGCAAAACGGACACAGCGCTTTTGATTTGGCGATGGTTTCAGTGTCTGCGGCGATTTTGGGGAGTTTGTTTCTGAATTTCAGTACGCGGGATACGCATCCGGTAAATAAATCCGTTCTGATTTCAATCGGAATGCTTTTTTCGTTGAATCCGGATGCAACATCAAGCAGCAAAGATTGCGAGTCTCTTTTTTGAAACAACGTCTGCATTTTTTCCTCCGGGCACGCTTTGTGTCTGAACAGAAAGTCACTATTTGCATAAGATATGAATAAGTTCAAGTTATTTTGAGCGTTGATGTTTTAAACAGTGGGGAGGTAAATACAAATCGCATCACTAAATATCGTAAAATTGCCAATATTAAGTGAATGTCATCAACTTCGAACCATACGGGAAATGACATAATAACCCAATTATACAGCGAATTACCGCTTTTATGGAGATGGCATGGCAATTGCTTTATTTTAAAGGCTAAATTACAGGAAATTCAATTAAGACAGAAAGGGAAGCAGGCCGGCATGAAGCGAAAATCCGTGACCCTGGAAGAAGATGCGGCGCTGGATTGTATCCGTGACGGCATGACCGTTGCTCTGGGCGGTTTTATCACGGCGCAGCACGCCATGGCCATGGTCCGGGGCATGGCCCCGGCGCGGTATTGGAAATCTGACTCTTATCGGCATCACGGGGGTCACAGCCGGACAGGTGACGGACAGCACCGGATTCAGGGTTGAGGTTCCGGAGACGGTCATGGAAACAAAACCGCCCACCCCTGAAGAACTAGCGGTTTTGCGCAACCGGGTCGATCCGGAGGGCGCTTTAAGAACATAACGCCTTTAGGAAAAGGAGTGTCCATGACGATCGGAAACATCGTTTCCCGAAACGCGATCCAGTATGCCGACAATGAGGCTCTTGTATTCGGTGATCGCAGACTCACCTGGAAAATGTTAAACGGCCGGGTCAATCGCCTGGCCGATGCCTTCCTGTCCCTGGGTCTGGTAAAAGGAGACAAGGTTGCGCTGATTTCGGAAAATCATCCGGCCTGCGTCGAAGCCAACTTTGCGCTGGCCAAAATCGGCGTGGTATATTTTCCGGTTCTCTCCAGGCTCATGCCCGCGGACATCCGCCATCTGGTCGACCACTCGGATGCCCGGGTTCTGATATTTTCGGAAGGATTTGCCGCCATGGTCGACGACATAAGATCAGGCCTGCCCAAAGTCGAGCGGTTTATTCAGGTGGACGGCGATATCCGGGCGTATGCAACGGGCTACGAAGCCTTGATTGAAGGCGGCCGGCCGGATGAGCCCCGGGTTGAGGTTGACCCTGATGATCCGTATATTTTTCTGTGTACCGGCGGGACCACCGGCGTCAGCAAAATCGCCGTGTTGACCCATGCCAACGCGCTCTGGGCCATACACACCACGGTCAATGCCATGAATCTTACGGAAAAAGACACCGGCATCCAGATGCTGCCCCTGTTTCATGTGATCATCAACAACGGGCTGAATTCCTTTATGGCGGCCGGGGCAAAGGTGGTGCTGGAACCGGGCTTTGAGCCGGTTCGGTATATGCGGCGGATTTACGATGAAAAGGCCACGGTTCTCCAGGTGGTGCCGCCGTTTTTGTTTTCCTGGATAGCGGCCTCTGCCGAGGCCATGGCCTACGATATGCGCCATGTGCGCCTGTTCTGCACGGCCGCGGCCTCTTTTCCCGAAGATCTGAAAACAGCTGTACAGCGTCATTTCCCGAATGCTCAACTCTATTATACCTACGGTCTTACGGAATCCAGCGGCGGCAATGCCACGGTGCTCGACCCGGCCCGGATGTTTGAAAAACAGGGTTCCATCGGCGTGGTCAACCCGATTTTACATTACCGGATCGTAAACGAAGAGAGAGAAGATGTTCTTTGCGGGCAGCCGGGTGAACTCCTGCTGAAAGGGCCATCGGTCATTTCCGGGTATTACAGGCGGCCGGAGGAAACGCGGCTGACCTTTGTCAACGGCTGGCTTCATACCGGCGATGTGGTCAGCCAAGATGAGGAGGGTTTCCTTTATTTTGCAGACCGCCGTAAGGAAATGATCAAAACCGGCGGCGAGAATGTTTTTGCCAAGGAAGTGGAAGACGCATTGCTCAAACATCCCGATATTCAGGAAGTCGGGGTATTCGGGCTTCCCGATGCCAAATGGGGCGAAAAAATTCACGCGGCAGTGGTCCTGCATCCGGGCAAAACCATGGACGAGCCCCGTCTTACAGCATTTGCCCGGCAGGTGCTGCCGGGATTCAAATGCCCCAAGGCCTTTTTTTTCGTTCCCGCACTCCCCCGGAACCCAAGTGGTAAGATTTTGAAATACAAACTGAAAGATGAGTTAGCAAAACAACATTAAAAGAAGCCGGTTGTCATGCGGCAATAGGGGTATTGCTACACTTTTCCGACTGGAGACAGATAGATCGTGAACTCTTCGTCGCCGTCGACTCCCAGCAACTGATCCATTTTCTCCTGGTCATAGGCGGCGACCGCGCAGGCGCCGGCCCTGACGTTCTCGCAAGCCAGGTAAAGATTCTGGCACACATGTCCGGCATCCAGTGCAATAACCTTGTAAGAGGCTTCAGCATACCGCCATTCCATTCGGTCCGGGATCGCCGTCCAGATGAAGGTCGCAGCGCCCCTGCCGCAGAAATGCTGGCCATAGGTCGCCTGTGCCAGGCGGTCTTCCAGACCGGCGGGGCGGGCAGTCTCAACCAGCGCGTGATCAAGCGGCAGGTATCGGTATATCGCCTTTTCCAATCCTGTAATGCGCAAAGCCGCTACGTAAGTCTCCAGCGCGTGTCGGCAGCCGGCCGAAGGAACGGTGCGGAAATTGGAGCCTGCCTGCCGAAGTCCCTGTGTCGCCCAGAGCAGAAAAGACAGATCCTCCAGCCCAAGCGCCTCCTGAGTAAAAACCCGGCGCGACTTTCTTTTCGCAATTGCTTTTTCCAGGCTCAATTCGTTGATGGAACGCCAGGAGCCCGGCTCAACCAGAGCGATCTTTTCCGTGCTCAACGCACAGGGTTTTTGCAGCGGGGGCGGCTTTACGCCCCTGTTTTGCGCGGTTTGCGAAAAATCGACCTCTTTGCGGATGGTGTCTTTAAGAAAATCCCGGTAATTTCGAAACATGGTACACCTCTTTTATGCGGGTTTCTTCAGGTTTGTCGACGGCTATCATTCATACTTAAAATATGTCAATATCGATCATGTCGTTAACCATGCATACGCCGTTAAAAATCGGGCTGTCCGTGCCGAACATAATCCGTATGGCCAAAGGGTTTTTCCGTCTCAAACAGGACTTTGCTTATTTTGTAGGATATCCAACCGATTGGGCGATGATAACCCGCTGATCCGGCCTCAGTTTCAGACGTGTTGCCAGGGCCTGCCTGTCGATGGCCCCGCGAACAACCGTAGACAGACCTTCCGAAGCGCAGTACAGGTAGACATTCTGACAGATAAAGCCCGCATCCGCTGCGGAATAGAAAATTTTGTCATCGGCTTTCGCCTTTCCCATCCTGGAAAAATCAGCCACAAAAATAAGGTTTACCGGCGCTTCCTTCACGAAAGCCTGTTTTCCGGTGAGATCCCGGACGTCTTTGGCGAGAACCGGCTTCAAAACGTTTGCCGTTGCATCATACCGGTAGAGGCCTGTAGAAAGAGCGATGTAGATGTCGATTTCCTGCCAGTTCATGGCGGATGGCGCGGTCCGTTTTCCGGAATCCGGCCGATTTACGCCGAACGCGGCCCAGAGCAAATTCGACAATGTCTGCAAAGGCAGTTCTTCCGGGCTGAATGCCCTCCCGGACGTCCTGTCCTTCAACACCTGCATCAGTGGCCTGCCGCCATCCATCTGCGGCTGCAACAGCCGGATTGGTTTAAATTCTTCACCTGCGGCAGGAAAGAGGGGCAACAGCAGGACGCACAGGGCCGCAATGACCGTTAGAAGCGATTTTAAAGCCATGATCAGACTCCTTTTGGTTTAAGGGTTAAGCGGATCCGAAGTTTCTATTGCTCCGTGGCAGTCAACGCGAAAAACCGACCCTGTGGTATGGATTTTCAAGGGGGTTGCCGATCGAGATATGCATGATCCGATTCGGAAGATCCATGATGATCGAGCTCACAGTTCCATTTAAAAATCCGAAGTAATTCATGTATGGCGCACAGATCGGATAAGGACGACCGGAAGCATCCATCAGAATGATTTTCAGTTGTTCGACGCCGGCATCCTCGTCCATGCTTTCCAGCAATTTGACCCCGGTTTGGTACCGGCAGATGGAACTGGGGTAAACGATATCCTTTTTAACATCATGATTATCGGCCAGATCGCTCAAGTAGTGATTGGTGTGCAGAAAAAAAGGTGTCCCCGCCGGCACGACACTCATTTTTTCGCCTTGAAATTCCATGCCGATACAGGCGCCCGTGTCGTCTGCCATCAGGATATGGCTGCATGTGCCATGCCGAAGGGTTTTAAACAGCGCCAAGGTGTCTGAAATGGAATGACCATCCAGAACTGCACGAAGCAGCACGTGCACCGGCACTGCGGGCGGGCTTGCCTTACCGGTGAGGATGTTGAGGCAGACGCCGATGCCGGCGCTGTTGCATCCGATTTTCCCGATGATCCCGGGCTCCGCGAGTTGCAGAAGGGTATGGCCGTCTTCCCGCGTAATTTCCATCAGAACGACCAGGGACTCCAACTGCTTCATCCAGTCCCAGTTTTGTCCCAGAACCCGGGTTTCGGGAAAGTAGACCGCCGTGCATTCTCCCGGAGGATTTTCCTCGAGGAGTTTTAGAAAAATTTCCGTTCGGGCATTGAGAACAGCGATTTCCCACGATCGATGACCGGATCCCGCGGCAATGGCCTCGATTTCCTTTCCATAGGGATCGGAAAACCCGTAAATACATTCCAGATACAGATTTCCCATCTCTTTTAAATCAGAAAGCCGGTTCCCGAAAAGGGTTTCACTGTAAAACCGCCAGGCCTCATCGATCCGGTCCCGGATCTGACGGCCATGTTCCCATCCGATCTGACCGGGTTTTCCGGCGAGTCTTATCAACGGCCGATGCTGTGTCATATTAACCTATTTATCGCTTGGCATGCTATCCTGATCGCTGACACTATCCTCCTATTGAAAGACGTTATCCTATTCTATTTGTATACTTCTTTTCGATACCCTATTCTTAGAATAAGAGCTGTGTCACCTATAATAGTAAAAATTACCCTGAAGTCTCCAGCTCTAAATTTTCTCAAACCAGAAAATTTACGGGTTAATGTTGGTAAAATTCCGGCTTTCTCTGGAAGTTCAGACTCAATTTTAATTAAAATTCTTTGGGCCTGTTCTTTGTCTATTTTTTTAAGATCACGAGAAATGGATTTCTTGAACGCTATTTTATAATTCAAGTTCTTTCCTCATATCATCAATAGAAATTACTGGATCAGCAGTATCGTGCAAACGATCATAAGCTACTTGTAAATCAGCTATTTCATTTAAATATGCTTCCAATGCCTTTTGAATATGAAAAGATTTAGGGCGTTCCGTTTCTTTTGCAATTTCAGATAGTTTTAAGTCGAGTTCATTTGAAACTCTTATAGATAATGCTTTGCTCATACATTGCCTCCATTGTAATTTATTGAAATACATTGTAAGCATTAATAATACAATATGCAAGGTCTTTTTATGAGGTTTGAAAATATAATATAACCCGGTATCAGATGTTGAGAGCGCCCCCCGCTACGTCCTATGGTGCAGTGCGCCTGCAGCGTAAATTCAAGATTTTCGTGGCATGATAACTCTATTAAATGATTAAGAAATCCAAGTCAACCAAGATATCACATTTGCTGAAAACAGCAAATATGTGGGGCGTCCCTTATCCCCTGACTAAAAATGCGTCAGCATTTTTAGTCAGAGTTAATTCCTGAATCTTCTTTCAGAATACCATATAATTCCATATCCTCGAATTTGTCTCCTTTTTTGGCATGCTTTTTACGGGTGCCCTCATGCTGCATGCCAAGTTTTTGCATAACTCGGCCAGAAGAAGGATTTCTGGACATATGCTGGGCATGGATTCTGATTAAAGAAAGTTCGATAAACGCAAAATGCAGAACAGCTTGCGCTGCTTCAGTACAAATTCCGTCATTCCAGAAAGGTTTACCAATCCAATAGCCAAGTTCAGCCTGATGATGCCTGGTGATTTTCATAAGGCTTATCGCTCCAACAAGGAAACGATCGGATTTTTGAGTGATGGCAAATGTAATTCCTTGATCATTGGCGACTTCATCTTGATGATGCGAAATCCACTCTAAAGCCATCTCAACTTTATAAGGATGTGGGATGTTTAGTGTTGTGTCAGAAATTGCCTTGTCTCCTGCAAGAAGCTTTACATCCACCGCATCTTGAGGTCCAAATGGTCGGAGTATGAGTCTTTTTGTTTCTATTGTCGGAAATTCTTTCATTGTACATCCCAGCGAACGGGCTGCTCAGGAGCGGCGCGGTTTTGCGCCGTCGCCTGAAGCAGCAATGTTAGGCAGTATTTTTATAAATATGAATCCAAGATCGTAACTCTCTTTCGCCCTGAGATAGCCGTTGCGTTTGTCCCACTTACCATGCTTCAAGTCGCGAGAGAGTAAGTCAAGACCAGCATGAACTTCAGAATGATCGGACATGGCGAAACCGGACATTCCTCTCCGCGCCACGAAGTCGAGATAAAGCTCGGGCCTATTCCACCCCGCGTGCATGTTCAGGTCAGAAAGATCTTGTGGTAGCGGAAAACTGTGAACCGTCGCAGTCGCATCTTGGGTCCCAGTGAACACGGATATGAGTTCCTCGATAGGTACAAAGGCATCAAATAGCCGACCATGGATGCCCGGGAAATATTCCCCGAACCAAAATGGCTCTCCCCTCCTGGGGTCGATCGTAAACAAGACTATGGGACCGTTACTACATACACGCCGCATTTCTGCTGCGGCAGCGTTTAGGTCATGGAAATGATGGACAGCGAGAGTCGAAATAATGCCGGCGGCCGAACCTTTCGGTAAGGGAATTGACTCGGCTGAGCCAGCTAACCATTCAACATTAAGGTTAGGTATGGACTGTTCACGCATGACTTGTGATGGTTCTATGGCCTTTAGCTTGTAGCCCAAGGCTGCAAGAGCGTTACTGTAATTACCGGTGCCCGCTCCAACGTCGACGACGACCGCTCCCTCAGGCAGACCGAGCAAGTCCTTCAGGACCGCGACAATTCGAGGATCAGCATTCCGGTATGAGTTGTATTTGGTTCCAATGGCGTCGTACCGAGTCAATACAGTCTCCTCCGTATGAGAGCCTAACGCGCCGCTTCAGCCGACCGAAGGGGCGCGGCCATCATGCCTTCACGGTGAGCACCCAATTTTGCCCTGCGCCCCTTCGGGTCGGCTGCAAGCGGATTGTTAGAAACCCACCCGTCTTCCATACACCCTCTCGATGTCTCTGACAGATAAACAATTATGACTCTTTGGCCGTTGGCTTCCGCTTGGCTTTGATATACATCACCGAATTATTATTCCGCATTTCAATCTCAAATAAGTCACTCACCCGGATGAGATCGCTCCATTTTTTATAGCCATAATTAATCGGGGATAAGGAGGTATTATTGGAAATATATTGTCCCACCCGCCCAAGATGTGACCAGCCATCATCCTCGGCAGTTTGCTCGACGGCCGTTCGAAGGATATTCACTAACCCGGCCTCCACCCGTAATTCATTCCGCGAGCGTTTGGCATCTTTTCGCGTTTCCTCGGTTTTCTCCGGTTCATGCTCCGAAACCTCAAGGTTTTCGGTATAGATAAATAATGAACAGGCTTTGACAAAGGGTTCTGGGGTTTTCTTTTCGCCAAAACCATACACTTTCAGACCATTGGTTAATATTCGCATCACTATCGGCGTAAAATCACTGTCGCTCGTCATGAAGGCAAACGCATCAAGCGTTTGAGTATAGAGCAAATCCATCGCATCAATAATCATGGCGGCATCGGTCGCGTTTTTCCCAACGGTATAGGCGAATTGTTGAATCGGTTGAATGGCAAAGGGATGGAGTTGTTCTTCCCACCCTTTCATGTTCGGATTCTTCCAGTTTCCATACGCGCGGCGAATATTCGTCACGCCATATTTGGCAAGTTCGTTCAGGACCCCGGTAATGGCGCGGTAACTTACGTTATCACAATCAATCAGTAAGGCAATTTTTTGTTCTTTCTCCATGATATTTTCCTGCTGGTCTTGTCGCGTTATAGGGGTAGAGTGTATGATCTTCTTTATTCATATCCTCACAATCAATCTGTCAATTCAAATATCTGTTTCAACGGTTTCTAACGGCGCAAATCAGTCGCGCGCTTTTTGCGTCGACTGATTTGCGCCGTTAGGTTTTTTTTAAATTTCAAAATAACGGTGCTTTCTCGATTTTGTTCCGAGAAGATAGCTTGTAAGCAATCTTCGTTATTCGCTGCAAATTGTGCAATAATCCATCACCATAATACCGGGGATTTGTTCCATTGAAACCATAACAATCGCGCACTTGACTATTCTCATTAAATGCGGTTACTAAATTATCAATTTGGCTATCTGATAATTTTTCTATAAAAGGCAATATCTCAGCCAACTTGTTTCCATCATCATAGCTTTGACAGTTTTTAACTGCGTTTATGTACGCGTTGAGCATCGGATCTTTTTTTATCACAATTTTTGCTATTTCAGCAGGGGCTGTTTCCCAGGTACATGATAAAGCTTGAAATTTACCAATAAAACCATATGGGTCTTTACCCAATTTTACCGAGATTATTGGCACTCCTCGACCAAATGCAAATCCTACTTCTTGGTCAGTCCAAAGGCTATCATGAAATCCATCTGTTAATAATGCAACAAACGTATCCATAGTATGCAGCGCATTTTCGATCTCATTCTGCCACTCTTTGGTAGGGTGGATATCTTCATGTGCAACAAAACACGAAATGCCGTAAAGTTTTAATTTTCCCTTTAGTCCAGACGACTCCTTTTTTACTTCTGTTTTGTGACTAAGAAATACGCGAAAGCAATCCTTATCCCAAATCCGGCCGGCCACTGGGTCCGGTACTATTCTATTATGGGTTATGAGAAGGCCTGAATCCTTACGCCAGTCATGATCATCAGGAACCTCCATCTCGAAAAATACTTCTTCGATAAATTCATTTTGGATATCATGAATTTTATTAAGCCCCTCACGGATTTGTTCTTGTAGTCCAGCTTTATCATTTACGGTGCTCAAATAAATTGATTCAGGAATGGCCAAGTATAAAGCATGACCATAGGTGCCACCATTCCAATTATCAGAACTCCATCCAGAATGGACTTTAACATGTGAATTAACAATAATTTCCTGTAGTTTTTTTTGGCCTTCCTTCCCATAGTATTTCGAAAGGGTTGCTAAATATCGATCAATATTTTTGGGAAGTTCAAAAGCATTTTCTTGCCCGTTCATACGCGAGAACCTTATTGTTTGTTAAATTGATAGCACCTAACGATCAGCGTAACCGGATGGCAATGGAGCGCAGCGGAATTGCCAGTCCGCGTTGACGCTGTTGTTATGTTTCTCTTATGAGTTTAGATATTTCGATTACTGGTTTTGGGAAATCTCGCCACCGATTCTCCCAACAAACCACATAGTCAAGGTCATCCAACGGGTGGTTCCAACTTCCCTTTGAGAGAATGTACTTCAGCTCAACTTGAATTTCTCTTTTCTCGGTTTCATCAAAACACGTGGTGTTGATTTCCAAATTAAATGGAACCAGATTTTCGGATTAAACGGAAGCGGA
>CAYTSY010000087.1:0-308 GCA_964440555.1 uncultured Desulfobacteraceae bacterium
ATACTACAAATCATGAATTCTGAGACGGCTAAAAACAAATGCGGTTACCCTGCAGCCACCAGCAGAATGGTGTTTGAACTTGCCCTTCGTGGCTGAATTCATTGGGTTTAAATTACCACGAAGGACACGGAGAACACGAAGAAAATACGTCAGTGAATTTATGCCCCGGAGTACCAAGTGCATTTTTTTTTGGTTTCCGCTATCATGGTTTTTTCCGACAGACAAAACCTGCATTTCATGATATGGAAAAATTAAAAAGGAAAGTCAAAGCGGATCCTGTGAAGAGGAGGAACAAAAATTGAATGAAA
>CAYTSY010000087.1:318-14806 GCA_964440555.1 uncultured Desulfobacteraceae bacterium
CTCCTAACCGAGGGTGAGACTTAGCCGAGGAACGAGGCCAGCTTTGCGGCAGGATATTTTCCGATCTCGGGGCTGACGTCATTAAAGTGGAGAGGCCGGGCGGCGATGCGGCAAGAAAAAAGGAGCCTTTTTTCCGGGACGACGTGGATTCCGGGAAAAGCCTTTTCTGGCTGGCGTATAATGCAGGGAAAAGGAGCATTACCCTGGATATCGAAACGCCGAAAGGCCGCGACATATTGAAAAGACTGGCGAAGGGAGCCGATTTTCTCATTGAATCCTTTTCCCCTGAGTATTTAAAAGGGCTGGGTCTTGACTACGGCGCGCTTACCCAAATCAATCCGGGGCTGATCATGGCATCCATCACGCCCTTTGGCCAGACCGGCCCCCGGGCCTCGTGGAAAGGTCCGGACATCGTGACCTGGGCTATGGGGGGATATATGTGGATGACGGGCGAGCCGGGCAGGCCTCCGCTTCGAATCAGCCATCCGCCCCAGGCGTTTCTTCATGCCGGCGCCATGGCAGCGGTGGGATGCCTGATGGCGCTTCACTTTCGAGCGCTTTCCGGAAAAGGCCAGCATGTGGATGCCGCGGCTCAGCAATGCCCGTCCTGGATGCTGACCAATACGTATGCGTTTTGGGACCTGCAAAAAAGAAAACTGGAAAGGGACGGCATATACAGGCAATTCGGCTCAAACCGCATCAAGACCGTCTGGCGCGCCAAAGACGGCCACGTTACCTTCATGTTTTCCGGCGGAATGATCGGTGCAAAAGGCCAGAGACGGGTGGTGGAATGGATGGATGAAGAAGGCATGGCGGAAGACTGGCTCAAAGAAATCAAATGGGAAGACATGAGCGCATTTTCAACGCACGAGAGCCGCCTGGAAAAAATTACTGAAGCCTTTGGGAAGTTTTTTGAAACAAAGACCAAAAAGGAACTGCTGGAGGAAGCGATAAAATGGGGAATTATGATGGCCCCCGTCAATACGGTGGGCGATGTGTATGAGGATCCCCAGCTTCAGGCAAGGAATTTCGGGACCAGGGCCTTTGTCGCAAATAGCGATGAGACCGTAAAAATTCCCGACGCCCCCCTGAAGATGAGCCAAACCCCGTGGAAAGCCGGCATAAGGGCGCCTTTTGCCGGAGAGCATAATCACGATATTTACACAAAGGATTTGGGATTATCAGACCAGGAACTCAACGACCTGAAAAAGGCAGGAGTCATATAAAAATGGATATGGATCGCCCTTTAAGCGGCGTACGGGTGCTTGATTTTACCAACACCGTTTTAGGTCCGACGACCACGCGGTATCTGGCCGACCACGGCGCAACAGTGGTCAAAGTGGAATCGATGGCCCACCCTGAAACCACCCGAATCGCCACCCCTTTTGCCGGGGAACAGCCGCATCTGGATCGCAGCGGTTATTTTGCCGTTCACAATGCGGGAAAGATGAGCCTTACGCTGAACATGAAACATGACCGGGCCAGGCCCGTCGTCGACCGGCTCATCAACTGGGCCGATATTCTGATCGAGTCTTTTGCGCCCGGCGTCATGGCCCGTTGGAACTTGAGCTACGAGGAGGTCAAAAAGAAAAATCCCCGCATCATCATGGCCTCCACCTGCCTGCAGGGCCAGACGGGACCCCACTCGCCGCATCGGGGATATGGCCAGATGGCATCGGCCATGGCCGGGTGGTTTGAGTTGACCGGATGGCCGGAGGGAGAACCGGTAGGGCCTTATTCCGCATACAGTGATTTTGTGGACTGGAATTTCCTGCTCGTTTCCCTGCTTGCGGCCCTGGACCACCGCCGCCGCACCGGCGAAGGTCAATATATCGACCAGTCCCAGATGGAGAGTTCTCTCTGGTTCATGATCCCCGCGTTGCTGGATTTCCAGGCCAATGGCAGGGTTGCCCGTCGAATGGGCAACAGGGATCCGGATGCGGCCCCCCACGGCGTCTACCGGTGCCGGGGGGAAGACCGGTGGTGCGCCATTGCCGTAACCGGCGAGGATGAATGGCGCGCTTTTTGCCGCGTTCTCGATAAACCGGAATGGCTTTCAGACGACCGGTTTAAAACGCTTGACCGGCGTAAAGCAAACGAAGATGAACTCGACCTGCTGATTGAAACCTGGACCCGGGCACAGGATGCTGCAAATATCATGCAGACCCTGCAATCCGCGGGCGTCCCCGCCGGCGTTGTCCAGGATCCGCAGGATTTATTCGACGACCCCCAACTGCGGCATCGGGAGCACTTCGTCCGTCTTACACATTCCGAAATGGGATCCTATCATATTGCCACCTCCGCGTTTAAGCTGGACAAGTGCAAAAATGCCCCCTTGTCCGCGGCCCCGCTGATGGGAGAGCATACGGAAATGGTGTTGAGGGACTTTTTGGGGATGACCACGGATGAAATCACGGAACTGGTGGTGGAGGGCGCTCTGGAGTAATTCAAAAAGAACTTCAGCAGCCTGAAAGGGTGCGTGTCATGAAAAAAGCGATCTATTACGGCATTCGGGATATCAGAATTGAGGAAGTCGCAGACCCTGTTGCGGGGCCGGGCGAGGTCAAGGTGAAAATCAAATATTGCGGCATCTGCGGTTCCGATTTGCATGAGTATCTCCATGGTCCCTTTCCGGAGAGTCCTTTCGGACATGAGGCCTGCGGTGAAATCGCGGCCCTGGGGCCTGATGTTGAAGGCTTCTCGGTCGGGGACCGGGTTTGTACCTTCATCGCCGGGGCCTATGCGGAAGCCGTTGTCTGCCCTGTAGAGAGGACACTGAAAATTCCTGACGACATGGCGTGGAAACGGGCCGCCGTGCTGGAGCCGCTGGCCGGAGCAGCCTATGCCATCGACCGCGGCCGGGTCAAAACGGGGGATACGGTTTTTATCGCCGGAGCCGGCACGGTCGGCTTGATGCTGCTGTCTGGCTTGAAGGCCATGGGCGTTGAAACCGTATACATGACGGATGTGTTGGAGAACCGGCGGAAAATGGCGCAATCCATGGGGGCGGCCCAGGTCTGGGATCCGACGAGGCTCAAGACGCCCGCAAAAATAAAGGAGATCACGGGTGGCAAAGGTGCGGATGTGACGATTGAGGCCGTAGGAGTCGAATCGGCGTTAAAAGACTGCCTTGCCTCAACCCGTTATCAGGGCGCCGTAATCGTTCAGGGAATCTTCACGGAACGGGCATCCATTCATATGCTGGGTTTTGTGACCCGTGAGACGACCATGATCGGCACCAATTCGATCAATCCGGCGTTGGCCGTAAAATGGCTGGAAACCGGTAAAATACAACCGGAAGTCATCATCACGGATATCATCGGGCTTAAGGATATCGCCAAAAACGGTTTTGAGGTGCTGGCCGGAAAAAAGGACGGCGCTGTCAAAATACTGGTTGAACCCTGAAAGAGACCCTCGCCAGGGTTATATTCCTCCCGGGATCTCTTTTTTCGCCCATGCGACGTTTTCCCCACATTTTCCGTGACATTTGGCTTTCTCCCATTTTCCATGTTCACCGTCTTGAACACGATGAACATGATTTTTCGGATGGACAGGATTAAAATCCGGCATCTGGGCTATCTTGAGCACGGTGAATATTTTTCGGATTGGGCGTCCGGATGAGCTTCTTATTGTATAACCGTTTGAACTCAAGGCTCCGCCCGCCGAAATTGATCAGCAACCCATCGGCAATTCCATAGGCTTCCAGGTAATTGATCGCCTGAGCTTTGTGGACGTCTACTATTTCTTCGACAGCTTTCAATTCAACCAGAACACGATTATCAACAAAAAAATCCGCCCTTCTCGTCCCTATTTGTTTATCGCGATAAAATATCGGCATTTCTTTCTCGCGCTCGAACGATATTCCCTGGAAATCGAGTTCAATCGCGAGCGCGCGCTGATAAATTACTTCCTGGAATCCATTGCCGAGGCAACTGTGGACCTGCATTGCGCAGCCGATAATACGATGCGTCATGTTGTTGATCCCGTCTCCGGACCTCTGACTGCGGGTAGCTCGATTTGCTTTGGTTCCATCGATCATCATAATCCTGTCCATCTTTTAATCTTCTTAATCGTGTTCAGGCAGTTGACGTTGAGGGAACCGCCCGACCGGCTACAGCAGCCTTTTTTTCATTTTGACGACATTCCTGCCGATGGCCTGGGCTTCCTCAATGGCGGAAAGCATCGGAGACATGCCCGGCCCCGTATTGACTTCGCCTTTTTCACGGCCGTACCCGATGCCGCCGCCGGCGATAATCATTCGCTGGGCCGAAAAATAGGTGTACATCAGGCCCAAGACCTGACCGGCGCCCACCCGCCTGGCCGCTGCAATGACGGCGGCCACTTTGCCCCGCAGCTTTCCCTTCATCAGACAGGCGTAGGTCCGGTCGATGATGGCCTTTGCCTGTGCGCTGACATTGAGAAAATACACCGGCGTGCCGAATATCAGTCCGTCGGCCTGGTAGAGTTTGTCATAAACGGTTTGCATGTCGTCGTCCACAATGCACACCCCTTCTGCAAGGCAGGCCCCGCAGGCATCGCAGGGTGCGATATTCATGTCCGCCACCAGGAGCATTTCCGTCTCAGCCCCGGCTTCGCGGGCTGATGCCAGGGCATGCGTGATTAAAATTTCCGTGTTTCCTCCTCTTCTGGGACTGCATACAAGACCGAGAACTTTCATGGTTCCTCCTTTTGTTTAATATTGATTAATGGAAGCGGATGATCTAAGCGATTGTTTCACCATTTCTTCTTATCATATATGTTTATTATGATGAAATCGAGAAAAAACCGGATGGACGCGGAGAGGAAAATCATGTCGGAATATATCGATGCCCTGAATTTGCACTACGGATCCCAGGACTTGACTTCCCGGATATTGGCCGCTCTTCAACAGGCAGGGGTTGATGTCAATGCCCTGACCATCGACAGCCTGGGGCCCATGGAAGAACTGCATGTCATGGGAAGAATCGCCACCCTGGAACTCGGCCGCCTTGCCGGGCTTGATGAACAGATGCACGTCCTGGATGTGGGGTGCGGCATCGGCGGGCCGGCCAGGGCCCTTGCCCATCATTTCGGGTGCAGGGTGACCGGAATTGATCTTACCGAAGAATTCTGCTTTGCCGCCGTTGCGCTCACGGAAAAAATCGGCCTGTCGGACAAGGTGGATATCCGAAACGGCAATGCCCTGGATCTGCCCTTTTCCGAAAATACATTTGATCTGGCGTGGATGCAGCATGCCTCCATGAATATTGCGGACAAGAAAGCGTTGTTTCAGGAAATCGCCAGGGTGTTGAAGCCGGGCGGGAAAATCGCCCTGTATGAAATTTTTTCAGGTCCGCACCCCATTGAATACTTTCCCGTTCCCTGGGCCGGCGATGCATCGCTTTGTTTTCTGCCGGATGAAATGGAAGTTAAAGACGACCTGAAATCCGCCGGTTTCGAATCGGTTCTGTGGGACGATGTCACCCGGGAAATATTCGGATTGCAGCGTCGGGTCATTGAGCGGATTCTGGCAAACGGATGGCCCCCTTTGAATCCGGGAATTTTGCTGGGGCCAAGGTTTCAGGATATGGCCGTCAATTTGATGAAAAACCTCCAAGAAGACCGCTTGAAAGTGATCCGGGCCGTTCTCCGGCGCCATTCCCGCATATAACAATCCAAATCCAAAATCCGAAATTCGAAACAAATTCAAAATTCAAAAAAAGCAATGACCGAAACAGACTTGCAGGCTGCAAGGGGTTTCGGTCATTTTTTTCTTGACAATTTATTTTTTTATACGATAATCCGAATATCGTATAAAAATAAAAGGAGATGATCTATGAACCAGGAAAAATTGGAGACCATCCTTGATACGGCCAAAAAAATGTTCGCCCGATACGGCCTGAGAAAAACGAGCATCGAGGAAGTGGCCCGGGTAGCCCGGGTGGCAAAGGCAACGATTTATAATCACTTCGGGAACAAGGATCAGGTCTATATCGAGGTGCTGCGGCGTGAAATGCAGGAGATGATTGAGGAAGTCCGGGATCTGGTGTTTCGGGAGGACTCTCCGGAAAGAAAACTGACCGCGTTTGTGAAAGCCAAGTTCCGATATATGCGTAAAGCCATCAATATCATCAATCTGGATCGCGAAGGCGTTGAAAACCTCTATCCCAAGGCGGAAAGCATTCGAAAAGAGCTTTTTGAACACGAGGTGCAGATGATCTACGCCGTTTTAATGGAAGGGGTGGAAAAACTGGTTTTTCACCTGAAATATCCCCTGTTGACGGCCAATGCCATTGCCCATGCGCTCAGAGGTTTTGAAATCAACTGGCTGGTGCATGAAAGTGAAGAACGGATCGATGAGTACCTCGATGAACTGAAAAATATCCTGTTTTTCGGGGTCATGTCCAAAAGAAGAGAAATCGGGGCGTAGACGCGGATGAATCTGCCTGAAACAGCGGTCAGACGGCCCATAGCAACCATCATGCTTTTTACGGCGCTGTTGCTGCTGGGAGTTGTGGCCTTAACCGGATTGAATCTCGACTTGCTGCCGGATATCGATCCCGCGGCCGCCACCATTGTTACCCTCTATCCCGGGGCCTCGGCCAGGGACGTGGAAACCGAGGTGACCAAATACATTGAAGACCATGTTTCCACCATCGCCAACCTGGACCGGGTGGAGTCAACGAGAAAAGACAATATTTCCATGGTCAACTGCATATTCGACTGAGGCGCGGATCTGGATACTGCCATAAACCACAGGCGCGAGCAGATCGATCTGGCCAAGCCCGAGATTGCCCCGGGTGCAAAAGAGCCGTTTATTTTCAAATTCAGCAGCTCCATGGCCCCGATCCTTATTTTAACCATCCGGGGCAGGGATGTGGGCCCCGACCTGTACACGATTGTGGACAGACAACTGGCCGACCCGTTGAAACGGGTCCCGGGCGTGGGCACGATCCTCTATGAAGGCGGGGTAAGACGTCAGATCAATGTCCATTTCAACCGCGATGTTCTCGAAGCCCACCATGTTTCCGTGCATCAGATCCAGAATATCCTGCGTGCTGAAAACTTGAACCTTCCCGCAGGCAGCGTCCAGGCAGGATCCAAGGAACTTCAGATTCGCATTGAGGGAAGGATCAGGGACGCATCGGAAATCGGCGACATCATCATCGGCGGATCAGCCGGGGCGTTTATCCGGATAAAAGACGTGGCCAAGGTCACGGACGCGCATGAGGAACCGGCACAGCGGGGATGGGCCGACGGTTTTCCCGGAATGGTCATGATCATTCAAAAACAGTCGGATGCCAACAGCGTTAAAGTCATCGCGGCAGTTAAAAAATGCCTGAACACGCTGGAATCCGGGATCGACGCCGATATCGAGCTCCATACGGTGGTGGACGCCTCCGACTATATTTATGCCATGATCAAAAATCTGGGCGAGGCGGCCGTCGTCGGAGCGGTCCTGGTCGTTATCGTCTGCCTGGTTTTCCTGCGCCGGGTCCGAAGCAGCCTGGTGGCCGTCCTGGCCATGCCCGTTTCCGTCGTATCCGCGTTTATCGGGCTTTATTTTATGGGATACACTCTCAATGTCATCTCTTTGATGAGTCTGGCCATTTCACTGGGCATGGTGGTGGACGACGCCATCGTGGTGCTGGAGAATATTATCCGGCATATCGATGAGGGCGAAGAACTCACCTGCGCATCCATTGCCGGCACATCCGAAGTGGCGCTGCCTGTGGTAGCATCGACATTGACCATTGTCGTCGTGTTTGTCCCCCTGCTTTTCATCAAGGGCATTGCCGGCATCATTTTCAGCCAACTGGCGTTTATCATCATCGTCACGATCATGGCTTCTCTTTTTGCCGCGTTGACCATCATCCCCATGGCCTGCGCGCGGCTGCTTCGCCCGAAAGAAAGCGAAAGAAAGAGCCGGCTGTTCACCTGGAGCGAGAAGAAGTTCGATGAAATGGAATCGGGGTATGCACGCCTTCTCGGCCGGGTGCTCGCCCATGAAAAAATATCCATTTCGGTGATTCTTTTCATCTGCCTGGCCTGTTTGCCACTTGTAACGATGATCGGGACCGAATTTCTTCCGGAGGTGGATTCCTCGGAGCTCGAGATCGTCATGGAACTTCCCGAGGGTACTCAAAGCGGCGTTACAGCGGCATATGTCGAACATGTGCTGGAAATTTTACAACAAGAGCCCGATATCGAAGCCTCCTATGCCCTGGCCGGGCAGAGCAAAAAAGGACTTCAGGGAATTTTGGGATTCAGCGACGGATCCAATATCGGAAAAATCGGGGTTCGTCTGGTTGCCAAGGAAAGAAGGAACCGGTCCGCCAAGGTCATTGCGGCGGATCTGCGGTCCAAGGTGGAAGTATTGCCGGGCGCGGACACCTTATCCATCCGCGCCATCAGCGCCATCCAGAAACAGTTTTTCGGCGGCGGGCGGGCCATCAGCATTGAAGTCCTGGGCGAAAACCAGGAAACCGTTGAGCGCGTGAGCCAAAACATTCGCGCCATTGTTGAACAAACCCCGGGAATCGTCGATGTGTCGGCCGGTGCAAAACGGTCCAGACCTGAAATCCGGATCCGGCCGGACAGGGACAGGGCCTCGTCTTTGGGCCTCACTGTCGCGCTTGTCGCCGATACGCTGAGAACAAATTACCATGGGTTTAATGACACGAAACTCAGGTCGGCCGGAGATGATGTCGATATTGAACTCCGCCTGGGAGAGGACGAGCGAAAGCACATCAGCCAAATCGGCGATACGCCTGTCATGTCCCTTAGCGGGGCCATGGTCAAACTGCGCAACGTCGCCGATGTTGAAGAAACGCAGGGTCCGGTTGCGATCGACCGGAAAAACAGGGTTCGGGTTACACGTATTCAGGCCGGGGTCCAGGGCAGGGTTTTGGGAGACGTCAAACGCGATATCAGTGCGGCCCTTGCATCAATAACGTTGCCGCCGGGCGTGTCCGTTCACTGGAGCGGCGAAGTGGAGGAGCAGCGAAAGGCGTTTTACGATTTGTTTTTTCTTCTGGTTCTCGGGATCTTCCTGGTTTACATGGTCATCGCCGGACAATTTGAAAACTTTACGGATCCGTTGATCATCATGTGTTCGGTTCCCTTTGCCTTTGTCGGGGTGATCCTGGCATTCGCCCTCACCGCGACGCCGCTGAACCTGATCACCTTTATCGGCATCATCATGCTGATGGGGATTGTCGTGAAAAATGCCATTCTTCTCGTAGATGTCACGCGGCATTTGCGCAAACAGGGCATCGCTCTTTACGACGCCGTTGTAACAGGCGGAAAAATCCGGCTCAGGCCTGTGCTGATGACGAGTCTGGCTACCATTTTCGGCATGGTTCCCCTGGCCGTTTCCAGGGGCGTGGGCTCGGAAATATGGAATGTGATGGGCATCACCGTTATCGGGGGATTGCTTGTCAGCGGGCTCGTTACACTGGTTCTGGTCCATCTGGTGTATGTTCTGGTACACCGCCGGGAGTATGCCGGGGACCGGAAGAAAACAGGAGGTGAAATACCGGTATGAAAAAAACGCTGATCTGTTTTTTAATCCTTATGGGGGTTCTTTTGGGCTCACTGACATTTGCTTTCCAAAACACGAGAAAAAACACCCGGATTGCAGCCGAATCGGCTGTGTCGGTGACGGTCTCGCCCGTGATCCTGCATGACTTCGAGGAAAGGATCACGGCCGTCGGCACCCTCAAGGCCCGCGAGACCGTGGTTTTAAGCCCCAAGGTGGCGGGAAGCGTCGAAGCCGTCCTGGTGGACATCGGACAACCCGTGATGAAAGACCAGATATTGATCCGAATCAACAGCACGCATTTCGACATCGCCGTTGACCAGGCCAACGCTGCCTTCGCCGGCGCAAAAGCCCTGGTCTCCCGGGCCAAAGTCCAGCTTGAACATGCCCGAAAACAGTATGTGCGGGCCACCCGGCTCATGGCCGACAAAGCGATTTCACAGGTTCGTTTTGAAGAAGCCGAGGCGGCTTTCAAGGCGGCCAAAGAGCAGTTTTTTGCCGCCGGGGAAGAAGGCAACCGGGCGTTGTCTGCGATCCGAACCGCCGAACAATACCGCCTGGATGCGGTTATCCGGTCGCCCATATCCGGCGTTGTCGTGGAAAGAAACGTGGAAATCGGACAGGCCGCGGCTCCCGGGGTCCCGCTTCTCCGGATACTGGACCAGTCTGATCATCAGTCGGGGCTGCAAGTCGATATTCAGCTGCCGGAATCGGATTTCGGTAAAATTACCCCGAAGATGAGCGCCGTCATCGAGATGGATGCATTCAAAAACTCACAATTTCAGGGCAAAGTCGCGCTCGTCAACCCGATGATCGACATGCAAACCCGCACCTTCAGGGCCAGGATCGAAGTCGGCAATCCCGGCGGCCGGCTTGTTGAAGGCATGTTTGCACGGGTGGGGCTTTCAGTGGGGAAAAGACGGTCCCCGGCCGTGCCCCGCGATGCCCTGATATATTTGCCGGACAGCCAAACGTCTCATGTGTTCCTGGTGAATGACGGCATTGCGGTAAAACGGGATGTCGCGACAGGCGTTATCGGAGACAGGTACACGGAAGTCCTGAAAAACCTTGCCGCCGGCGACAGGGTCGTCACCAGCGGCACGGACCGCCTCCGTTCGGGCGTTCATGTGCTCGTAAAATGATATGTCTGAATTTGTATAAACCACGAAGAGCACGAAGTACACGAAGTTGAAAATATTATATATTCATAACCCTTCGTGATCTTCGTGTCCTTTGTGGTGAAAATCAGACTTTTTTATAGCGCCGTCATTATTTATCGTGTCTGATTAATCCTGACGACCCCTGGCTTTCATCTTTTTTTCGCCACCCGGATGGAGTCCGCGGGCCGGACTTCGGTGAGGATGAGGGCGCCGGACGGGCATGTGGAGACGCAGTTGCCACAGCCGAAGCATTTGTCCAGGTTGATCTGGGCAATATCGCTGACCGCAATGGCTTCAAACTGGCACCGGTCTTCACATTCGCCGCATCCCGTACAGGCATCCGCATCCAGTCTGATCTGGAAACGGGACGGCGCAAAGGCTGTGGTATAGGAACCATCGTTGATCATATGAAGGCCGTGGCAGCAGCAGGCGCAGCAGTTGCACATGAACATGTCGTCAGCCACATTGTTTCTCGCCATGTGAACCAGTCCCGCATCCTCGCACTCTTTGAGCCGTTTCAGCGCTTCTTCCAGTGAGATCTGTTCGCCGATGCCCCTGGCCAGGGTCATTTCGGCCACCAGGTTTGTCGCAAAACAGTTGGCGGTTTCAGGAGACGGGCAGTCCTGTCCCCGGCCGGTTTTTTTTGCCTGAAGCCTGCACGCGCATTGAACGGCGCTGATGATTCTGGCGTCTTTGAAGACTTTGATAGCCGAATCGATATCCAAAACCTTGCTTTCGGCGTCAACGGTTTCCTGAACCGGCAAAACCCGCATGGCCGGTGGATAATTTTTTGAATTCAGGTGGGCCGCATGCCGCTCGTGTTCCTTGGTGAACATTTCTTCCCACAGTTCCCAGTATTTCTGGGAAGCATCGGGCCACATGACCGAATGGTCTCTGAGCAGGATCAGCCCCTTGAGGAGAGTATAATAACCCATCCCTCCGCCGATCCCGCCTTTTTTCCAGAGCAGGTCCAGTTTCGGCTGCAGGGCGTCCAAGGGAATCCCCGTTGCATTTGAAATGGATTCGGCGTTGCCCGGCAAGGCCTGAAGGATTTTGATGTCGTCTTCTCCGTCATACAGGACATCAAAAATGTTGTACAGGATGTGGGATCCGGGAAACCCGAGTATGGCTGCATATTCTTCATAAAATTGAGGGGTCGTCATTTTTTCTTTCCTTTCATGATGCTTTGTGGGGTTATGTTTTTTCCGGCTTTTTTTCTGCGTCTGCAGGTTGATCCTGACTTTCGGCATCTTCCGAGAAAAGGTTTTTCGCCTTTTTCATCAGTTTCTTTGCCCAGATGAATTCCGTGGCCAAAATACCCAAAGATACGGGTATGACGATAAAGGCCGGGCCGGGTAAAACAATCATGGCCACACCGATCAACAACAGGGTAAAGCCGATCGTCGCAATAATCAGCCGTTTCACGCCTTTAAGGCTTTTTAGAAATAACTCAATCACTTTAGCAATCCTCTTGCATTATATCGGGGATTCATGGTGTTTGCGCCTTTTACCATGAGTCATCCGCTTACCCTTCGGTCAGTCAAAAAAAGACCTTTACCCGCACAAAAATCCTTGCGGCAAAGGTCCTGTCCGTTCCCGGCAGCCCCGGTCTTTTGACATCTAAGGCATTGACGTCATCCGGTTTTGAGGCCGCTTTCTTTTACAATGGTTAAACATATCCTTTTTTTTTATTGGTTTCAACAGGATTCTTCGTGTCCGGATACGGAAGAAAATTGCCGGGTTATTTCGAGGATTTCAAAAGAGCGAAAACGCAGCTATGGGCCGAAAGATGCCGTTTCCGGAGGGGCATTGCCTGCTATTTTGGATGCAGCCTCAAGGTCGGCCAAATCCCTGTAAGCAATGATGACTTCATCAAAATTCGCGGCTTTTGCGGCATTGACCCTTTCTTCCAGAGCGTCAATGGAGTCGGCTTTATTCTGAAAAAAAGGATCCTGTGAGACAGAAAAAGGGATAAGCGCTGCGGTGGGCAGACTGCGCTCAGCCATGACCCGGGATCGTATTCGGGCTGCCTCGTCGCTCCAAATGGTCGCGATGCCGTCAGCCGTGCGAAAAGCCGCTTCCCAGCTCTCGGGGCCTATTGCCGCAAGGTAGAGGGGAACCGGGCTTTTTACCGGAGGCGTTCTCAGGCGAAGACCGTCAATCTGATAGGCATCGCCCTTAAATGTCAGGCGTTCCCCGGTCATCAGAGCGCGTACAACGGCAATGCATTCTTCCACAGCCGCCGGATGCTGATTGATCCCTGCCTTCTCCAGGAAACGGGCGATGCCCTTGCCGATGGAAAGGGACAGGCGTCCGTTGCTGTATGCCTGCAGGGTCGCCGCCATCTGGGCGACCACTACGGGATGGCGGGTATAGGGATTGGTGACGCCCAGTCCGATCCTGAGGTGTTTCGTGTGGTGCACAAGGATATCCGCGGCAAGCCAAGCCTCCCATGGAGACACCAGCGTATCCGGAACCCAGGCCCGATAAAATCCCATGGACTCAATTGCGGCTGCATGAGCGGCAATGGACTCCAGAGGACACACATGGGATAATTCCACACTGACTTTTAATTTCATCATTTTGCATTCATCATTCAGCACTATCTTTTCACAACTTCTTCCAGTATGAGGTTTTTAATCCCCTCAAGTTTACCCAGGTGGGGGGTTAAGGCAAATTCAATATCCGGGTGGGCGGTTTTTGCCTGGTGGATTAATTTGGGCAGGTCCGATAATACATGGGTCCCGGCGGCGATAAAATAAGGAAAAACTACAATTCGCGTTGATCCGCGCGCTGCAAGGTTATCGACCTGTTCGGAAAAAGACGGGGAGGTGAATTCGATAAACGCATAACTGACGCAGTCAAATATCCGGGTCATTTTCTCCAGTTCCTGCGCCAACTGCATCACTTCTTCGTTGGATTGACTTTTTCGGCTGCCATGGGCCGTTATCAGCAAGGCTTGCATTTTGACTCCCGGATTTGTCGATACATCTTACGAGACCATCAATATTCCTCGAGGAACAAATCGTCTTGGACCAGCCGCAGGATTTCTTTTTTGGTCCGAACCAGTTCTTCATTTGTCAGCCGAAGCCGCATGGCAACAAATTCGGCAAACACTTGATAAAGGGCCAATAAAAATTTGTCGACCTCAGCCTGGCTTTCCAGCCTCTCCTTTGCCAGGATATCCACGGCCAGACAAACGGTTTTGCCCACTGCAAAGATTGATGCACTGCGGCTTAAGTCGCTGATGATGCGCATCTCTCCGAATATTTCACCCCGCTTGTCGATCACGGCGATCTGAACGCCTTCTTTGATGATTTGTATTTTTCCGGTTAAAAGAAAATAAAGCCAGGAATCTACGTCCCCTTCCCGGATAATGCATTCGCCATCCGCATATTCCCGGACTTTGCTCAGTCTTAGAAGTTTTCCGATGTTTCTGGCCTCGAAGTTTTTTAACGTCGGGATATCCATCAGCCTTTGGATGTTCTCAATATTTTCCTTCAGGTATCTTGATTCTTTCATGGCCGGATACGCTCCTCATGGGGTTACAGTTTTTAAATTATTATAGCGGGTTTTTGCATGGGAAACAAGATATTAAAAAATATCCGGTCGATTGTCCGTTTGATCCGGATGGACAAGTCAAAGAGCGAAATCAAAGTATATCCTCTCTTGATTTCAGTGATTTAATGCTATCATAAACAAATAGAAGGCGCCAGTGCCTCATCGCGGGTCAGACCCGCTCTTACCCGATTTCAGGGTAACCGCATTTGTTTTTAGCCGTCTCAGAATTCATGATTTGTAGTATTTT
>CAYTSY010000088.1:0-323 GCA_964440555.1 uncultured Desulfobacteraceae bacterium
CGAAAGCTGCAACATATACGTCATCCCTTCTAAATGATCGGGTGCCATAAGTTTGGCATTTTTGGGGAGTTTTAAGGATGTTACGTAACTGTTGAAAGCCTTTTCCCTCCTGCAAATTGTTGGGAACCGCCTTTTTTTAAGATAAGTCCGCATTTGCTTTGCGGTTTCACCATGATCCGATTCATTTTGAGAAAAAATTTCGCGAAGCCCGGGCTCTTCAAGGAGCTCTTTGATGGAGATTTCCTCCCGGGCGGAAATTTCTTTTACCAGCATCAATATTTCGCGCTGCCGGTTCATACTTAAATTTAAACCAATAAAAATCT
>CAYTSY010000088.1:333-6682 GCA_964440555.1 uncultured Desulfobacteraceae bacterium
TGAATTCGCTTCCAGACGCCCGAGTTCAAAGGCAACCGGCAATGCAATGCGTTCTGCGATAATTCCTTTTTGAATAAACTCAGGCAAACGTGCGATCGATTGTATTTTTTTAATGGCACGGGAGTCGGATGGCAATCCGAGGATCCCGGCAGCCCGGCTGAGATGATCTGCGTCCAAAATGATGCCCGAAAGCAGGTTCAGGGCATTGGCTGTTTCAACCCCGTTCAATTCTCGTTGGGATATATTGTCTGCAATCGCCAGCCTTGCACATTCCAGCATCGATGTCCCGGATTTAAGTACTGCCGCAGTTATCGTTTTAAATCCAAGTCGTACACATGCCTCGATTCTTTTAAATCCGCTGACAATCACGAATCCGGAGTCAGTAGCCAGCAGCAACGGCGCATGAATCAAGCCAACGGTTTCGATGGAACGTTCAAGTGTTTCATCATCAGGCCTTGCCGTAATGCGAAACATGCTGTTTTCAAGATAAATTTTGCTTATACGGACGGATGATGCATCAGCCGATATCATAAGCAATGCCCGTAAGAAGATTCAGCGCCTCGATATATTTCTGCCGGGTATTTTGAATCACTTCTTCCGGAAGTGACGGAGCGGGCGGTTTTTTATTCCACCGGATGGATGTCAGGTAATCCCGAAGATACTGTTTATCAAAACTTTTCTGTGGTCTTCCGGGCTCATAAGCCGCTTTGGGCCAAAATCTGGATGAATCAGGCGTAAGCACTTCATCAATCAATATGAGATTATCATCAATCAGGCCAAATTCAAATTTAGTATCCGCAATGATGATTTCTTTTTCTTCGGCTACCCGGCATCCTCTGTCATAAATTTCAAGGCTGTATTTTTTTGCCAGCCCGGCCAGATCCTTTCCCACCTTTTGCGCGGCAGTTTCAAAATCGATATTGATGTCGTGTTCACCGATATCCGCTTTCGTCGAAGGCGTAAAAATCGGCTCTGGAAGTTTCTGGGATTCCTTCAGTCCTCTGGGCAATGGGATGCCGCAGATCTCTCCGGTCTTCTGATAAGACTCCCACCCGGAACCGGAAAGGTATCCCCTCACCACGCATTCAATGGAAAGGGGGGCAGCCCTTCGCACCAGCATGCTTCTTCCCGCCAGAATTGCGGCATACGGCTTGCACACATCGGGGTATTCGTCCACGTTGCCGGAAATTACATGATTGGGCAAAATGGAGGCCATTTTGGCAAACCAGAAAAGCGAAATCTGGTTTAAAATTTTCCCCTTTCCCGGTATCGGATCCGGTAAAATGACGTCAAACGCTGAAATTCTGTCTGTCGCCACCACCAGCAGGCAGTTCTCCACCTCATATATATCCCTTACCTTTCCCCTCTTGATCAGCCTTAAATCGGGGAAATTCGTTTCATGAACCGGATTGCTCATCCTCAAACACCAGTCCTTTCCGCCTCTTCTCCGGGAGTTTTGCTAAAAATCTTCACGTATTCATGCAAAATTGAATGCGCGCGTTGATCCATGTCCAGAAACCGGATCCCGAATTCATATGTGTTTTGTTTTACGATGCAATACTCAATTTTTCCCTTGACATCGACGACATCGTCTTCAAATCCAATCGTCATCCAGACAATCTGTTCGGAGTCCATCGGAAAGTGCGTTTCCAGGCGGATCCCGGACTCAGAAACATTAAGCGTTTTTCCCATTCCCTGTAGTAAAATATCGCCGTTTTCCTTTACGCATAAATAGAGTAAATTTTGCGTATCTATTCTTTTATGCCTTCTTAAATTCTCTGCCATTACAATATCCCGTCAAGAAAAGGAAAATAAAAAAACAGCGCCGTTATACTTGTCTGGCGGCAAGTATCTTTTGGTATTCACACACCATCATCGATGTCGCCGATATACTCGATGCAATCGTGCTTATAATGTTTTTAAGGGTGGAAGACAATTGGCCGTATTCAGAAACCAGCATTTTTTTGTTTATTTCTTCAACCTTCAGATTCTTTGAGCCATAAACCGAAGCTGAATAAAATTCGTGGTCCAAACCTACAAAGGAAAGACGCCCAATAAAGTCTCCGGCAAACAGGTTGGCAAGCAGCACTTCTCCGGTCGGCATTTTTCTTACAACATATGCTCTACCCTCTTTTATCAAAGACAGTCTGTCCTGATCTCTTTCATCCGCAGCAAACGGAACATTTTCGCCTATTCCAGACAAGGGATCTTTCCCACAATAATAATCAACTGCTCTATCCGTTACCTGTTTGAGCCTTTTGTCAAGGCTTAAACAGATATTTTTAAATTCCGGGGACAGCCCGTTAAACTCCGTCAGCAATCGATGAGAATCCAAAACGCCGAGCAGCACATTGTTTTCTGCAACTGCGGTCGCGCTTCTCACATAATCCCCCAATAAAAAGGAGGCAACGCTGCCTACAAATGTGCCCTGCCCTATCCGAACGATTTTCACCGTCCCTTGCGGAGTTTCTTTTATAATTTGAACGATTCCATCCAAAATAACCCATAACCAGCTTCCATGCCTGCCTTGTATGACGATTTCGCTTCCAGGCTCAAACCGTTCTTCGTCCAGGACATAGATATAATCCACCATCGGCCCTTTTATAAGCGGCAGCGGGATTCCCGGAACCATGGATTCTTCCGTCTGTTTTTCAAATATTATCGGGCCAACCTTCTTGATTTCTCCGTCGTCAAGCTTTTTATAGCCGTTTAGCATAATTTGCATACGGCTTTCATGAATCACGACATGCGGGCGCCCCGTATTCAGGGAAAAGTCGAACTCTCCCTGGATGTATCCAAACAAAGTATAAATTGCATCCAATCCGGTCTCTGATCCGCACACAGCATCAATCGGATTGCCTTTTAAAAAATAGATTTCACCTTTTTGTGCCGCATAATTGCTTTTTATATACAAAACACCGGTACTTCCATTGGAGCCGATCAACTGAATCAGATCTCCGACACTGAAATAGGCTAAATTGCCGGAAAAAACGGTGTCTGAAGCCATATTTTTCATTGAGCCCATTTAAACTGTTTTTGAAGGGACAGCAGCGTTAATTTCAAACATTCCGACATGGTCTTCCCCACACCCTCCCCGGTAACGGCGCTGGCGGGAAACGAAGGAACCTTGAGCTGCCGGTTTAAGTCCTTTTCCATCTGCTCAATCGACATAATCGGCAATCCTTCAGCAGCCAAATCACGCTTATTGTACTGCAATACCAGGGGGATTTTAAAAATACTTAACCCATACTCTTTAAGATTGGTCTGCAGATCTTTGAGCGAAATCATGTTTTTTTCGCGCCTTACCTCCAAAGAGTCTGCAACAAAAACAACGCCGTCAACGCCCTTGAGAACCAGTTTGCGGGTGGATGAATATTTAACCTGCCCCGGAACCGTGTAAAGCTGCACGCGGACATCGAACCCTTTGATCTTCCCCAATCCCATCGGAAGGAAATCAAAAAACAGCGTGCGATCACCCTCCGTGTTGATGGACACCATGTCTCCGGCGATCTGCTTCTTGAATGTTTTGTACGTGTATTCCAGATTGGTTGTTTTTCCGCATCTTCCGGGTCCGTAATAGACGACCTTGCATTCAATTTCACGGTTTTTCATGTTCAATACAGCCATATGACATGCTCCCAATCCGGATTGAAAAGATTTGCATCCATAAATTTATTTTTTGAGGGTTCCATCCGGTTTTTTCGTCTTTTTAATGGAGGCCAAAATATCAAACTCTTCAAACTCTTCATGATCTTCTTTGTCCAAGGCAGCCGGCTTTGTCTTTTCCTGCACGGCAGAAGCGGCCTTTGCCTTTTCAGGGACCACAGATGCTGATCGGGAAGCAGCAGCCTCTTTTTGAACGCTTTTTAAGGCTGCTTCAGCAACCCCGCCCTGCTTTACCCGCATTGGCAATTTTTTATTGATTCCTTTGGATTGGAGGTTTTTTTCAATAAATTTTTGAAGGACGGCAAGTTGGGCATCGGCAAAAAGGGGATTTAAAAGCCATTTTTCATAGCAGATTACCGCCTCATCGGGTTTATTTTCCAGAAAATAGCAGTTCATGATATGCTTCGCCGCTTCAGATCTGTGGGCGTCAACTTCCACGAGCTTTTCAAGTTCGTTTTTCGCTCTTTGAAATTGTCCGAATTTGATCAGTGCCTTGGCGCCTTCCATGTCAGCCGAATGCTGGTCCTCTCCCTCCGATACCCTGAACATCTGAGTAATCAAATCCTGCGATTCCTGAGTCATATGGGGAGAAAGGACTTTCTTTTCCACACGTACGATTTCTTTTTCCAAGGCAGCGATTTTTTCTGAAATCGCTTTTGCGATCTTTTCACCGTCCTGAGGCTGCAGATGACTTTTAATTAATTCCAGGGTATCCTGGTATTTCGATTTTGATTCGAAGAGCAATCCCTGGCCCCGGTAAAGATCTGCTTCCTTAAGATTGGATTTGATTTTAGACTTGATATCCATCCGCAACCCCATATCTGCCAATTGAATGTCAGTATAACATATTCAATTCATTTATCAATAGGTTATAATGTCAAACAGGCCCGACATTAACTTGAATCGGCATGACTTGTCAATATTTCAGAAATATTTTTTTCGGTATCTTGTTTTTCAGGTGTAAAATAAGTATTTCCGTTCAGCCGCCGCACAAATGCAATAACGCTTTCATATCATGAAATAAATATATTGACAATCTCAAGCACACTGGTTATCCAGAATCCCGATAAAAATGCCTGAAACGCCGAAAGTATTCATTCTACTTGAAGCTTTGATCGTGATAACCAACCCGCAAGGGGAAACATATTATATATATCATAAAGAAAGGATAAAAGGCTATGAATAAAAAAGTTACTGTCGTCGGAGCCGGGAATGTGGGAGCCACAGCAGCCCAAAGAATTGCTGAGAAAGAATTGGCCGACGTTGTGCTGGTGGATATTATCGAAGGTGTTCCCCAGGGCAAAGCCCTTGATTTAAAGCAGGCGGCCCCCATCGAGAAGCATGATGCCGATATTCTCGGAACAAACAGTTATGAAGCAACCGAAAATTCGGACATCGTCATCATCACCGCCGGAATACCGAGAAAGCCCGGGATGAGCCGGGATGATCTTATCAGCACCAATGCCGGGATAATGAAAAAAGTAACCGGGCAGATCGCAAAATATTCACCCAATGCCGTACTGATTATCGTCAGCAATCCCTTGGACGCCATGTGCCATGTGGCCCACAATGTCAGCGGGTTTGCAAAAAATAAAGTGGTGGGCATGGCCGGAGTGTTGGATTCCGCCCGTTTCCGGGCGTTTATCGCCATGGAACTCAACGTATCGGTTGAAAGCACCCATGCCTTTGTTTTGGGAGGACACGGAGACACGATGGTACCGCTGCCCCGGTATTCGACGGTGGCCGGCATACCGATCACCGAGCTTCTACCCAAGGAACGCATTGATGCGCTGGTAAAAAGAACCGCCAGCGGCGGGGCTGAAATCGTCAGTCTTCTGAAAACCGGAAGTGCGTATTACGCTCCCTCTTCCGCTGCGGTGGAAATGGCCGAAGCTATTTTAAAAGACAAGAAGAAGATTCTTCCCTGTGCCGCTTATCTGGAAGGTGAATACGGCTTTCACAATTTGTTTATCGGCGTCCCGGTGAAATTGGGAGCAAACGGCGTCGAACAGGTTATTGAAATCAAATTGACGGGAGATGAAAAAGCAGCCCTGCAAAAATCAGCCGATGCCGTCCAGGAATTGAAAGATAAATTAAAGGAACTCGGAATTTAGAGGGGATTCCTGTCGCAAGGACTCTAATACAGATATCGCCAGCTTTTTATTCATTCCGGGCAGCATGCTTAATTCGTCAAGCGATGCTGCCCGGATATTTTTAATGCTGCCGAACTTTTTGAATAACATGTCTTTTCTCTTTTTTCCAATTCCCGGAATCGAATCCAGTTGCGAACTCAGGGAACCGGCACGGCGCTTGCGCCGGTGGAAGGAAACGGCAAATCGATGGGATTCGTCCCTGATGCGCTGCAACAAGAGGAGAAGATCCTCGTCTTTGCCGAAGTGGACGGGGTTCACCCGAAACGGCTTGTACACCTTATCCAACTGCTCACCTTTCAGGGGATCTTTTTTGGCGATGGCCGCAATGTCAAAGGCATCAGTCAGCCCCAGTCCGTTTATCACATTCACGGCGATATTCAACTGGCCCTTTCCGCCGTCGAGAAGCAGCAGGTCGGGCAACGGTTTTTCGTCTTCACTTTTTCCGAAACGTCGATGCAAAATTTCCGCCATGGAGGCGTAATCGTCAGGGCCGTCAACTTCCGTGATGTTGTATTTTCGGTATTCGGATT
>CAYTSY010000088.1:6692-7222 GCA_964440555.1 uncultured Desulfobacteraceae bacterium
GTTTTGCATTTTCGAATACGACCATGGCCGCTACAGGATTTGAACCGGAGAGGTTGGAATTGTCCAGGCATTCGATCCGTTTGGGAAAGTGCTTTAAATCCATGCGCTTTTGAAGTCTTTCAAGCAGAACGTGGTCCCTGCTGTCCGACATTTTCTGATCGGAAAGCGATGTTTTGGCATTTAACACGGCCATGCCGGCCAGGCGTTTTTTTTCTCCCCGTTGCGGGCATATAATCCTGACTCTTTTCCCCTTTATTTCACTCACGCAATCTTCAAGTGCGGCGGCGGATTCAACGGGAATGGAGACCAGAATTTCGCCTGGAATAAAAATATTTTTTTCATAAAGCTGAAGAATAAAAGATTCCATCTGATCCGCATCAGACGCGATGGTTTCCGTGAAATAAAACGTTTGGGTTCCTTTTAAAAATCCGCTTCGAACCGTCAGTACCGTAATGACGGAAGAATGAAGTTCCGAAGCAATTCCCAGAATATCCCTGTCCAGGAGATCGGCAGACACGATGCTTTGCTTT
>CAYTSY010000088.1:7329-14767 GCA_964440555.1 uncultured Desulfobacteraceae bacterium
AAGACAGGCGGCCTTTTCAAAATTCTGGTTCTGAGCGGCGCCGCGCATTTCCGATTCAACCTTGTGAATCAAATCCGGCGTCCGGCCTTTGAGAAACATCGCGACTTCATTGACAACCTCCTGATAGTCCTGTTGATCAATTGAAAAACAGCATGGCGCAAGGCAGACGCCTATCTGAAAATTCAGACAGGGCCGGTCCCGTTTTTTCAATTCCCTTTGACCGCATTTTCGGAGTTTGAATGTTTTGTTGATTATTTTCAGTGTTTCCCTGACGGCACGCGCAGAAGAAAATGGGCCGAAATACCGGCATCCGTCTTTTTTTATGTTTCGGGCAATGGCAAGATTCGGGTAAGGGCTTTTTACATCCAGCCGGAGAACAGGGTATCGTTTGTCGTCTTTGAGGATGACGTTATACCGGGGCCTGTAACGTTTGATGAGATTTGATTCAAGGATCAGCGCTTCTTTTTCCGTCTCCGTGACAATGGTATCGAATATTTCAATTTTTTTAATCAGAACAACGGTTTTCGGATCTTTTTGTTCCTTCCCGGAAAAATAAGAGGCCAGCCGCTTTCTCAGATTGCATGCTTTCCCCACATATATCACACGGCCGGCGGCATCTTTCATCAAATAAACGCCCGGCCCTGCGGGTGCTCCCGGCACCCTTTCCGCCAGTTTTTTTTCCATCTTAAAAATCGAAAACCCAGTTGTTCTTGAGTTGCCTGATGCGATCCCGCAATTGAGCCGCTTTTTCAAATTCCAGTTTCTTAGCGGCCCGGTTCATTTCCTTTTCGAGTTTTGCAACCGTTCGGTCAAAATCATCCATGCTTTCAAATTCCGGGATTTTTTCTTTGACTTTATCTACGGTGACATAGTCGGATTCATATACGGACTCGAAAACCGATGAAATTTCTTTTTGTATCGTCGTCGGCGTGATGCCGTGCCGCCGGTTGTAAGTTTCCTGAATTTTCCTTCTCCGGGTTGTTTCATGGATGGCATTTTGCATGGACCGGGTGGTCTGGTCCGCGTACATGATGATTTTCCCCTTCACGTTTCTGGCCGCCCGCCCGCAGGTTTGAATCAGGGATCTTTCAGAACGCAAAAACCCTTCCTTATCGGCATCCAGAATCGCTACCAGAGAGACCTCCGGAATATCCAAGCCTTCCCGCAGCAGGTTGATACCGACAAGAACGTCGAATTTCCCGATGCGAAGATCCCGGATAATATCCATTCTTTCCAACGTGCCGATATCGGAATGCAGATAGCGCACCTGGATTCCCAAGTCCGAATAATAATCCGTAAGGTCTTCGGCCAGCCGCTTGGTCAGCGTCGTTACCAGCACCCGTTCGGATTTTTCGATCCGGTGCAAAATTTCTTCATACAGGTTGTCCACCTGGTGGGTCGCTTTCCGGACTTCGATTTCCGGATCGATAAGGCCCGTGGGGCGTACGATCTGTTCGACGATGTTGCCTCCGCTTTTTTCCATTTCAAATTCCGCGGGAGTCGCAGAGACATACACCGTCTGATTGATTCTGGCTTCATATTCCTCAAAGCGCAACGGACGGTTATCCAGAGCTGACGGCAGACGGAAACCATACGCAACCAGGGTTTGTTTGCGGGACCGGTCTCCGTTGTACATGCCCCGGATCTGAGGAATCGATATATGGCTTTCGTCGATCACCATCAAAAAATCTTTCGGGAAATAATCCAGCAGCGTGGGCGGCGGTTCCCCGGCATTTCTTCCCGTCAGGTGCCGCGAATAATTTTCAATGCCGTTGCAGTAGCCCAGCTCCAGCATCATTTCCATGTCAAAGAGCGTCCGTTCCTCGATCCGTTGCGCTTCGATCAGTTTGTTTTCATCTCTGAACCAGGCAACACGGTCTTTCAGTTCATGCATAATGGATTGCCGGGCCCGGTCAAGGGTTTGGCGCAGGGTAACAAAATGGCTTGCCGGATAAATCGTAACAGAATTTATTTTTTTATTGACGTTTCCCCGCAAGGGGTCAATTTCCGCAATATTGTCAACCTCATCGCCGAAAAAATCAATCCGTACCGCCCTGTCTTCCTCATATGCGGGGAATATTTCAACCCGGTCTCCCCTGACCCTGAATACACCGCGGTGAAAATCCATGTCGTTTCGCTCGTATTGCATGGCGACAAAACCAGACAGCAATTTATCACGTTCGAGCCTGGCGCCTTTTTCAATCACCGTCCTCATGGCCAGGTAGTCTTCAGGCGCGCCGAGTCCGAAGATGCAGGATACGGAGGCAACGACGACGACGTCTCTTCTGGACAAAACGGATCGGGTCGCGCTATGGCGCAATTTATCGATCATTTCGTTGATGGAGGAGTCTTTTTGAATATAGGTGTCACTGGCGGGGATATAGGCTTCAGGCTGATAGTAATCATAATAGCTCACAAAATACTCCACGGCATTTTCGGGAAAAAGCGTTTTAAATTCCTTGTAAAGCTGTGCCGCAAGCGTCTTATTAGGTGCAATGACAAGAGCGGGTCTATTGATCTGCGCGATGACATGGGCCATGGTAAAGGTCTTTCCGGAACCCGTGACGCCCAGCAGAACCTGGTGCTTTTCACCATGATCCAATCCCCTGCAAAGAGACGCTATGGCTGCCGGCTGATCGCCCTGGGGGGTAAACTCGGAAACGAGGTTAAATGCGTTCATTAATTTTTTATCTTCCAGAGCGTTTCCCCGGACCGGTCTTCGATAATCACGTTCATGTCGGCAAGCTGCCGGCGAATTTCATCTGCCTTATCCCATCTTTTTTCTTTTCTGGCAGCGTTGCGATCCGCGATCAGTTTTTCAATTTGCTCCTGGTCAAGGGATTGTTGTTCAAGCGCAGCGGATTTTTTAATTTCAAAATAGTCTTTCGGGGAGAGACTCAGAAGTCCCAGAATTTCTCCTATTTTTAAAATATCCGCACCTATGGACCCCAGCATGATCTGTGTCGCCTGATCCATTTGATCGGGAGTGTCATCCAGAATTCGGTTAGCCGAACGGACCGCATCAAACAAAACGCCTATCCCCATGGCCGTGTTGAAATCATCATCCATGGCTTCGGTAAACCGTTTCCAAAAGTCGCCGGGACCACACCGGTATGCTCTGAATGACGGCCCGATCCGCTCTTCTACCCGGACTGTCGCCGCATATATTTTATCCAAACCTGCTGCCGCCTCTTCCATAACCTGCTGGGAAAAATCGATCGGACTGCGATAGTGATTGGAAAGCAGGAACAGACGAACCACTTCGGGATGAAAAGATTTCAAAATATCCTTGATCATTAAAAAATTACCCAGTGATTTGGACATCTTTTCCTTGTTGGTCGTAACAAAACCGTTATGAATCCAGAATCTCGCAAACGGCTTTTCAAAAGCAGCCTCGGATTGGGCGATTTCATTTTCATGATGCGGAAAAATAAGATCTTTCCCCCCACCATGGATATCGAACGTTTCATGGAGAAAATGGCTGCTCATGGCCGAACATTCAATATGCCAGCCGGGTCTGCCTTCGCCCCAAGGGCTCATCCATTTAGGTTCTCCGGGTTTGGCGGATTTCCAGAGAACGAAATCCAGCGGATTTTTTTTGTGCTCATCAATTTCAATCCTGGCGCCGGCCAGCATATCTTCGGGCTTACGGCCGGAAAGCTTTCCATAGTGCTTGAACCGGTCCACCGCGAAATAGACATCCGGGCCGGATTGATAGGCAACCCCTTTTTCCATGAGAATATCAATGACCCGTATGATGTCATCGATGTGTTCCGTGGCCCGCGGCTCCATTGTCGCCCTCTCCACCTGGAGCGCATCCATGTCCCTGTAAAACTCCTGTATGTATCGCTCCGCCAGGGTTTTGGCGTCAATTTGAAGTTCATCCGCGCGCCGGATGATTTTGTCGTCGATATCCGTAAAGTTTCTGACATAGGTCACCTGGCATCCGGAAGCCTTAAAATAACGGACGATCACGTCAAAAACAACCACTGAGCGCGCATGGCCGATATGACAGGAATCATAGACCGTCGGGCCGCAGACATACATTTTCACTTTTCCCGGTTCAAGAGGCGTAAATTCCTCCTTTTTACCGGAAAGGGTATTATAAATTCGAATTCCCATGTTTCTCCCCGCCTGTGTTTTTTATTAACGCAATGCACTCCGCCGCCATTCCCTGCCCTTCCCCGACAACCCCGAGACCTTCGGTGGTGGTGAATTTAATATTGATGAGATTTTCTTCCAGATGAAGCGTTTGAGCAAAGTTTTTTACCATTGCCGCACGGTAGGCCGAAAGTTTCGGGGCCTGCGCAAAAACCGTGGCATCGATGTTGATGATGCCATATCCCGATTGCCGGAGCATCATCCCTGTCTTTTTCAAAAGAATCACGCTGCAAATGCCCCTGTGCATTTCATCCGTATCCGGAAAATGCATCCCGATATCGCCCATTCCGGCAGCCCCCAAAAGCGCGTCGCAGGCTGCATGAACGAGAACATCAGCGTCTGAATGACCCAGCAATCCCTTGTCAAAGACGATATCAACGCCGCCGATGATCAATTTCCGGCCGGCAGCCAACCGGTGTACATCATGCCCGATTCCGATTCTCATTGTTTAAACCTCAATCGTTTCGTAAAAACAGCCCCGAGGGCAGATCATCCCCGAATAGCATGTTTTTCTCCTGCTTTTCAATGGCAACCATGTTTTGGATCATGTCCAAGGTGTGGCTGTCCGCGCCGTTTTCAGACAACCAGTCCATAAGCCTTTGCCTGCGGCCCTCATCTAAGTCCCGGGTCCGATCGCCGGTCTTTCGAGCCATCTGCGCCAGGGCCTGGATCACAGGTCCCGGATCATTCCATTTTTTTTTCATCAGGCCCTCGATCCAGGACCAGACTTCATCAGGTTTGATCACCCGGTCCGTGCTCCCGTAGAGAAGCACCCTGGCGCCGATGCGGGTCAATGCCCACAATTGCCGGCCTGCAAATTTTCCGGGGCCTGTTTCATCCATCAATTGTCTTCCCCATTTGACCTTTTCATCCGTCTGAATCCGCTCCATGCTCGCGACAGCCATCCAGATTTCCACCCGCTCCTGCTGGGAAAGCTTTTTGGAAAAAGTTTTTTTGGGTCCTATCCATTGCCCTGCATCCTGGATAAATTGTTTTTGCTGCCCCGCGTTCAAGCCGCCTGCCACACGCCGCCATAAGATCCACCACTCGGACCTGACTCTGGCATTGTTCAGGCGGATCGGACCCTGACCATGAATCTTCCATAACTTTTTCATGCGGTGTTCGTCAAACCCTTCGCCAAATCCAGGCCTCAAACAAAAGCCTGTAAGGTTGAGCCACCGGCTTTCGTGATCCGGCCCTATTTTTCGGCACAGGGCATTCTCCAGCAGCATATCGACCATGCTTCGAATCAGCGCCAGGGGCCACTGTTCTTTATTTTGGCCCATGATGTGTTTGATGTCTTTGACCAGGGAGTCAAGGCACAGCCTGTCCGACTCTGAAAAAAGAGCAGATTTTATGAGGCGCAGAATTTTTTCGACAATCGAAGCATCAAAAATCGTTTCATCGGCCGGGGCCAGCGGCAGAGGCGTTTTTCGCAATTCAAACTGCAGCTTCCAGCGATGCGGACTGGAAAAGGCACGGCACCATAGCGCCAGGGTCCCGACCTCGGTATATTCGGCTTCAACCTGAACCGGCAGGGAGGTTTTTCCTTTTTTGTTACCGAACTGAATAACCGTCCGGATTGACGGCAAAAGGGTAAAAGAATCATCGACCTCGACCACATCGCCGCAGTGGTCCCCGGAGCGATAACTGGAACTGTAAATATCAAACTGCACGGGCTGATTGACCAGGACATCAAAATTTCTGTCTTTCAAAGCAATGGCGCTTCCTTCTTCCAATCCACGCTCGACCAGACAAATCGCGCACTTCTTTCCCGATTCAGATTCAACGGTCTCAGCGGGGGGCACGCCGAGATAATAACCCCTTGGGCTTCCGCTTCCCACGCGCACCCCTTCGCCGATTTTTACCAACCCATAGTATGCCGCGCCCCGGGCCACAGCAAGCTCGGGATAGGGGTTGTTCATAATCCGGGGGATCTCCCGGTCGCTTGCCTTAAACCAATGGGACAAGGCATGGATGATTCTATCTTGAATCAAACCGGGTTTTAAAGACCCGCCGTTAAAAAGAATCTTTTCCGGCACGCACCGGTCCTTTTTCAGCCGGTTTACGATATCCGCCTGATGGCGCTCCAGAAACCACCCGATATGTCGGGTAACCGCTTGCACCGGCTCATAGGGCAGCCCGAACGCCGCGGATGAGTCCTGTTTTTCACATTCCGGGGCCCGGCCCGGGTCGACAACCGGAAAAAAAGAATTCAACACCACCTTTTCGATGTCGTGCCGGTTCAGGTCGACCGAAAGAGTTCCGGCGATCAGCCGGCTCCCCTGGCCGATCAGCGTGATTCTGGCTGTTTCTTCCCGGCCTTCCAGAATCCTCTCTTTTGCCTGACGGCATTGGCTGCACAAAGATTTCCAGCGATCGGAACCGCGTTTGGGCATGGATGGGCCCAAACGCTCCTCCAGAATTTTGGCCAGCGCCATATCCATATTGTCCCCGCCCAGCAGCAGATGGTCCCCTACTGCGATACGTTCAAAACGCGGACTTCCATGGGTTTCTTCCTTCAGGGCGATCAGGGTCAGATCGGTTGTGCCTCCGCCGACATCGCATACGAGAATCCCATCGCCGGGTTTAACATGGCGGTCCCAGTCGGTTTCATGTTGCGCCAGCCAACTGTAAAAGGCAGCTAAGGGTTCTTCCAGCAGCGTGATGTGGCGCAATCCCGCTTTTTCAGCGCCTTCGAGAGTAAGGTCGCGTGCAATTTCGTCAAATGAAGCGGGAACGGTCACGATCACCAATTGGTTCTGGAGAAAAAGGTCTTCATCTTCCTGGAAACTGTTCCATGCTTTTTTGATATGATTCAGATACGCCGCGGTTGCGTTCACCGGAGAAACTTTATGTACCTCATCGTCAGCGCCCCAGGGTAAAATTGCAGCCCTGCGATCCACATCGCCGTGACATAACCAGCTTTTGGCCGAAGACACCAAACGGCCGGGCACTTTGACTCCCTGATTCCTGGCGTATGCGCCGACGAAATTGTCGGTTTCCGTTGCCCAGGGCATCCGTATGGCGGCTTCGGCAATATCATACTTTCCCGGAATATATAAAAAAGAAGGCAACAGGTTCAGGCGCCCGATTTCAGAAGGACCGATCAATTGCAGGACGTCAAATATCCGGATGCGGTCCTGTTTTGTTTCTTCAACCGAAAGATCAACGTAAGATACGGCACAATTCGTGGTTCCCAAATCGATTCCGATGATATATCGGATGCTGTCAAAATCCAAACGAACTTCCCCTTTCAACCATCAACTCTTAATCT
>CAYTSY010000089.1:0-1452 GCA_964440555.1 uncultured Desulfobacteraceae bacterium
GTCGGTATAAGGATCACGGGTTTCAACCGTCAGGGCGATTGTATGATTGATGCCGTCTATTGTTCTTCTGAGCTCTTCCGTGATATGCTTAAGAGATGTGGTTCGCTCTTCCACCATGCGTTCCAGGTTGTCGCGATACGTCCTGTTGGCCACCTCCAGTTCCCTTCGATGCAAGGCATTGGACACGCTGATCAATACGCTGTTGCGGGTGATCGGTTTGGTGATATAATCATAGACGCCGATTTCAAAGAACGTTTCCGCCATGTACGGATCATTCATGGCCGTCACCATGATCGCCGCAACATCTTTGAATTCATCAAGCGCGCAACGAATAAAATCCAAACCTGATTCTCCGGGCATATTGATGTCGCTTAAAATCAGTTCGAAATGGTTTTGCACCAACAATTCCCGAGCGGTTTTGGCGTTGGCGGCTGTTTGGCAAAAATAGCCCTGCATCTCCAGAATGTCGGCAATGAGTTGACGAATGGCTTCTTCATCGTCCACGATCAGAATGCTGGGGGCTGCTTGACTCTCGTTATCCGCGTTTGTCATGGTTTTTGCCTTTGATCAGGTTTTGATGGGAAAGCCTGTGTATGTTTTAACAGTTTAAAATAGTTGTGTGCTTATGTCAAATAGAAGAAGCAGGTTATGGGTTATAGGTTATGGGTTGTAGAAATAATTTTATCCACGGAGATGCTTTTGAGGCACGCTGTATCGTCGCAGTTGGCCGGCTGGAGCTCAAAACATGGCGGGCAATCGGTTTGAGGTTCCACCACGGTTACGTCCGGGCCTAAGGGCCGCCAGCGAGCCGGATCCGACGGCCCGAAAATGGCAATGACGGGAACGCCCAGATATGCCGCCAGATGGGTCAGCCCGGAATCGTTGCCGATAAATCCCGTGGACGGCGTCAAGCGGCAACAGAAATCCATAAGGGTGTCGTCGGCCCGTATTTCTTTTTTTGCGATTCCCCTGGATGCGATGTTTTTCGCTAGAAATTTCTCCGCCGGGCCGATAACCCATTCCACTTCGATTCTTTTTTCCCGAAGTTTATAATAAAGCCGGATAAAATTCTCAAGAGGCCAGTTTTTCCTCGGACTTCCCGAGCCCGGATGAAGCAGAATTTTTTTAAAGGCCCGGCTTTTGCATTTCTGCGCTTCTCTCGTCTGATCAAGACAATCTCCCTGTAGCTCCGGAAAGGCGCCGGTCAACTGTGCGGCCAGATAATCCGCGACATGGATGCCGATTTCAGGCGCAGGCCTCGGCGGGAGTGCAACCACCGGGCAACCGGAAAGGGATTCGATATTTTTGATCAACACTGATGAACTGGAAAACAAAAGGATTTGATCATACGGAGCAAAAAGTGATCCAAGCGTTTTATCGGGAGTATCGGCATAAAGACCTGCAACTTCCCGTGATTCAACATTAAACGTCCGACTGGCGGTTCCCAAATGG
>CAYTSY010000089.1:1462-6919 GCA_964440555.1 uncultured Desulfobacteraceae bacterium
TCAATTCTGCCTTTGGAAAATACACGGTTTAAGGCGCAAAGGGCAAGAATCAGATCGCCCAATGCCCCCTGATGAATCACCAGCGTATCACTTTTCAAATCTGTTTCTCTTCGCCCTTCACTCATCACTTTCTTAAAATGATCCCAGAACCGAATTGTCCAGACGGACAGGCTCAAAGGTCCCATTTTTCAGCGCCAGGACCAGATCTTCATCGGTATGGATGGGATGATCAAACTTCGTAGCGCAGGTTAAAAACCAGTGGCGGTTGGCAAAATGGGCGTCACTTCCTCCGATGCTGCTTAAACCGTTGCGGAAAGCCAGGGCTGAAGTCTTTTGGTTTTCCTCCGGGGTATTGACGCCGTTTAAGGTTTCAATAACGGTTATGCCGGAAACGGAGTCTCTCTTTTCTTCCAGAGCCTGCCCGTAGGCGCTTTCGCGAAAAGGATGGGCGGGCACGGCGATTCCGCCGCAGTCTTCCATCCGCCGGATAATATCTTCGGCGGCATGCCTTCGGTTCGAGATGTCGGTATGTTTTAAAAAATCGTCGGTGATTCCATACAGCAGCAGATGACCCAAATCGGTGTCCAGTTCGATGCCTTTAAAGATCCGGACCCCGTATTTTTCTGAAACTTTTTGATAGGACCGATGGTGGTCGAAAACCCGGTGTTCGGTCAATACGATGCCGTCAAAGGGATGGTGATTTCGGTATTGACGGATTGCCAGGCAATAATCCTCGGCGCATGCCGGTGAATCCAGGGATGCCCGGGTATGCACATGCATATCGATAATCATGAGATCTCCGCGGTGTGATCAGGCGTAATCTTTTCTTTTTTAAATGACTGCGCAGATGGTGATTGCAGGGGCAGATGAACTGAAAGGCGTTTTTCGCCAAAGGTAAAAAAGAAATAGACGGTCAGGAGGCAGATGACGATATCCGCGGCGAAAGACAAAAGGATGCCGGCCCATTGGAGTCCGCCGGGCGATATGCCCTTAAATTGCGCCATCAGCAAAATATACACGGGTCCGGCCTCAAGGATGACGACCGAGCCGATGAGTGCTGTTGAAAAGAGCATGAAGATCAATCCTCCGAAGCTGGTGGCCGACTGGGCCGGATTTTCAGATGAAAAATCAGGATAAGCCGCGCCAAGGCCGATGCCGATGGCCACAACCCCCGGCGCCAAAAACAGCAGCGTGACAACGGATAGTCCCATCATCAGGGGCGTGGCCCGGAGCAGGATATTGGATGCTACGATGAGGATTTGAGACAAGACGAGAAGAGGCAGAAGATAAATGAAAAATTTGATCAACAAAAACGAACGTATCGAAATGGGGCCGGATTTAACCAGCCAGAAAGCGTTTCCTTCAATGCTCACGCAGGGATAAACAAACCGGGCTGCCACAGCGGTGAGTACAAAAGCGGCAAGTCCCATATTCAAAAAAGAGAACAGGTTTTGGAGATAAATGGTCTGAATAGGCGATTTTTGCAGAGGAAGTACGCTGAAATTATACAGATAAATAACGACCAGCGCACCGATTAAAAAAATCTGGGACCATTGGGTCTGATCTCTCCAGAAGGTCTTGATTTCCTTGACCAGAAATGCCCGCGTGGGACCCGGAAGAAAGGCGAACAGGCGGCTTAGGCGGTCTTTTTCGGTTTTAAAGAGCTTCATCATGGAAACCTGGGATTTTGAAAATCCTTTAAAATATAATTTTTTTGCTGCAAACACGGCGATAAAGGCCATGAAGGCAGACCCGCTTACGGCAATACCCCCATGAAACAAACTGTCGGCGATGTTGTTGTTCAAGGCTGCCGTCAGACCGTCATAAATCCATGTGCTGGGAAGAAGAGGGGAGGCGGGCATGTTGAGACTTTGAATATAAAGAAGGGTTGAAGCAAAGGTTTCCGGATCCACAAGTTGTTCGGGTTTTAACAGCCGGAAGGCGATATACAGGACGATGAAAACCGATAAACCCAGGAAAACGAAGATGCTTTTGATCCTTCCGGCCGGAAGGATCATGACAACCGCCATCACCGCCACGGCGCTGATTCCTGAAGCGATAATGCACAGGGGAAAAACGGAAAGCCCCATGTAAACGTAGAAAAACAGGCTTGCCCGAAAAGCGATGCCGTATGAAATGAGTATGGGGACGCTATACACCAGAACCATCCACGAGCTGTCCACGGTGCTTTCGATCCATCGGGCCAAAAAAATTTTTTCAGCAGGAATGGGCAGAGCGTGGACCAGGTTTAAATCCCTGCTTAAAAAGAGTTTGGATAAGGACGTGAGAAGCGAACTGAAAATCAGCAATGAAAAAAACGTCAGCAGTATCATGGAGAGAAGTTTGAATGCGAGAAGGTCGCCGATGTCTTCGATGCTCCGGATGTAATGTAAAACGCGCCAGGAAACTGCAAAAAGACCGACCCACAACAGACCGCCGGCCCCGGCAAAAAGTGCGGTTTTCGCCCAATGCCGGCGGCTGCGGCCTTTGTTCTTAAAGGACAGGATTCTCGGTGTTAAGAGTGTCGTCACAGGGTTCATAAGGGTTTCTCATCCGGTAAAGCGGAAAAACAATTCTTCCAAATCCGCTTGATCGAGTTGAATGCTTTCCTTAAGCTGGGCAACGGTTCCTGCGGCAATGAGTTTCCCCCGGTCAATGATGCCGATCCGATGGCAGATATCCTCAGCCAGAACCAGCGTGTGGGTGGACATGAATACGGTTGTCCCGCTGCCCGCGAGCTTTTGAAAAAGATTCTTCACCATTTTGATTCCTCTGGGATCAAGGCCGACCATGGGTTCATCGACAATGATGACGGGCGGATCATGGAGAAGTGCGCCGGCCATGATCAGCCGCTGTTTCATCCCGTGGGAATAGGATTCGATCAACTCATGCGCTCTGTCCGTCAGGGAAAACATTTCCAGGAGCCGTCCGGACTTTTCTTTAAAAAGGGCGCCGTCGGCTTCAAACACGTCGGAAATGAATTTTAAAAATTCCATGCCGGTCAACTTGTCATACAGATAGGGCCTGTCAGGGATCAGCCCGATTTTTCTCTTGGCTTTTTCCGGATGATCGGCCATGTTGATGCCATCAATAAACACCGATCCCTTTGTGGGCGCCAGAAGCCCGCCCATCATCTGGATCGTGGTGGTTTTGCCGGCGCCGTTGGGGCCGATGAATCCGAATATCTCACCTCTTGAAATTTTCAGATTGATGCAGTCAACCGCTTTCACCGGTCCGTAATGTTTTGACAGATCAATGAGGTTTATCATTTTGCGATATCCAGGAGTTTAAGGTGAAGCTGATCAATCGCGTGAACGATGTCGAGCTGGTCCGCGATGTCGCCCCGGACTAGCCGGATATGGGAGACGTCGGCGGGCATTTGTCCCATCAGTGCATCCATGGTAATCCATCCGTCTGCATAAATGACATTCCACGCATGATAATAAAACCGGCCTTCCATGTGGACAAGACCGGCCTCGACCTGGGCCGGCACACCGGCGGCCCGCGCCAGCGCGGCAAACAGCACGGCATGCTCGTTGCAGTCGCCCATGCCGTTTTCAAGGGTTTTTACCGCATCGGGAATTGAAAGAACAGGGCGTTTTTCAATATGTTCAAAAATCCAGACCATGATTTTCCGTGCTTTTACAAGAGGCGGATCACTTTTGTTCACGATTTGGGCTGCTTTATGCCGGATCATCGGGTGGTCCGACCGGATTTGCGCGGATGGATCAAGAAAAGGGGCAACTGCGGCCGCTGGTTGTTTTTCCGGAGGCGTTGAAAGGTTTTCCTTTACGATGGTCAAAATCGAATCTTTCAGGGTTTGCCTTCCGCCATCCAAGAAAAAGGTGTCATGAGCCCCGTGGATGGACATGCTTAACCAGGCGATGTTTTCCTGGCCGACAAGGGGGATATTTGCGGCAATTGAAAACGACTCCGTCAGGTCAGTGGATTTTGCATCATCAAACCCCTGATCGCTTTTTTTCGCGTCGCTTTTTGTCAGCCGGATTCCCATGGGCCCGGTTTCCTGGACAACTTCTCCGTCTGCAGTGATCCATGCGGACTGGGTGATGCCCATGGTTTCCATGGAAAACCGGTCTGTTTCCACAGATTCCCCTGAAATGTCCAGAGTCTCATGGCCTTCCCGGGTAACGCGAACCTGCTTTTTCCCCAGGGTGGAGGGATCAAACACATCAAAAGTTCTTGTGATGCCGAGGGGCAGCCCTTTCAGCGTCGCCGGATTTGAAATCGATGAAAGCAGGAATATCGGTTCGTTCAACGGGAGTTTAGTCTCTTGACCTTCCGTGAAAATCAGCAAAACATTGTTTTGAACCCTGCCGTGAACCTTAAAGTCAAAGGCGCCTGACTTCAGATCAAAGGCAAACGATGACAGTGAATGATTTCTGTTGAGATTCGCTGTTGTCCTGATCCGCATATCCTGGATCATTCCCATGATGTTCAGCCTTAGCCGGGTATTCTCATGCAGCTCAAACCCATCGTTTTTTTTCTTCAGGCAGCGATGGGAATAACCTATTTTTTCATTATGCCGGTAAATATCCATCCATGATTCTTTTTCAGTGGTTTCAACAGGTTGAGGCAGAATAACATTTTTTTTGTCAGACCATATGCCCAGACGGATGGACATCAGAAAAATGAACAGAACTCCAAAACACAGGCCGATGGCCCACGGCATGGTTTTTCGGATCAATGAAGGTGATTTTGTCGATGGGTCAGACATCAGCTAAAAAAACTCGATCCATCCCAACAGTGGGTGCACAATTTTTCCTTGGGAAGACCGATGCAGGTTATGAGGTCATCAAGCGTTTGATAGTGAAGCGAGGTGAGTTTCAGGTTTTGCCGGATGTGCTCCACCATTTTTTTATTTTTGGGTGATCCGGCTGCCGCATATTCGCCCAAATGGTCTTCCGGGGCTGTTTCCAATTGGGAAATCGACTTGCGGCCTGCCAAATCCAGGGTGGACCGCGATGTTGAAAAATTAAGAAACACACAGGGGTATATCAGTGTGGGACATGCGATCCGCATGTGAACCTCGCGGGCGCTGGCATTGAACAGCAATTGGATATTGTCTTTAAGCTGGGTTCCCCGGACAATGGAGTCGTCACAAAAAAGAATTTTTTTCCCGTCGATTAAATCCCGGACCGGGATGAGTTTCATTTTGGCCACCAGGTCTCTTCGTTCCTGATTTTGGGGCATAAAACTTCTGGGCCAGGTCGGGGTGTACTTGACAAAAGGTCTCATGTAGGGAATTTGCCTCTGGTTGGCGTAGCCCAGGGCGTGGCCGATGCCCGAGTCCGGGATGCCGGCGGCAAAGTCGATATCAACGCGGTCGTTTTTGGCCAAAGCGGCCCCGCATCGGTATCGCACCGTTTCCACGTTGACGCCTTCGTAGCCCGAAGCGGGATAACCGTAATACACCCACAAAAAGGAACAGATCTGCAT
>CAYTSY010000089.1:6929-14722 GCA_964440555.1 uncultured Desulfobacteraceae bacterium
ACGCCGTCCGCGGTGATTCTGACGATTTCACCGGGGCCCAGATGCCTGACAAACGCGTATCCCAGATTCGGAAAGGCGCAGGTTTCCGAAGAAACCGCGTATGCGCCGTCTTTTTTTCCGATGGACAGGGGAGTTCTCCCGAGCTTGTCCCTTGCAGCCAAAAGACCGTTTTCGGTCAGCAGCAATATCGTGCATGACCCTTCAATGGCCTCCTGGGCATTGACGATTCCTTCCGTAAAGGCTTCTTTTTCGGAAATGAGCATCGCAATCAATTCGGTCGGGCTGATCTGACCGGCGCTGATTTCGGAAAAATTTATTTTTTTGTTGAACGCCTTTTTCCCCAGCGCATCGATATTGTTGATTTTAGATACGGTTACAATCGCAAACGAACCCAGATGAGACCGGATGATCAGCGGCTGGGAATCATTGTCGCTGATGACGCCGATTCCTTTGTTCCCATGGAGTTTGGAAAGGTCGGGTTCAAACTTGGATCTGAAGTAATCGTTTTCAATATTATGGATAAACCGCGTAAATTCAATCTTGTTTTTGACTGCCATACCGCCGCGCCTGGTCCCCAGATGGGAATGGTAGTCCGTTCCATAAAACAGATCCGTCACGCAGTCATTTTTACATACTGTTCCAAACGCCCCGCCCATATATATTTTTCTCCCCGCTTAAAAAAGATTGCATAAAAGCCTGAAATTTTAATCCTCATCACTCATCACTGATTTCAAAAAGCCTTGCATCCAGCGATTCTTCCCGGATGTAAATGACGGCCATCGAAGGTGGACAGCCGCCGCGGGGAAGGGTGGCGCTTCCCGGGTTTAAAAAGAGAACCTTTCCTTTTCTCCGGATTTGCGCCCGGTGGGTGTGTCCGCTGATCACGGCTGCAACTTCGGTAGGTCCCGGGTCGATATCCATATCGTCAATGTCGTGGACAACATACAACAACGTGTTTTGAAAATCCACCAGTTCTGTTTTATCGAGGAGTTGGGCCCAATTCCCCTGATCCATGTTGCCTCGGACAGCGACAACCGGCGCCAAAGCCTGCAAGGATTCCAGAATTTCCGGGCGGTCGATGTCTCCGGCATGAATGATCAAATCAACGCCGTTTAACATGCCTGCAAGGCCGGGCGTCAACTTGCCGTGGGTATCGGAAACAACGCCGATGGTATATCCGTTTGTATTTTCGGCTTCCATATGCCGTCATATTCTCTTTCTGCTCATAACCCAGCCGGAAAAATCTACCACAGAGATCATGCTGTTTGAATTTTAATCGTCGTCAGCGCCAACCCGCCGGCGCATCTGTTTAAGTTTGCTTTGCTGGTGCTTGACTTCAAGCCGGTTTTCTTTTCTGGCCGGCGACGGCTTTGTTTTCAGGCGGAGCTTGGGCTTTTCGGCCGCTATTTGAAGCAAACGGACCAGGCGGCTGATGGCCGCATGCCGGTTGCGGTCCTGGGTCCGGAAAGAATGGGCCTTAATGGACAGGATGCCGTCTGCAGAAATGCTTTTTCCGGCAAGTGAAATCAACCGTGCTTTCACGTCGTCGGGCAATGACGGCGATTGCTTGACGTCAAAGCGCAGCCAGACAGCGGTCGAAACCTTGTTTACATTCTGGCCCCCGGGTCCGGACGCACGGACAAACTGCAATTGAATTTCTCCAGGGCCGATGGCTATAAGACGGTTGATGCGAATCATAATAAACCGGCAGACTGCCGTCTTCAGCCCACAAGGGCCCGGCCGATTTTCCTCGCCTCTTCAAGGAGAGCCGCACCGTCCTTTGCCGGCGCGAGATGGCTGTTGACATGAACAATCCTGCCCACTTCCCGGTAACCGAAACCGCTGCCCGCCATTCCTGCAAGCCAGCGGATGGCCCTGTCAAATCGTTTCGGATCCGGATGGCCCTGGGAGGTGACCAGGGCGTAAGTTTTTCCGGGCGGAACAGCCGTGCCGTATTGCCCGATTTCTTCGCCGGGCGTGTACAGGGAATAACAGCGGTCAACAAAAACTTTCATCTGGCCGGTCACATGGTACATGTAAATGGGGCTTCCAATAATTATGCCCTTGCAGGTTTTCATCGCCTCCAAATACGGCGAAAGGTCATCTTTTTGCTTACACACGCCGGGTTCCGTCCGACAGCTCAGACATCCCATGCATCCTTTCAGGTCAATGTCGTGAAGCCGTATTTCCGCGGTTTGCGCGCCGGCAGAGGCCGCGCCTTCAAGCATCGCGCCGATGATGGCCGACGTATTTCCCCCTTTTCTCGGGCTTCCATTAAATGCGAGAATATCCATATGTTTCACCTTTTCATGTGTTTTATGCGTTCAGTATTCCAGTCGTGATCTTCCCTGCGCCCAAATGACTAAATTTTTATAAACCACGAAGATCACGAAGTACACGAAACTGAAAATATTATATATTCTTCTATTTCTTCATGCTCTTCGTGTGCTTCGTGGTGAAAATCAGACTTTTTACGATGCCGTCAATTTTACATCGCCCCGCTGCTTTTTAATGATGCAATTTGCTCATCGGAAATTCCCCATGATAAAAGTGCGGATTCGTTGTGCTGGCCGGGGCTCGGGGCCGGCCCCTGGATTTCGGGTATTGTCCTGCTGAATCGCGGCGCTGGCCCGGGCTGGGGAACGCCGTCGATTTCCACGAAGGATTTTCGGGCCACATTATGCGGATGTTTCATGGCCTCTTCCATCGAAAGCACCGGAGCGAAACAGACATCGCTTCCCAGCATGATCTCGCACCATTGATCCCGGGTTTTTGTTTTAAATACGGCTGCGATTTTTTCTTTGAGTTTCGGCCAGCTTGCACGGTCATGCTGGTTCTGGAAATCCGGGTCGTCGATTTTGGCCAGCGTAAGCAAAAGCGCATAAAATTGAGGCTCGATGGATCCGATAGAGATGTGTTTCCCATCTGCGGTTTCATACGTGTCATAAAAATGCGCCCCGGTATCCAGCATATTGGAACCCCGTTGTTCCGTCCATATCCCGGCAGCCTTCATCCCGTACATCATGCCCATTAGAGCTGCTGATCCGTCGACCATGGCCGCATCTATCACCTGGCCTTTTCCGGATTTTTGAGCTTCCAGAATCCCGCACACCATGCCGAAGGCCAGAAGCATTCCGCCTCCGCCGAAATCCCCCACGAGGTTTAAGGGTGGAACGGGTTTTTTGCCGTGATTGCCGATGGCGTGAAGGGCGCCGGACAACGAAATATAATTGATGTCGTGCCCCGCGGCCTGATTGATGGGGCCTTCCTGACCCCAGCCGGTCATCCTCCCGTAAACGAGCTTCGGATTCCGCTTAAGGCATGTGTCCGGCCCCAGCCCCAGCTTTTCCATTACGCCGGGCCGAAACCCTTCCTGCAACCCATCGGCTTTTTCAACCAGTTTGAGAACCAGTTCTTTTGCCGCTGGGTTTTTCAAGTCAACTGCAACGGATCGCCGCCCCCGGCATAGCACGTCGAATTTTCCCATGCCGGATGCGCCTTTGCGATCCACACGAATGATATCTGCGCCCATATCGGCAAGCATCATGGCGCAAAACGGTCCCGGCCCGATGCCCGCAATTTCAATAATCCGTATTCCTTTCAGCGGTCCCATAACGTCCTCCTTTGGAACAAAATTGGTTTTTGATAAAAAAATTGGATTCGCCCATGCTCATAACCGAAATAAACCGGGTGGGTCAATATAATTTATGGGTTGAAGGCTGAAGGCTGAAGGGGGGGCGGCTAAATATCTTTCAGCAATTTGTTTTCCGGGGCATCTCCGGTCAGAGCGGCAAAGGCCCTCAATGCTTCGGATAGGGCGCCCAAGGCCGTTGTTTCCTTAATGTGGACATCCTGGCTCCCGCTGTCATCCAGGGCATTGAGGACGGTTAAAATGGTCAATTGGTGGATGTCCTTTGCAGGCTGATAGGCCGGTTCCTCGTCATTTTCAACACATAGGATGGAAAATAATCCGGCCTCCGTCAGTTCGCGGAGAATCTGGTGAACCAGGCGGATGGGGATTTCAAGTTTTTGGCTAAGGACAACAGCCGTAAGCGGAGATTGTCCGGCGGCAAAATTTTGAACCAGTTGATGGGCAATGCACAAAGCGACGCGCTTTTTATGCAGCAGGCTGATATTACGCGAATCAGGCTCGAATTCAAACGTGTCGGCGTTCTGATGGGCAAACGATATCTCAGCACCGATCAACACGATGATCCAACTGACCTGGAGCCATGCCAAGAACAGGGGCAAGGCGGCAAAACTACCGTAAATGGCATTGTACCGCGCTGTGCCGATCTGAAAGTTGATATAGAGCCACTGGGCGAGCTGAAAACAGGTACCGGCGATGATTCCCGCAGCCAGTGCGGAACTGAATTTTACCCGGACATTGGGCATCAGCATGTAGACGGCGGTAAACAGAACCCATATCAGGCCATAGGGGAGCAATTTAAGCGGAAAATAAATCAAGGGATTGATCAGTGCCGGCAGTGAAATTTGTTCCATGATGGCGGTGATCCGGGTGGTAATAAATACGGTGGCGCTTCCCGCCAGGATGAGTAACACCGGTCCGATCAGCATTATGGACAGGTAGTCGGCGAATTTTCTGGCCAGGGAACGCGAGCCCTTGATTCCCCAGATATCGTTGAATGAATTTTCGATGTGCCCCAGAACCTGGATGACCGTCCATAATAGCACGGCCATGCCGATGCCGGCCATCAGGCCACCCCGCGTACTCTGAAGCAAGGAAATGGCATAGACCATCAGTTGCTTTATGATGTCTTCCTGACCGGGAAAATTTTCCAGAAGCCGCTCTTCCAGAGTCGCTTCAAATCCAAATCCTTTGGCGATTCCAAAAGCCATGGCCAAAATCGGAACCAGGCCCAGAAGCGAATAAAGGGTCAGGGCCGATGCCCGCAGCGGCAATTTGTCTTCATAAAACCCGCGGACAGCCAGGAGGATCATCCGCAGCAACCGGATTCCCGTGGAGGTCAGGAGCCCGAATCCCGACGACCGAAGTCTCCAGATGTCGGTCTTTAAAAAATCCGCCAGCCTTTTGATGGTCAGTGTTATGTCTGTCATTGCCCGCCTCCGTTGAAGGATTGATCAGGCATCAGCCCCTGTAGGTCGGGTTTCTTACCCGACGCCTGGCAGAAAAATGGAATTGGCCCTTTTTGTCGGGATGTGAATCCCGACCTACGATAAAAATTTTATTAACCCTTTAGCGTATCATGTATATCAAAATGACAGGACTAAGCCAATTGAAAAGATGATCATTAAATCTTAAATTGACTCTATGTGGATTTTTACGTAATAAAATCGGAATTTGGATAAGAGGAACAGTTGAATGAACAAAAAGGATCTATCGTCGTTTATAACTGAAAACAAAGCGCTGCTGACCATCCTCATGGTCGGCCTGTTCATAATGGAGCTGCAAATTTTTGCCGTTGCCGCGGGAAAATCCGGAAAAGAATCATGGGTAAAAATATCGGATGCAAACGGCCATGTCGTTCATCAGGTCCGCGGCGGAAGACTCGGCGATACGGACCGGGAGTATGTCGAAAAAACCTTCGGACCGCTTAAGGAATTGGAAGTCAGGCTTGTCGCCACAGATGAGCCGTTTCCGTTTCGCGCCTGGTTTGTTGCGGCTGTGGGACTTCCCGTGGCTGTGGTGCTGTTGTTTTGCTTTATCGTCAAGGCATATGCCGCCCTTTTTTACGGAGACGGCGGGCCATGGGAAAGCGATAAGGGAAAAAGAGAGTTTGACGCCCCGGACACGCGCCTGGATAAAATATTGACCCGGATCAGCCGATACAATGTGTACACCGTCGGATTTTTAATCTTTATGGCGGTTTTTGCGTACTGGGTGATTCCGAATTTCATTTCTTTCATCGGAAGGCTGGGGCTGGAAAGCCTGATCCGGTTCAGATGGTTTTTTATAGCCGCAGCCGTTCTTTTTGTGGGCTTTGCAGCCTGGATTGTTTATCTGCGGTACCTTCTGGCCAAAAGAGCCATGGACACGCAAATGGAGACCGAAAAATACCGGCTGGAGCTGGAATACGGGCAAAAGCGGACGCTGCCGTCGCAGATCGGATACGACGCAGGCCTTGACCTGCCCCGAAAAACCATGCCTGAAGATGCAGGCCAAAGCCAACACTGATGGTCTCGTAAAAAGTCGCCATTATGCCTAATTTTTTATAAACCACGAAGAGCACGAAGTACACGAAGCTGAAAATATTATATATTCTTATGCCCTTTCGTGCTCTTCGTGTCCTTCGTGGTGAAAATCAGACTTTTTTACGACGCCGTCAACACTGAGGACATCATGCAGATCGTTACGACGCATAAGAACACGGATTTCGATGCGCTGGCATCGATGATTGCTGCAACCCTGATTTATCCGGGAACGGTTACGGTCTTGCCCAAAACCGTCAACCCCAATGTGAAAGCTTTTCTGGCTATCCACAAGGATCTTTTCGACCTGCGTGAAGTAAGAGAGACCAACCTTGACCTGGTTAAGCGCCTTATCGTGGTGGATACCAACGGTTGGGGGAGACTGGACCGCATGGACAAGCTTAAAGCCCGGCAAAATCTTGACGTCATTTTATGGGATCATCATGCGACAAAGGGAAATATATTTGCCCAATGGGCCTGCCAGGAAGCCATGGGCGCCAACGTGACGCTGATGATCAGGGCCCTTAAGAAAGAAAACCGGTCCCTGACCCCTATGTTCGCCACGCTGTTTTTAGCGGGAATCTACGAAGATACCGGAAATTTGACGTTTCCCGGGGCAAAGGCCGAGGATGCCTATGCGGCCGGATATCTGCTGGAGCAAAAAGCCGATCTGAATGTGTTGAATACCTTTTTGAGACCGGCGTATGGCGAGAAACAAAAAGAAGTGCTGTTCAAAATGCTCCAAAAAGCCAAAAGAACGAAGATCGGCGGATTTACGGTGAGCCTCAGCAAGATGAACATCAAGGGGCATGTGGACAGTCTGGCCGTAGTGGTTCGGATGTATCGGGAAATTTTGAATGTGGACGCGGCCTTCGGCATTTTTTTAAACGAGGAGCGGGATCGGTGCATGGTCATCGGCCGGAGCAACGAGGACCGCGTCGACATGGGGGCGATCATGCGGACTATGGGCGGTGGGGGACACCCGGGAGCCGGCTCCGCCATGCTCAACAAGGTCAACCCGGAAGTCGTGGAAACCATGATCATGGATTTGATTGAGGGGAACCAGCGCGGCTCGGTTCAAATCAGTGATCTGATGTCGTTTCCCGTTATTACTGTCGCTTCGGATACGAAAATGGGGGATGTCGCAGCAATTCTGAAGGAAAAAGGATGCACCGGAATACCGGTGACGGATAACGGGAATCTCGTGGGCATTATATCGAGAAGGGATTTTCGGAAAATAAAAAAGGAATCTCAACTGAGCTCGCCGGTAAAGGCATTCATGAACACCAACGTCGTCACCATAGAACCTGGGAAAAGCCCGGTCGAAGCCGCGCGATTGATGGTCAAGCACGATGTCGGACGGCTTCCCGTTGTTCAGGATGGCAAAATCATCGGCATCATCACCCGTTCCGATTCCATGCTGTATTTTTATGATCTGATGCCGGATTGATGATGAATAGAATTGGATAAAACCAAATTTAACGAATTTATGCGTGCAAGATGACGGAGCTTTCAAATAAACGCGCGAACATATGGGCATGTATTTTTTTTGCGGTTCTGGTTCTCAGGATCGTTCCCGCACATGCCTCGGAAGTGGACAGTTACACATTCACCGGGTTTAT
>CAYTSY010000090.1:0-14448 GCA_964440555.1 uncultured Desulfobacteraceae bacterium
TGTCGGGTCCACCGGCACATTGATGCAGGCCGGTTTTCCGGATGCAAAGGCCCGTTCCAGAGCCGGCGCCACGCCATCGGGCGTCTCGACCCATTCGCCATATCCGCCCATGGCTTCCACGATTTTTTCATAATGCACGTTGGGCAGATCGCATCCCAGGATCTTGCCCGGTCCGTAGAATTTGGCCATGTTGTGTTTGATCATGCCCCAGCAGGCGTCGTTGCCGATGACGCAGACGATGGGAAGGTTGTGCCGGATCGCCGTGTCGAATTCCATGGCGTTAAGGCCGAAACTGCCGTCCCCGGTGAGATGCAATACTTTGTAATCCGGTTTTGCCAGTTTGGCGGCAACGGCGAAAGGAAGACCGACGCCCAGACACCCGAAGCTTGTGGAGCCGTTGGCCATCTGAGTTCCCGGGCCAAATGCCGGAAGCCCCTGGGCCCCGAAGACCGATATGTCTCCGCCGTCGATGCTGACGATCGTTTTTTCGTCGATAAAGCGTTTCATCTCATGACACAGCCGGAGCGGGTGCATCGGAATCCGATCCGATTCGATCAGAGGGCGGATCCTCTCCTGGCGGTCTGTTTCAGATTTTTTCAAGACTTCGACCCAGTCATCGTAGGATCGTTTTTGAATGCCGTCGGCCAGTTGGCGGATGACCTGTCCGGCGTCGCCCACGATCCCCACGTCGATATCCCGGTTATGACCGATCGCAGTCGCGTCGATGTCCACACGGATGATCTTGAGCCCCAAGGGCAGGCTCCGTGCGCCGAGAGTATAGGTAAACTGGGTGCCGATCACCAGCGCCACGTCGGCTTTGTACAGCCCGGTCCTGGCAAACGGACCGAAACAGAGCGGATGGTTGTCGGGTATCACCCCGCGTCCGGCGTTTCGGGTAAACACCGGTATCCCGGATTTTTCGACAAAAACCCTGAGATCCTCGTGAGCGCCGGACCAGAAGACGCCGCCGCCTGCCAGAATGACCGGTCTTTGGGCGGACTTGAGAAGATCCAGTGCCTGTTGGAGATGCTCCGGGTCTGCTGCAGGCCGTGACCCCGGAAGATAATTCCGGGGAATCGTTGCGGCGGAGGCATCGACCCGGGCATAGAGCACGTCCATGGGGATCTCCAGATACACCGGACCCGGCCGCCCGCTCAACGCATGCCGAAAGGCCGCCCCCATGTATTCCGGAATTCTTTGTGTCTGATAAATGGTTTTCGCATATTTGACCAGGGGGTTGACGATACCCACCTGCTCCATGTCCTGGAGGGCGCCGGTGTCGAATTCGGAAATACCGCTTTTCCCGGAAATGCACAAGATCGGGCTTCCCGCGGCTTTGGCATTGGCGATTCCCGTAATCGCATTGGTAAACCCGGGCCCTGCGGTAACGAAACATACCCCGATTTTTCCGGTGGCCAAGGCCATGCCTTCCGCCATATGAGCCGCAGCCGCCTCGTGACGAACGTCAACCACCCGGATTCCTTCTTTTTCACAGGCATCGAAGAGCGGATAGATATGGCCTCCGATCAGCCCGAAAACATATTCCACTCCCTGTGCTTTGAGCATTTTTGCAGCCAGGGCGCCGCCTGAAATGGTTTCCATGGTATCCTCCTTGAAAATCTTTTTTCCTCAAAAGTCATGGCAAAAATACCATTTGCGAATGGACACGGATTCTTTTTTATACTGTGGTCATCATGATGAGTGCGAATCCAGGGTCTGATATACTGTAAAAAACATAAAATCCGCTTTTGCCCGGATCGGGTGTTAAGGAGCCGTCATTTTTTTCCGTGAAACAATTCGCTGCCGGCCCCCAAATAGACCATGCGTTCGCCCGCCGGAACCGGGGGGCCGGGGGGCGGCCATTTTCCGGGTTGAGCGTCCGCCCCTTCCAGAGTGATGGATGAAGGCGCCTCATCGGCCATTTTCGGATTTTTCCGGATATCGATCCCGGCAACGTTGCAGGAAAATTCAATGGGGATGCCGTTTGGATCATGGGTGTAAATGGAATGGATGAACCCGTGGTCAATGACATCAGACACCCCGAAACCGGCAGCTTCGAGTTTGGCGGCCAGTTCCCAGAGATCATCTTCCTTTTCCACGCCAAAGGAAATATGATCAAAAATAAAAGGACCTTTTACCGGCCGGCCATGAGTCTTTTTAGGGACCGGTTCAATATCCGGCCATTCAAAAAATGCCAGCAAATCGTTCTCGGAAATTTCAAAAAAATAATGCCGGTATTTGGCTTTTCCCAAGCCGGCCACCAGGCGGAGTCCTATGAGATCCCTCCAGAATCGGATGGTCTCGTCCATGTTTCCCGTAGCCATGGCCAAATGGTTAATGCCGTTATATCGGGGCATAAGATATCCTCCTTTCATCGGAAAAGTATGGGAATATTTATCAGAAAAAATACCGCATCGGCATGAAAATAACAATCGTTAATAACAGCTGCCGGCAGTACCGTTAAAATGTTTGACATTGCACTGCGATTTTGGGAGGGTAGGACAACCGCATTGTTTGGCCACTCTAAAACCACAGAGGCGTTATGGATATATTCGACGATACCATTGCAGAAATCAGAAACTGGTTTGAAGACAAAAGAAAAACAGACCAGGCCCGGATATTTGAAGTTCTTGGGGCAAAAAATCATGATGCACTTCTACATGAAGCTCCCGTAACCGATAGAGGTTCCGCCGGCATTATCTTAAAGGAAGATACCCATATCGAGCTGGGCCATCCTTCGGTGGGGTCCTGCTGCGCGGCATTGGCGACGTATGACGCAGATCTTGTCTGCGACGGACGCATTACCCTTGTCGGGCCGGATGTTTTGGAAACCCGGGAAGAACGCCTGCCTTTTTCGCAGATCATTATCGCCGGCATAAAAGGGCAATCTGCGGGAGAAGTGTCTGATCAGGCCACGGTGATCATTGACAGGACCGCTTCTGCGATGGACAGAATCGCCCACGGTGCGGCCCAGGTTGAGGGATACATGATCCGGAGCGTCCCGAACCTGATATGGGCGCGGGTCAGCCAGCATGCGGCGTCGAAGGCGCTTTCACAGCAAATGCCTGGGGAAAGACTGATCCTGGCCTTAAAACAAAACTGTGAAAATATTGTCAGGTGTGAGATCTGTTTTGCGACCAGTGCGAAAGCGGATATTGAAACACTGGATACGATCATCGATGGAGCGCGCGCCAAAACGAGAAAGCTTGAAAAGTTTTCACTCGGCGCAGATGGCGAATACGAGTGCACGCAGGAACAGGATTGCGGAACCTGTTCGGAACAGGTGGTCTGCGATAATATCCGGGATGTGATCAAAATCAGAAAAGGGGACCGCGTCATTTCATTTGGAAAAGAAGAGGTGACGGACAGTGCCCGGTGAGAGGAGCACAAGATTCATGGAAAAAAACGCGGGCGGAAAAATTCTCATCGCCGTATGCGGAAAAGGCGGCTCCGGAAAAACGGCGCTGGTCGGGCTGATGGCGAAATATATCCTCGCCCATGAAAAAAAACGGTTGTTGCTGATCGACGCGGATCCCACAATGAACTTATCCATGGTACTGGGGATCCGCCCGGAGAAAACCGTGAACGATATTCGGGAAAAAATCATCAGCGAAGCGCGCGCCGCCGGCAAAACCGAAAAGGAGAACCTGGCCCGGTCCTTGGATTATATGCTGTTTGAAGCGCTTATTGAAGCAAACCGATTCAGTTTTCTGGTGATGGGAAGACCTGAATCCCTGGGTTGCTATTGCCCGGTGAATGACTTCTTAAGAAGCGGCATTGAAACCCTGGCCCAAAATTATGATACCATTATCATCGACGGAGAGGCCGGCGTAGAGCAGATCAGCCGCCAGGTCATGAAGAGCGTGGATATGCCGATCATCATCTCCGACATCTCCAACAGAGGGCTCCAAACGGCGACTATTATCAAGGATGTTATTTTGTCCCACCAAAAGACGTTTAAATATAAGAAGATGGGACTTGTTTTAAACCGGGTCCGGGGTCAGGAAGCCGAGCTTGAGCAGTATATTGTAAAAACCGGCCTTGACCTTTTCGGATATATCCCCGAGGATCAGAATGTGACCCGGTTTGATCTTAACGCACGCCCTTTGCTGGAACTGCCCGATGATTCGCCGGCGTATCTGGCGATATCGCAGATATGGGCTCGGATAAACGGGGAAGAGATCACTGCTCCCACCCGGTAAATACGGCCTCGGGATTGTCAAATACGTTCGACATCCGGTCTTCGGCGTCTTTTCGGATCATCTCCTTTGACGCGTCGTCAAATCCCCGTGATTCCATCCAACGTTCAAGCAGCGGCTTTCCCGGCATCCACAGGTCCATGGTTTCTCTTTCCGTTACCCATGCCTTGAGTTTGACGCCGAATTGTGCAAGGATGTCCCATACCTTTTCGCGCTCCCGCCTGTCGCAGTAAACCATGAACACGCATTCGCCAACGCCCAGGTTTGAAGACGGATTCCGGTCGTATTTGATGCAGGGAATTTTTTTTTCTTCCACATACGGGTCGAGTTTTTCAGCCAGTTCGTCCAGCCGGGCCCTGTCTCCCAGAATGATCCATTTTCCCCAGTATTCAAGCACTTCGGCATTGGTCAATTCCCGGCCCTGATAAACGGTGTAGCGCTTTCCCATCAGGACAAACGGGTGATAGACAAAGATGAAGTGGGAATCCGGATTGTCGATGATCATGGGGATTATCCTCCGGCGGCAAGGGGAATGATGCCGATTTCATCCCCGTCCAATACCGGTGTGTCCACACCTGCAAGGTTTTTGATATTTTCGCCGTTTACAAAGATCAGAACCAGGCCGATATTGCCCCGGGCATCGAAAATCCGCTCCTGGAACCCGGGGTGTTTTTCCTGGATTGCACGAAAACACTCCCTGACGGTTTTGCCCTGACAGGCTACTTCGTCGTCGCCGTTAAACCAACCGGCCAGAGAACCGGGGATGCGAACCGTGACGGTCATCACCTGTTTCCTTTTGCAGGTTCTTTTTTTTGAGAAATCAAATGGCTGAATACGGCCTCATGAACATGGGGCCTTTTGCCGTAAATAAACGTCCATTTCAAAAGGCGTTCCATGGCCTGGGTCAACTGGCCGAAATGGTCCAGGAACTGGATGGATTTGCCGTATTGACGAATCATCGCTTCCCGGTCTTTATACCCGCATCCCAAGGTGATCAGATCAATATGTTCCTTGCGGCAGTAATCGATCGCATGACGCACGTCGCATCCCAGATTGGATTCGCCGTCCGTGACATGAATCAGGATGTTGCGCTTTCTTATTTTGGGCATCAGATAAGCCGCTGCGATGATCGCCTGCCCGGATGCGGTCAGACCGCTCGGGGGAACCGATTGGATGTGATTGTTTTTGATGAGATGGGAGATCATCAATATCCCGTCTTTTTCAAAATACGCAAAGGCCTGGAGATGGTTCTGAAATCCGGTCAGCGCTTTGTGGATGTTGGCCACCGTGTTTTCCACCATGCGCCATTTGTTTCCCCGCATGGACCCGCTGGCATCCATGAGCAATGCCACGTTCCAGTCAAGATTCGGATGATGCTCCTCCTGCTGGAAACACCGGCCGGTCATCGGGGCCCGGTAAAGGCGCCGGGGGTCTATTTTCCCGCTTGCAAGTCCGCGGCTGACCACTTTATTCTGGCCCGCGTAATTTTGAAAAATCACCTTGAGCCTGGAAACAATCCGCCGGTCGATCAGCGGATGTGCGCTGATCGAAAAATCCCAGCGCGACGTGGGGATTACCGACTCATCCTCAAACCCAACGACGGAGCGGATGATCGGCGTCATGTCTATGGAATTTCCGGCAAGCTGCAATTCAATATCATGAAGGATTTGCGGAGAAAGCGATGGTGCAAATTTCCCAGAGGATTTTTCCGCTCCGGATTTTTCAGCCGCCGGTGCATCGGAAGAAGTATACCAATAAAGCCTTTTGTCGACGATGGGAAGAGTCGCGGCCACATTCCTGATAGACTGGAAGGTTTCAAAATAAAGCTCCGCCCGTTTTTCGCAACGGACTGTGACGCCTTTTTCCATCCGGCAGACATTGTGGAGATTCAGGGATAGTTCTTCCAGCACTCCCAAAGCCCGGCTGTATTCGGGTCTTAAAGATTCATGAACAATGCCGCTGGGTTGCCCGGCCCACCACAGGTAGATCAATTCATCCAAGGACGGGCTTTTTTGGGTCATCAGCCGCAAGGATTCCCGGATCGCCTTTTGCCGGACCTGATGCACATACAAACCAAATATTTTCCTGTCCGCCGCTTGATCCACGTAAATACTTTCACCAAAACGGACGATCTTCTGGAAAGCGATGAGGGGCAGGGCATTCATCGGCTTGAAAACAGGCTCCAAAAGGGTCCAGACATGTTCGCTCCACTCGATGCGGTGAAGCGCCTCCCGTGTGATCAGGCCCACCAGTTCATCCATTCTGGAAAATGGAACCGGATATTCCCCCATAACCATTTCCGGGTCCAGAATAATGCCCGAAACGCCGGATCGCGACATGCCGGCATACTCGATGATGCCGACGTTTTGCCCCAGATGACCGGCGACCTTCCGAAGCGCCCGCAGCACATTGGCCAATTCCGTGGCCTCGCTTGCGGAAGTATTTTTCCGCCAGAATTCAGAAATGCCCGTGGTCATGTGAATAGCCTAATAGACTTTATAATTATTTCTGCCACCAGTTGAGGTCATCCCCAGCTCCACATGAAGGGACAGAAGCACGGACTCGATGATGTCGCGGCTGAGCTGGAGACTGTTGATGAAAGCGTCCCGGGTGGAGGCCCCGACCGCCGTCATTTCGGCGATCATCAGCGTGTGGCGCGTAGACACCACCATCGGTTCCTGGGTGTTGTTCCGGAGTTTGTTGGCGATATTGACGATGGTCAAGGCATCGGCCTCGGAGATTCCCGTTTTTAGATGAAGCACGCGGGTTTCAACATCTGAGGGGAGGTAATCCAGCATGGTGACATAGAACCTGTCCCGCAGTGCCGCGTCCAGCATTTCGGTTCCGACGAATTCTTCTCCTTCATTAAGTGTGGCGAAAAAAACCACTTCATCAGCCACTTTGATCAATCCCAGTTCATCCATCCATACCTGGCGGTCTTCCGAAAGAACGGAGAACAGCATGTTCAGGGCCTTCGGGTTTTCAGGGCGGTTGATTTCTTCCAGATGGATGACGCATCCCGGCGTCTGGATGGCCTGCGGAAAAAGAAATTTCTGGTAGTATGTCTCTCCGTCCTTGAGCCGGTATTCCCCGAACAACTGGCCGGGTTCGGACAAGATCCCGATCTGAAAGACGGCCATGGGCCTGTTGTTCCGGGCCGCAAACTGTCTTACCATCGTTGATTTCCCGCAGCCCTGCTTTCCGGTGACAAGGATGTTCAAGGGGTGTCTTTTGGCCAGCAACTTGATTCTTTCCAGGTTTTCGACAACATGTTCCGGCAAAAAAAAGTACTCCTCGGGTTTGGGTACGGCTAAACTGGTTTCAATATGGCTCATGCTTCTCCTTTTTTAATCCATGTGCTAAAAGAATAAATCACGCTGGCGTTGCGTCAGGAACTCATTAAGCTGCGGGATATTCCAACGCATGTTCATGCTGCGCAGCTTTGTGATGATGACTCTGGCCTCTTTGAGGCGGACCGGGCCCTGCTCTTTTGAAATGGCGGCCAGACGTTTGGAAAGTTCCTTCATCTGGTCGTCTTCGTTTTCCAAAGCCTCCGCCCTCGAAAACAACGTCTCCGTCCCACACCTGGGACAGACGCGGAGATCCGCCTCTCCGCAGGCCGGTCAGCCGGATTTGCATAAATACCGGAATTCGACGTGGTCGGATGTAAATCCGCATTTATGGCATGTCAGATCCATGGGGCCTCTTTAGGAATAGTGAACAGTGATGAGTGAACAGTGAAGAGTGAAAAAGCATCTTGCAGCGGGAATCGGGATATTTAACGATTTTCTACCTTTCACCTTCAGCCTTCAGCCTTCTCATTTCTTTTCCATAATCCGATGGGACCGGCGGTACGACGGGTCCGTGATTTCGCCCAGATCCGTATCGATCAGCTCCATCCGGTCGTAATACGTACAGTATTGTGCATTGGCGTTGATGTAGGAGATCAACCCCGTATCGCCTTCCTTTACGAATACCGGCGGATCGGATTTGATGTTGGATCCCATTTTCAGGATCTTACAGGAACCGCGGCCATCGGCGTTATAGGCATTTTCAAAAAAGTTTTTACAGAAACCGCAGGCCTTGGCCGGCATGGTCTCCCGTTCCTCAACCGTTTTCCCCATTTCTCCCTTGGAGATGGTGATGCTGTCTCTGACCTCTTTCCATTTATCTCGTCTGGACATGATATGGACCTCCCTTATGGGTTTTGTGTTTAATCCCAAGTCGCATTCAAACGCTACCTTCGTTGGCTGCGTCGGCGGCTCATCGATGTACAACCAACGTACACCTGCGTCGCCTTCTCCTTGCCGCCTCGGTATCATTTTGAATGCAACTTGGAATAAGTCGTTTAAACCACCCCGGAAATTATGTTTCAAATCCTGAACCGCCGATGGTGGTCAGCAGTCCTTTTTCCCGATACAAATCCGCCGGGATTTCGAGAAAAGACGGTTCAATGCCGTCTTCATTTTTTAACGGCCAGTCCAACCCCAGCCAGTTGTATTTATCCTGGCAGTAATTGTGAAAGGGAATCAGATCGACCCGGGTTATCTTTCCTTCAAGACCGGCAATATATTTAGACGCCTTTTCATGAAAATCCATACCGTCATTAAATCCTGGAATAACGGGTATCCGCACCCAGATCTCCTTTCCCGTTTTCGCCAGCAGTTCCAGGTTCCTCAAGACAACTTCATTGGTCACGCCGGTTGCCTGTTTGTGAGCTTCAGGATCCATATGCTTTAAATCGTAGAGCACGACATCCACATAGGGGATCAGCTTTTCCAGTATTTTCCAGTCGCAGAATCCATTGGTGTCGATGCAGGTATGGATAGCTCTTTTTTTTGCTTCCTGAAGCAATTTCAAGGAAAAATCCGCATGGGCCGTAGGTTCCCCGCCGCTAAGCGTCATGCCACCGCCCGAGTTGTCATAAAACGGCTTGTCTTTTTCCACTTCATCGATAATTTCTTCTACGGACATGGGCTTTCCCACGACCGCCAGGGCATTGTACGGGCAGGCGTCAATGCACTTCATGCATCGGTCGCAGCGCTCCCGGATGATCTTATGGTAGGAAACGCTTTCATTTTGACTTTCTTCCGGCGAAATGGGCGGATTAATCGCATTGTGGGGACATGCGTCAAGGCAGGCGCCGCATTGATGGCACATCCTGTTTTTCCAGTAGAGTTCAGGATAGTGCGCGATGGTCTCCGGATTGTGGCACCACAGGCATTTCATCGGGCATCCCTTGAGGAAGACATTTGTCCTGAAGCCCGGGCCGTCGTTTACGGCGAATTTCTGGATATCCGTGATCAATACCTGGTCTTGCATCGCACTTCTCCCTCTTAAATCCCTTTACGACATCAACAGCTTGAATAAATCATTCAAACTATCGGTCTCTTCAAGCGACGTTATCGTCCGGATCAGCCTGTCTGTCTTTTCCTTTCCGATAACCGGGTCGCAGAGGTCAAAACATTTAGCCCTTATTTTTTCCTGCTTTACAGAGAGTTCCGGTATCTCCTTAAAAATATCCGAATAGGCGTCGAATTTATTTCCTCCAACCGTCTCCATTTCAACTTTTGCATCCAATGCCTTGATTTCCGGATTCAGTCGGGTGGATATTTTAGCCATCAATTGTTTTACGTCTTTAGCGTTGACCTTTTCATCCGTAAACGCCTGAAGCCCCGTGCTGCCGCGCAGTAAAGCGTTTGCCACACAGTAAGGGATGGAAAATTTTCCTTCCAGCCCGGTATGGGCATCATTTCTGAACGCGGCGCTCAGGGCGGTTTCCGACACGTTCACCTCAATAGCGCGGATGTCTTCAAGGGCGATTTTCTCTTGTTTGACAATGGCCAAGGCCGCTTCAATGGGGCTGTGGGTGGCATGGCAGGAGGCATGGTATTTCTGGGCCAGATTTTCGATGACCCATGTCTGACCGAGGCTCTTTAGCGCTTCCTCATCGGGCGATCCCTTCATGGCCTGGAAAAAGCCCCCGGGCCCTTCTAGAATATCTTCCGCCGAGGTAAAACCATCCGCTGCCAAAATGGCGGCCGTCACGCCAACCTCCGAAGCATGACCGGCGTGAAACGGTTTGCACATGGTGCCGAACACCCGTTTCAACCCACCGGCCTGGGTGCCCGCGATTCCCAGGGCATAGACCGTCTGGGCCTGCGTAAGCCCCAGCAGTCTGGAACAGGCCGCAGCAGAAGCAAATGTTCCCATGGTGGCGGTTCCGTGATATCCGGAGAGGTAGTGTTCCACACCGGCGCAGGCGGCAACGGCAACCCCGGTTCTCAGCCCGATCACATAGGCCGCCAGCAGATCCGGTCCGCCTGATTTTTTCCACTCGGAAAGAGCCAGAATACCCGGAAAAAGAGTCACGGACGGATGTCCCAGAAAGGGGATCATGGAGTCGTCGTAATCCAGGGCATGACCGGCAGAGCCGTTTATCAGCGCTGCCTGGCAAATGCTTTTTTTCAGGTTGTGACCGATGATGACGCATTGATCCCGTCCTCCCATGAGGTCGGCGTAATGAAGCAATTTGGTCACCAGGGGGTCATCCTTGCCGGCCATGGTCACGCCGAGCCAGTCCATCAGCGCCACCTTGGCATGGTCGAAAACCGCTTCCGGGATAGCCGACACCGGGGTATCGACGATGAATTCCGCCAGTCTTTTTGTCAATTCAACGGGTTTGATGTTTGCCATTTGCCTGTTTCCCTTTGCCAATATCTTTATTTATTGACTCATCACTCATCACTCATCACTGATCACTGATCACTGATCACTGATCACATCTCCTCCATGATCTCCTGAACAACGGAGTAGGGATCCTTTTCCTGGTTGAGAATCTGGTTTACGGCCCTGTCCAGCCTGCCATTTTTTTCCCAGCTTTTTTTGATTCGTTCCATAATCTGTTTTTCCACCAGTCCGAGCAGTTCCACGCGGATGCGCTCTGCGTTCCACCGGGGCCGGTTCTCACGCCCCCCGACGAATGCAAGGGTTTTATCCACCAGTTCGGCAACGCCTTCTCCCTTGACGGCGATGGTCCGGATGATGGGCGGTTTTGATTTGCCCAGGTCGTCATCAAGTTCAAGCATGGATTCGATGTCCATGGCCAACTGGTCCGCGCCGTCCCGGTCCGCCTTGTTGACGACAAAAATATCCGCAATTTCCATAATCCCGGCTTTGATGGCCTGAATGGCGTCCCCTTGGCCGGGAACGCAGACCACGAGCACGACATCTGCGGCTTTGACCACTTCCACCTCGTCCTGGCCTACCCCCACGGTTTCAATGAGAATATAGTCCTTGCCGAAGGCATCCATGATTTTGGCCACATCCCGGGCAGACTGATTCAGGCCCCCCAATGCGCCCCGGGTTGCCATGGACCGGACAAATACGCTTTCCAGGTCCGTGATGTCGTTCATTCGTATGCGGTCTCCGAGGATTGCGCCCCCGGAAAACGGACTGGACGGGTCCACGGCGATGACGCCGACCTTGAAGCCTTTATCCACGAGAACCCGCGTCATTTTATTGGTCAGCGTGCTTTTTCCCGCCCCCGGTGACCCGGTGATGCCGATCAAACGCGCTTTTCCCGTATCCGAATAGATTTCTTTCATGGCATCCATCCATCCGGTTTCCCTGTTTTCAACCCATGTAATCAACCGGGACAGGGCGACGATCGACCCTTTTTTCATGTTTTCAATCAGCGGGGTCCATTTTGCATTCATAGACAACCGATTCCTTCTATAAGTCGATGATCCGGCAAAAAGCCGCTTTTATGTATCAATTTTTAGAAACCACGAAGAACACGAAGTACACGAAACTGATTTAATATATATTCTTATTCTCCTTCGTGCTCTTCGTGAACTTCGTGGTGAAAATAGAACTTTTTACCAAGCCATCAAAAGCTATCGTCCTTTAAATTGAGGCTCTCTTTTTTCCAGAAACGCCGTAAATCCTTCTTTAATATCCTCTGTTTTCATGGTCACGCCAAGCACGAAGGATTCATAATCCAGGGCTTGAGCCAGATCCCATTTGCAAAAATTCTGCAACCCGCGTTTGGCAAATGCGATCGGTATGGGTGCGTTGCCGGCGATTCTTTTGGCCATCTGCGCGGTTGCATCCATCAGTTCTTCATGGGGGACGAGCTTGTTGACCATTCCAAGGGCAAGGGCTTCCTTCGCGTCAATGACGTCTCCGGAAAAAATCAGTTCACAGGCTTTGGCATAGCCCACCAGACGGGGGAGAAAGTAGATCCCGCCCCAGTCCGGGTGTACGCCCCGCCGGGTGAATACCTGGCCGAATCTGGCCTTTTCGCTGGCGATCCGAATGTCGCAGGCCAATGCCAGGTTGACGCCGCCGCCGGCCGCCACGCCGTTGACCGCGGCGATCACCGGTTTTTCAACGCGGTTTAACGCCAGAACGATTTTCGACATGGCCGGTCTTTCACTGGGAGCGGTTTCAGTGAGGGCTTTGGTTTCTCCGGAGACAAATTCCGTGACGTCTCCCCCCACGCAAAAGGCTTTTCCGGCCCCGGTGATCACAATGACCCGGACTTCCGGATCTGCACAGACGTCATCGATGACCTCGGCGATTTCCTGGCGCATCCGGCCGCCGAAAGCGTTCATCTTCTCCGGACGATTCAGGGTGACCCATCCGATATGGTCTGTTTTATCCAGCAGTACATGTTCCCAGTTCATATGTTTCTCTCCTCAATGTAAAATTACGCCGCCTTTTCCTTCGTACCCGTACACGTTCACGTTCTCCGTTTTTCGTTTACGTGTACGGGTACGAAAAAAGAGAGATCATTTTTCAAAGCTCTAAACAGTTACTTATTCTTTAAAAAACAGGTTTAATTTTGATAAGGTTTGTTTTGTCTGGTCCATCATGTCCGGGAAAACATCCATAATCCGTTTAACGTCTTTGATCAGACTCGCCGCCTGTCCGGCCGGCATGATGGCCTCGTCTGAATCTCCGCCCACGTAGGCGTCTTCGCCTCCGGCACGCATTTTTTCGTCTTCCCGGGCCTTGTCAGGATCAGCCACGGCAATCGCCTTTTTGTTTTTCAGCACCCGGATCGGCATCACGTCTTTTCCCAACACCACGGTGGAGGCGTCTTCGGACCGCAAAATCGCCTGCTTGTACCAGTCCGGAGTGCCGCACTCCAGAGTACAGACAAACCGGGTGCCCACTTCGATCCCTTCGGCCCCCAGCGCAAAGGCTGCGAGCAGGCCCCGGCCATCGGCGATCCCGCCCGCAGCCACGACCGGGATGTCCAAGGCATCGACCAACTGGGGGACCAGGCAGAAAGTGGTGATATTTTCCCGCCCCACATGCCCCCCGGCCTCAAACCCGGTGGCAATGACGCCGTCCACCCCGGCTTCCTGGGCTTTTAAGGCCATTTTGACGGTTGATACTTTGTGGAGCACCTTAAGCCCTGCTTTTTTGATCATGTCGATTACCTTTGCCGGATTTCCGCCGGAAGTGGTGACGGTTTGAATACCCATGTCAATGGCGATTTCCAGGGCCTCGAAAGCATTTTCCCGATGGATGGGGACGTTCAAGCCGAAGGGCTTATCCGTAAGGGCCCGGGCTTTCCGGATTTCTTCCCGCAGCACTTCCGCGGAAGCCCCGGATGCCGCAATCTGACCAAAACCGCCGCTGCCGGATACGGCGGCCGCCATTTCCCCCATCGTGATCATCCGCATGGGACCCAACATCAGGGGATATCGGGTTCCGAGAAGTTTCGTGATACGATTTTTCATAAAAAACTCCGTTTGTGAGGCGATAGCCCATCGCCTCTATCCTGATAACTTAACGCCGTGCTGCTTTTTAAGTTCCGCTTTCCTGATTTTACCGGTGGCGGTCAGGGGCAGGGCGTCGATGATTTCCATATGCCGGGGCCATTTGTATCGGGCGGCTTTGCCGTCTAAAAATTTATGGATATCCTCGATCGTCACGGTTTTGTCTTTTTTCGGTACGACAAAGGCCTTGCCGGTTTCCCCCCATTTTTCATCCGCCACGCCGATGATGGCCACATTTTCGATATCCGGATGATTATAGAGGATTTTTTCGATTTCAGCCGGATACACATTCTCTCCGCCGCTTCGGTACATGTCCTTGGCCCGGTCCACGATGTAAAAATATCCCTCTTCATCGTAATATCCCAGATCGCCGGTATGGAGAACGCCGTCCACAATGGTGTTATCGGTCATTTCCGGCTTGTTCCAATAGCCGCTCATCACCAGCGGACCCACGG
>CAYTSY010000091.1:0-14440 GCA_964440555.1 uncultured Desulfobacteraceae bacterium
GTATAAAAAAGCCCGGCTGTAAAAGCCGAGCTTTTTATCTTACGTTAAGAGCTATCTTGGCCCTGCTTATGGTGGGCCTTACGCTAAGCCGCCGTTATTCTCCTGCTTCAGTTTTCGTTATTTCTTCAACCGCCTTATCCTGAGAAATTTTATCTTCGGCAATCGCCTGTGTTGGGTCTGGCAATGCTTTTTTTATGTCCGTTTCGGATTTTGACTCCCGGACGTTGGCCTTTGGCGATTCCAAAACAGCCGTCTTTTTCGGGCGATCGGTCTTTTTATCTTTCTTCTTTTTCTTCCCCGTTTCTTTCTGGATCGCGACCAATTCGATGAGGGAGATCGGGGCTGCATCGCCCGGCCGTCTTCCCAGCTTTACAATCCGCGTATAACCACCCTCAATGTTTCCGAATCGTTCGCCGGCTTCGGCGAACAACTTGTGAACAACAGGTTGTTCCCTGATGATGGCCAAGGCCTGACGTCTGGCGTGAAGGTCCCCGCGTTTGGCCAAGGTAACCAGGTTGTCCGCCCATCGTCTGAGTTCTTTTGCTTTTACGTCGGTCGTACGTATCCGATCATATTTGAACAGCGAGGTCACCATGTTCTTGAACATGGCTTCCCGATGACTTGATGTCCGATTTAATTTTAATCCGGCTTTTCGGTGTCTCATAGAATCGACTATTCTCCTTCCTCAACTTCTTCCTCGGGATATTCAAAACCATCGAGCTTCATTCCAAGCGACAGCCCCATGTCGCTTAAAACATCTTTTATTTCATTTAAGGACTTGCGCCCGAAATTTTTGGTTTTCAGCATTTCCGCTTCGCTTTTGCTGACCAATTGATAAATTTTGTGTATTTCCGCATTCTTCAGACAATTGGCGCTTCTAACGGACAACTCAAGTTCCTCTACGCTCCGATATAAATTTTCGTTGAACCGGGGCTTATCCTCTTCTTCAATCCTTTTTTCAGGTTCCGGTTCAAGTTCCTCATCAAAATTAATAAAGATGCTCAACTGTTCTTTTAGTATTTTGGCCGAATATGCAACCGCATCTTCCGGTCGAATGCTGCCGTCCGTCCAGACTTCAAGAGTCAGTTTATCATAATCTGTCCGTTGGCCGACCCTGGCATTGCCAACGACATAGATCACCCGTTTAATGGGAGAAAAAACGGAATCAATGGGTATCGTGCCAACAGGGGCGTCCTCATCCTTATTGTTTTCGCCAAGTGCATAGCCCTTGCCGACTTTTACGGTCATCCTTGCTTTTAGGGCGCATTTCTCGTCGGTAATGGTGGCAATGTGCAAATTCGGGTTCAAGATATGGCATCTCCCATCCCCGCTGACGATGTCTCCGGCAGTGATTTTCTTTTCCCCTTTTGCGTTAATGAACACCTCCTTTGGCTCTGGGTCGCTGACTTTAAACCGAACCTCTTTCAGGTTCAGAATAATTTCAGAAACATCCTCCAAAACACCGGGAATTGTGGTAAATTCATGCATCACGTCATCGAACTTGACAGATACAATGGCCGCCCCGTACAAAGACGACAGGATAATTCTTCGCAAGGAATTCCCAATGGTTATTCCGAACCCTCGTTCAAGGGGCTCACAAACGAACTTTCCATAAAAGGGCGTACTCGACACCTGCACCTTTTCGGGCCTGATCATTTCCTGCCAGTTCATGTACATAAGTTCATTTGTTGACATATTCTTCTTCTCCACCTAATTTAAAGCATCCACCCGGGCATCGTATGGGTTGCCGTATCGGAAAAATATCCGTTTTCGACTACTTTGAATACAACTCGACGATTAATTGTTCCTGAATCGGCATGGTTAACTCTTCCCGTGCAGGATAACTTTTCACGACTCCCCGTTTCTGGTCTTTTTCAAGTTCAAGCCATTGGGGGACGCCTCTTCGCGCAACGATATCCAAAGAATCGCCAATTGCCTGTACCGTTTTGCTTTTATCACGAACCGTAATAATATCTCCGATCTTAATGAGATATGAAGGAATATTTACTGATTTGCCATTGATCAGAAAATGTTTATGCAGAACAAAATGCCGCCCCTGCGTTCTGCTGTTGGCGAACCCCAAGCGATAAATGACATTGTCCAGCCGTCGCTCAAGCATGACCAAAAGGTTGGTTCCAGTCACCCCCCTTTGTTTATCTGCCCGCTTGAAAAAAAGGCTGAACTGTTTTTCAGAAAGACCATACATGCGTTTGACTTTTTGCTTCTCCCGAAGCTGAATTCCATAATCCGACAGCTTTCTTCCACGCCGCTGACCGTGTTCCCCCGGTGAATAGCTTCGCCTGTCAAATGCACATTTATCGGAGTAACACCGATCACCTTTGAGAAATAATTTTAAATTCTCCCGGCGGCATATCCGGCACGCTGAACCAGTATATCTTGCCAAATCATCCTCCTTTAAATAAATCCGGCCTAAACGCGGCGCCTTTTGGGCGGGCGGCAACCATTATGCGGAATAGGGGTTACGTCTTTAATCATCATCACGTTAAATCCGACGGACTGAAGGGATCTCAGTGCGGACTCCCGACCGGCGCCAGGCCCCTTGACGTAAACTTCAACGTTTCTCATGCCGTGCTCCATTGCCTTTTTAGCAGCATCTTCGGCAGCAAGTTGCGCAGCAAAGGGCGTACTTTTACGAGAGCCTTTGAATCCCTGAACACCCGAGCTTGACCATGCGACAACATTTCCGGCAGGATCTGTAACCGTAACGATAGTGTTATTGAATGTCGATTGAATATGCACAACACCAGACGGGATGCTCTTCTTTTCCTTCTTTTTGGTACGAATTTTTTTTGCCATGAATAAGCCTCGGTTTCCTATTTAATTACTTCTTTTTCGCTGCACCCTTTTTCTTGACGGCGGACCGTTTGGGCCCCTTGCGCGTTCGGGCGTTGGTGCTTGTCCGTTGTCCACGCACCGGGAGCGATCTTCTATGCCGCAACCCTCTGTAAGCTCCCAAATCCATAAGGCGCTTTATGTTCATGGATACTTGAGTCCGAAGGTCGCCTTCCACCTTATATTCGCCGTCAATAACTTTACGTATGCTGTTGATCTGCTCGGCGGTCAATTCGTCCGTAGAGGTATCCGGTTGAATGTCCAACTGGTCCAATATTTTCCTGGACGTCGATTTTCCAATACCATAAATATAAGTCAGCCCAATTTCGATCCGCTTACGCCTGGGCAAATCTACACCCGCGATTCTTGCCAAAGCCTATCCTCCTTGTGTTTATCCCTGCCGCTGATGATGTCTTCTATTTTCGCAGATAACCCTCACGGTTCCGTGTCTGCGGATGATCTTACACTTGTTGCATATTTTTTTTACAGATGCTCTAACCTTCATCGTTACAAATCCTCACTTTTGCCGGGTATTTCAAAAACCCAAAATAACATGCCTTTTTAGGCCGGAAGCGCTATTTGGCCCTGTATGTAATTCTGCCCCGCGTCAGATCATAAGGTGAAAGCTCCACCGTAACCTTATCGCCGGGCAATATTTTGATAAAGTGCATCCGCATTTTTCCGGAGATATGGGCAAGTACCCGGTGTTTGTTTTCAAGCTCAACTTTGAACATGGCGTTGGGCAAAGTCTCAAGCACCGTTCCTTCCACTTTTATTGCCTCTTCTTTAGGCATATGGTCTCCATAAAAACACTAATTTATAACATCAATTGAAGCGGTGCCCAATCTGACAACCGTTCATTCATGTTTTAATATCGGCCCTTTATTCTGGCGCCGCCCTTTTTTAAGAATCCCTCATAATGACGGGTCAACATGTGAGATTCAATCTGAGCGATTGTGTCAATAGCCACACCGACAACGATGAGAAGCGCGGTGCCGCCGAAATAAAACGGGACGTTAAACTTTGAAATCAAAATTGATGGAAGCACACACACTGCTGATATATATAGTGCACCGCCTAATGTAATCCGTACCAACACCTTGTCAATATAGTCTGCGGTCCGCTTCCCCGGCCGGATGCCCGGGATAAAACCGCCCTGCTTTTTTAAATTTTCCGCTACATCAGCGGGGTTAAACGTGACCGCTGTATAAAAATAACAGAAGAAAAAAATGAAGGCCACATAGAGCAGCTCATAGAAAGCGTTTCCGGGCACCATGGCGCCGGCGATATTTTTCATCCACGGCACATTGATGAAGCTTGCCAGCGTTGCCGGAAACATAATGATAGACGAGGCAAAAATCGGGGGAATCACCCCGGATGTATTAATCTTAAGCGGCAGATGCGTACTCTGGCCACCATACATGCGCCGGCCGACCACACGCTTTGCGTACTGGATCGGTATTTTTCTCTGTCCCTGTTCTACAAAAATTATAAAACCAACAAAAGCGACCATAAAACCCAGCAACACAATTACTAAGAATACCCCGATTTCTCCAGTCGTCAACAGTTGATATGTTTTTCCTATCGCATTGGGCAGGTCCGTTACGATTCCGCTGAATATGATTAAAGAAATCCCATTACCGATTCCTCTTTCAGTAATCTGTTCGCCAAGCCACATGATAAAGGCTGTCCCGGCAGTCAGCGTGACGACTGTCATCAGCCGGAATTCCCATCCCGGGTGGATGACAACCGGCGCGCCACCAGGTGCTGCCATGTTTTCAAGTCCCACACTGATTCCAAAGCCCTGTATTATGCTTAACAGAACAGTCCCATACCGGGTATACTGGGTAATTTTCTTTCGCCCCTGCTCGCCTTCTTTGGCAAGGCGTTCAAGGTGCGGAACAGTCACGGTCAGCAATTGTAAAATAATGGACGCGCTGATGTAAGGCATTATACCGAGTGCAAAAACGGACAGCCGTTCAAGCGCCCCGCCTGAAAACATATCAAACAATCCAAGCAGCGTTCCTTTAGCCTTTGCAAAAAAGGAAGCCAGTGCCACCGCATCGATGCCGGGAGTCGGAACATGAACTCCGATTCGATACACAACGAGCAGTCCCAGCGTAAAAAATATACGCTTTTTCAGCTCTGGAATTTTGAATATGTTCTGGAAACCGCTGCCGATCATGTTATAAAACCTTTATATTTCCGCCGGCTGCTTCAATTTTAGCCTGAGCGCTTTTGCTTGCCTTGTTGACTTCAACCGTTAAGGGATATTGAATGTCGCCCTCGGCCAAAAGCTTAATTCCATCTCTTTTGCCTTTTACCAACCCCATGCTGATAAGCGCTTTTTCGTCCACCACGGCGCCGCTTTCAAATCTCGTCAAATCGCCGATATTGATGACGACATACTGCTTTTTAAATATATTGGTAAAGCCCCGCTTAGGCAATCGGCGATGAATAGGCATCTGCCCGCCTTCATACCCGGGCCGTACCCCGCCGCCGGATCGGCTGTTGTATCCCTTCGATCCTCTTCCGGAGGTTTTTCCCAAACCCGAACCGACACCCCGTCCGACACGCTTTCTCGATTTTTTAGAGCCTTTTTCCGGCGATAATTCATTGAGCTTCATCGATCTTTTCCTCAGCCTTGACAAGATGAGATACGGTTTCAACCATCCCCCGAATCGCCAGCGTATCCTCCAGCAAAACCGTTCGATTGAGTTTTGTCAGCCCCATCCCCCGTAATACTTTACGGTGTTTTTCAGGTCTTCCGATCATACTCTTTACAAGGGTAATCTTCAATTTTTTGGTCATTTATCGTTTTCCCTTATGATAGATCTTCAGGGCGAACCCCGCGTCTTTTGGCGACCATTTCAATACTTTCAAGTTGTTTAAGCCCACCAATAGTTGCTTTAACGACGTTATGCGGATTGTGAGAACCCAGGCATTTCGTCAAAACGTTTTGAACACCGACCGCCTCTAGAACCGCACGGACAGCGCCCCCCGCAATAAGCCCGGTTCCTTCTGAAGCCGGCTTCAGCAATACCCTCCCGGCGCCGAATCTCCCAATTGTCTCACACGGAATTGTCCCGTTAACCAGCGGTACCCTAATCATGTTCTTTTTTGCTTTTTCAACGCCCTTCCGGATTGCTTCCGGCACTTCCCCTGCCTTCCCAAGGCCAAAACCCACCTGGCCGCCTCCGTCTCCGACGACGACGATAGCGCTGAAACTAAACCGGCGTCCGCCTTTAACGACCTTTGCGACGCGATTAATGTGTACGACCTTATCTATAAATTGGTTTTCGCTGGTTTCCTGGTTTAACAAGGACATCCCTCCTTAAGATCAATTTAGGTTTTTAAAAATCTAATCCGGCTTCGCGGGCACCGTCTGATATGGCTTTCACGCGTCCATGGTATAAAAAGCCGTTCCGGTCAAACACGACTTTCTTTATTCCTTTTTCTTGGGCACGGTCAGCAATCAATTTCCCAACAAACTGAGCTACCGAAACTTTTTTTGGCGAGTCGCCTGATTGTATAAACTCCTTGACGCGCTCATCCGAGCTTGAAGCGGAAACCAATGTATGCCCACGCCCATCATCAATAATCTGGGCATAAATGTGTTTGGAACTGCGAAAAACGGAGAGTCTGGGCCTTTCAGTTGTCCCGCTCAACCGTTTGCGAATGCTTTTTTTTCTTTTTAAACGCGCTTGTTTTTTTGTTTTTATAGCCGACATGCGATTACTTCCCCGTTATGGTGCAGCCTGTAATGGGACCGATCCAAACTTTGCCTACTTGGTTCCAGTTTTGCCCGCTTTTTTCCGAATATGTTCTTCGGCGTATTTTATTCCCTTGCCCTTGTATGGTTCAGGGGGTTTGAGCCTACGAATAGATGCCGCCGCTTGCCCAAGTTCTTCCTTATCGATTCCGGAAAGCTTTATGACATTATTTTTATCCACCGTCACGGAAATACCCTCCGGAAGATCAAAATTTACCGGGTGAGAAAATCCGAGGTTCAACAATATGCCGTTTGTTTTGGCCTCTGCCCGATAACCAATGCCGTTGATTTCAAGAATCCGTTCGAAACCTCTGCTGACGCCGATGACCATGTTATCCACCAGACTCCGCGTCATTCCCTGCAAAGCACGTGTTTTACGATCTTCCGCATTGATAACGACATGGATAGAAGCCTTTTCTATTTTCAGCTCCAATGCGGGATGTATACATCTTTTGAGAGTCCCTTTCTCACCTTGAACCGTCAAAACCCTGTCAGCATAAGACACCTTGGTCTTTTCCGGAATAACGACCGGCTTTTTGCCTATTCGAGACATTTACAGCTCCCTTATTACCAAATATTACAGATAATTTCCCCGCCGACATGCTCTTTTTTGGCGAGTTTATCCGTTTTAATTCCTTTAGATGTGGATAAGACTGAGATTCCCAATCCATTGAGAACGGGCTTTATATCCTGAGCCTTTACATATATCCGTCTGCTCGGTTTACTGACGCGCTTCAACCCCATGATCGCACTGCCCTGATTATCGCCATATTTCAAATAAATTCGTAAAATTCCCTGCTTGCTATCCTTGATGAACTTGAAATTTCGTATAAAACCTTCTTCCATCAGGACTTTAGCCAATTCGGTTTTTATTTTGGATCCGGGCAAATCAATGCTGCTGAATTTCGCTTTTCCCGCATTCCGAATCCGCGTCAACATATCCGCAATGGGATCGCTAATTGTCATTTTTTTCTCCGTAAAGATATAAAGCAACTCTTTTTTAAAATTTACGATACTGCAAAACGTCGATGGTGTTAAACCAAACAACCTGTTTAATTAAGAAGCCTACCTACTCTTGCATTACCAGCTAGACTTGACAACTCCTGGGAGTTTGCCTTGCGAAGCAAGTGTTCTAAAGCAAATTCTGCAAATTCCGAACTTTCTTATAAAGGCTCTGGGCCTGCCGCATATGGGGCATCGATTATATTCTCTGGCCTTAAACTTCGGTTTTTGAATCGCTTTTATTTTAAGCGCCTTTCTCGCCAAATCGTCCTCCTTTTATAATCCGTTCAGTAATAATGCAGGTTTGTAGATTTGCTTTCTCTCTGCCGTCTTAATTTTTAAACGGCATTCCCATCAGCTTAAGGAGTTCTTTGCCTTCCTCATCTGTTTTTGCCGTTGTGACAACAGAAATATTCAGCCCTTTGATTTTATCAATCTTGTCATAGTTAACTTCAGGAAAAATAATCTGTTCCCGAACGCCAAGGGAGTAGTTTCCGTTTCCATCAAAGGCTTTTCCGGAAATGCCTCTGAAGTCGCGCACACGCGGCAAAGCTGCGTTCACAAGCTTATAAAAAAAATCATACATGAACTGTCGCCTGAGCGTAACCATACAGCCGATAGGCATCCCCGCTCTGAGTTTAAAAGCGGCAATTGATCTTCTGGCCCTGGTAATAACAGGTTTTTGACCGGATATCATTTTCAGTTCTTCGACTGCCGAATCCAGTATTTTGATATTATGTATCGCTTCACCCAGACCCATATTAATTACGATCTTTTCGAGCTTCGGAACCTGCATAATATTTTTATACTGATACGTTTCAATCAGTTGAGGGATGACCTTTTCTTCATAATATTTCTTTAACTGTGACATTCCTTCCTCCGGCAAAACGCCCTATCTGTCAATAATTTCATTGCACTTTCCGCACATACGGACATTTTTCCCTTCGTCCAGGCGCTTGATTTTGATTCGTATCGGGGTCATGCATGAGTTGCACATCAACATCACATTGGACCAGTGGATAGCCGCTTCACCTTCGACAACCCCTCCCTGCCGATTTTTAACACTGGGGCGCGTGTGGCGTTTCACAATGTTAACATGCTCGACAAGCACTCTGTTTTTTTTAATGATGACCTTAAGCACCTTACCGATCTTCCCTTTATCTTTTCCGGAGATCACTTTGACCTTGTCATCTTTTTTAATATGGCATCTATTCAGCATGATGATTCACTTCTCCATTCCCTGCACAATATCATAACACTTCAGGCGCCAGCGATACAATTTTCATAAAGCGCTTGGCCCTGAGTTCTCTTGCAACCGGGCCAAATATACGGGTTCCCACAGGCTCGTTGCTGGCGGTAATTAACACAGCGGAGTTGTCATCAAATCGTATAAACGACCCGTCAGGTCTTTTAATTTCCTTTTTGGTCCGAACCACGACAGCCTTCAGAACATCCCCTTTTTTCACCTTGGCGTTTGGGATTGCCTCTTTTACGGAAACCACTATGATATCCCCGATGCTCGCATATCGCCTTTTGGATCCCCCAAGCACTTTGATGCAGTATACGACCTTTGCCCCTGAATTATCCGCTACAGTCAATCTAGTTTCTGTTTGAATCATCTTCTACACTTCCTATCTGATTAAACCGCCTTTTCAATTATCTCACTGACGCGCCATTTCTTTGTTTTGCTGATCGGCCTGCTTTCAGTTATCCTCACTTTGTCGCCGATATGGCAGGCATTGTTTTCATCATGGGCCGCAAATTTAGCCCTTCTCCGGATAAACTTATGATACAAGGGATGCTTAACCATCCTTTCCACAAGCACAATTACGCTTTTATCCATCTTGTTGCTGACGATGGTTCCGACTACCTGTCTTTTAATTCCTCGTTCCTTCATGGCTTATCGATTCCGTTTCATTCTATGCGTTTATCGTGGCGGTCTCATTGATAACGGTTTTTATTCTGGCAATATCCCGTTTAATGGAAACGAGTTTGCGATTATTTTCGATCTGGCCGACCGCATTTTGAAAGCGAAGATTAAACAGCGCCTCTTTTAAATCCTTAAGTTTCCGCTCTTTTTCTTCGGAGCTCAATTCTCTGATTTCACTTGCTTTCATATCACTTCGCTCCTTTCAATAAATTTTGTTTTTACTGAAAGCTTGTGTGAAGCGAGGCGAAGGGCCTCCATGGCCAATTCCCGTGAAATACCTTCCATCTCATAGAGTATTCTTCCCGGCCGAATCACCGCTACCCATCCTTCGGGCACGCCTTTTCCTTTCCCCATTCTGACTTCAGCAGGTTTTTTGGTGACAGGCTTATCAGGGAATATGCGTATCCACATTTTCCCGCCTCTTTTTACATGCCGGGTCATTGCAATACGTGCGGCTTCAATCTGTCGGTTGCTGATGGTTCCACATTCCACCGCCTGCAAACCGAAGTCGCCGAAATTTAAGGTACAGCCACGGCGGGCAACCCCTTTCATTCTTCCCTTCTGTTGTTTTCTGAATTTTACCTTTTTGGGACTTAACATCGTCCTTGTCTCCTATGGATGATCAACCCTCGACCTGAACCAGATCTTTCTTCAGTATCTCGCCTTTAAAAATAAAAACCTTAACGCCTATTAGGCCGTATGTGGTTTTGGCTTCCGTAAACCCATAATCAATATCGGCCCTCAAGGTATGCAGAGGCACGCGGCCCTCACGGTATTGTTCCGTTCTCGCCATCTCTGCACCGCCAAGCCGGCCGGCGCAGATGATTTTCACTCCTTCAGCGCCCGATCTCATAGCGGTAGAAATACCGCGCTTCATCGCCCGACGAAAAGCCACCCTTCTCTCGATCTGAAGGGCAACATTCTCAGCAACAAGCTGTGCTTCGATTTCCGGCCGCCTGATCTCCTGAATATCAATAAAAACTTCCTGCGTCGTAACTTTTTCAAGCTCTTTTTTCAGTTGGGCAATCTCGGAGCCTTTTTTCCCAATAATGATTCCGGGCCTGGATGCAAAGATCCTTAATCTAACGCGCTTGGCCGATCTTTCAATTTCAATTTTCGATACTCCGGCATGAAAAAGCTTTTTTTTCAGGAATTCTCTGATCTTAAAATCTTCATAGATATAATCAGCATATTTTTTGCCGGCATACCAACGGGATTCCCACGTTTTTACGATACCCAGTCTCAATCCAATGGGATTTACTTTTTGCCCCAAGTTTAGCCCCCTTTTAATTAATTTTGCTTAGCTAATGTTACGGTAATGTGTGAGGTCCGTTTTAAAATCCGCGTTCCCCGCCCACGCGCTCTGGCATGAAATCGTTTCAACATCGGCCCCTGATCAACAACGATATTTCGAATAACCAGCGAATCGATATCGATATTATGGTTTTGATCGGCATTCGCTACCGCGGACCGGATAACTTTTTCAAGCATTTTGGCGGACTTTTGAGGCATAAACGTGACCTTGTCAAGCCCGATTTCAACCGATTTCCCTTTGATCGAATCAACCAGCATTCGAACTTTCTGCGGCGAAATGCGAATATATTTGGCGACTGCTTTAACCTCCATTACTGATCATCCTTCTCTAATATTTCACTTCTTTATTTTGGATTTTTTGTCCCCGGCATGGCCGTAAAAAGTTCGCGTAGGCGAAAATTCACCCAATTTGTGCCCCACCATGTCTTCAGTAATAAAAACGGGGATAAATTTCTTTCCATTGTGAACCGCAAGCGTGATCCCGACCATTTCAGGAATAACAGTAGACCGCCTGGACCATGTTTTGATGACCTTGTTGCTTCTGGTTTCTTGGGCAATGTCAATTTTTTTGACCAGTTTCTCGTCGACGAACGGCCCTTTTTTTAAAGATCGTGGCATAACTTCTCCTTCATCATCCCAGGCTTTTAATCTCAGCATCTATTTTTTAGATCGATGCTTCACAATGTATCGATTGCTTTTCCTCTTATTTCTGGTTTTGAATCCCTTTGAGGGAATACCCCATGGACTGCATGGATGTCGCCCCCCTGATGATCTTCCTTCACCACCGCCCATTGGGTGATCTACCGGGTTCATCGCAACCCCTCTGACTTTCGGTCGTCTCCCAAGCCACCTGCTGCGCCCGGCCTTACCGATCGAAATATTTTCGTTCACGACGTTGCCCAGTCTTCCGATGGTGGCTTTGCATTCGATCAACACCATGCGTACCTCACCAGAGGGAAGCTTCACCAGTGCATGCCGGTCTTCTTTGGCCATCAACTGGGCAAAAGTTCCTGCACTTCGGACGATCTGACCGCCTTTGCCGAGTTTAAGTTCGATATTGTGAATATGCGTGCCAAGCGGAATATTCCTCAACGGCATCGCGTTTCCCGGCTTGATATCCGCATCTGCTCCGGCGAGTATCGTATCTCCGACAGCCATGTTCAAAGGCGCAAGGATATATCGCTTCTCACCATCAGCGTAATTGAGCAAGGCGATTCTTGATGTTCGATTCGGATCATACTCAATTGACGCGACCTTTGCCGGTATTCCGGTTTTATCCCGCTTAAAATCGATTATTCGATAATGTTTTTTGTGCCCTCCGCCGCGATGTCTGCTCGTTATTCGCCCATGGGCATTTCGCCCTCCGGTTTTTTTGAGCACCTTTAACAGGCTTTTTTCAGGCTTGTCCCGTGTAATCTCTTCAAAAGTAGAATAGGATTGAAATCGTCTCCCCGGGGACACGGGGTTTACTTTTTTAATGGCCATGGTTCAACTCCCTGTCTTATACACCTTCAAAAAAATCAATATGTTCTCCGGGCTTCAGGGAAACGACAGCTTTTTTCCAGTCTTTTCGTTTGCCGATGATGAGCCCTCTTTTTTTATATTTGCCTTTAACCTGAATTGTCCGAACGCCGGCCACGTTTACACTAAATACTTCTTCAACGGCTTTTTTAATTTCGATTCGATTGGCTCTGCGATCAACCTCAAAAGAAATTTGCCGCAGCTCTTCTTTTTGCATTCCCGACTTTTCAGTGACCAAAGGCCGTTTAAGAATATCATGAGGCATCATTTCTGCAGTCTCCCTTCAATGCCCTGAATCGATGATTCAGTTAAAACCAGGCGATCATGTTTTAGGATGTCGTACACATTAAGTCCTTCGGTCCTCATCACTTTTACACCGGGAACGTTTCGGGAGGACAACTCCAGTATATCATTTTTTTCATGAATAATGATGAGCGGCTTTTGCGCATTGATACGATTGAGGATCTCGACAAACGGTTTTGTTTTCACCTGATCCAGGTCAAAACGATCCAAAACGATAATTTGGTTGTTTTTTAATTTACTGCTCAAAGCCATTTTCAGGGCCAGTTTTCTGACCTTTTTGGGAACGCTGAAGGCATAAGACCGTGGATCGGGCCCGAAAACAGAGCCCCCACCCCTGAGCACAGGGGATTTGATGTCGCCCCGCCGGGCTCGGCCCGTTCCTTTTTGCCTGAATAATTTTCTGCGACTTCCCGTAACATCACTGCGGTGCTTAACAGAGGCTGAACCTGCCCGCCGCTTTGCCAACTGCATGGTGACCACCTCATGCAAAACACTCGCTTTTACGGGAACATCGAATATATTATCCGCAAGATCGATCTGTGATATTTTTTCTGCCTTACTATTAACAACATCTACGATTGCCATATTATTCTCGCGTTTTCTTTTTGTCTTAAACCAAACGTTTTAATTATATCGCTGGGATGCAGCCATTTCGTTGTGGCGAACAGTTGTTGCATCGCGGTTCTTTTTTTTTATATTATTATGGCTTTGCCTTCATAATCTTGGGCTTATTGATCTCCACCCATGTGGAAGCCGCCCCTGGTATGGCCCCCTTGATCAGCAACAAATTTTCTTCAGGTCTTATATCCACGATCTGGAGATTTTGAGCCGTTTTTCGCGCATTCCCATAATGGCCGGGAAGCTTTTTCCCCTTCATTACGCGAGAAGGCCAGGCACTGCAGCCAATTGATCCCGGAATCCGGTGGCTATGGCTGCCGTGAGTTTTCTTGCCGCCATGAAATCCATGCCGCTTGATAACGCCTGAAAACCCCCTGCCCTTGGATTTCCCGGATACATCCACGCTGGCGCCAACGGAGAAAATATCTACGGTAATTTTTTGTCCCAGACTGTACTCGCCCGGATTATCCACCTGAAATTATCGAAAATGGGTGCACAGAGAGTCTCCGCTATTCTTTAAATGCCCTATGACAGGTTTTTTTATCCGATTTTTCTTCTTTTCGCCGTACCCGAGTTGAAGGGCATTATAGCCATCCGTTGCTTTTGTTTTAATCTGGGTAACGACACAAGGTCCCGCCTGGATAACCGTGACCGGCACATAGGCGCCATCGGACAAAAACAGCCCGGTCATCCCTATTTTTTTCCCTATCAATCCATTGCACATATCTTTAACTGTCCCTGTTACAGCTTAATTTCCACATCAACCCCAGGGGACAAATCCAGCTTCATCAAGGCGTCCACTGTTTGTTGGGTCGGTTCCAATATATCCAAAAGCCGTTTATGTGTCCTCATCTCAAACTGCTCCCGAGACTTTTTGTCGACATGGGGAGATCTCAAGACACAAAATTTGTTTATCTTTGTCGGAAGCGGTATCGGGCCTACAACTTTTGCACCTGTTTTATTGGCGGTATCGACTATATCAGTTGCCGATTGGTCCAAAAGTTTATGGTCAAAAGCCTTTAAGGTAATCCGGATCTTGGTGTTCATTATCATGGTATTCGTCTCTCTATTTTACTCGATGATTTCACTGACCACTCCGGCGCCGACCGTGCGGCCTCCCTCCCGGA
>CAYTSY010000092.1:0-2494 GCA_964440555.1 uncultured Desulfobacteraceae bacterium
AATTAATTTGAAAAAATCGCCCCTCCCTCTTCCCTATATTGCGGGGCTCTACAGGGTCATCTATGATGAACTGGTCTTAGGCGAAATCAGACCGGAATCCCGAGAGCAATATGTGCGCATCATGGAACAACTGGTCCGCGCCGGCGCGGAAGGCATCATCCTGGGATGCACGGAAATAGGGCTATTGATTCATGATGACGACAGCCAGGTGCCGCTTTTTGATACAACACGAATTCACGCTATTGCGTCAGTGGAATATGCCCTCGGCCAAGATCATGAGGTGAATGCATATGTCTGATAAAACAATATATGTAAAGGTTTTTCGCCTTGACCCTGCCGTCGACGGAACACCTTATTTCACAACCTATGAAGTGCCTTTTGAACAAGGAATGAGCGCCATGGATGCTCTTGATTACATATACCAGCACCAGGACGGGTCTCTGGCCTATTACGATCATGCAGGGTGTTCTCTTGGGATTTGCGGCCGATGCACCGGAAAAATTAACGGCAGGCCCGGTCTTTTTTGTCAGACCCGGGTTGAAGGAGACATTTTATTGGAACCTTTGAACCCGGAAAAAGTGTTGAAGGATCTGGTGATCAAATAAGAATCGACTCTTCAACAAAGAGTTCTCAGTGAAAACAGGAGGAAACCTTATGCAGGACATCAACAGTGTACCCTTGATTGTGAGACGCGAGATCGAAGCGCTTATCGCCTCTCCCCTCATTAAGGCGTTTATGGCCCGATTTGGACGAGATGCGGTAGTTGAGGTCACCGGTGAGGTGATTCGCACCCTGGCCCTTCAGGCAGGGGAACAAATGAAAATGATGATCGGTGGCGACAGCCTTATGCATTTTCAGAAGGCCCTGCCTTTTTTCAGCCAGGGAGGGGCCTTGGATGCTGAACTCATCGAGGCCACGAAAGACACTATCGCTGTTAACATTACCCGGTGTAAATATGCGGAAATGTACCAGGAAAAGGGTTTGCGGGAATTTGGATTTCTCCTTGCCTGCGGCCGTGATTACGCCTTGATGGAAGGGTTTAACCCGAGAATAAAATTCAACCGGACCCAGACGATTATGGAGGGTGCGCCTTTTTGTGATTTTCGTTTTTCCATGGAGGAAGACATTTCGTGAGCTCCAGAGAGTTCTTTTTATTCGTAATGAAACCGGCAACTGAAGTGATCCGCCGGGACAAGTGTCCGTACTGAACCCGGAGTCGTTTTGGTTTGCCGATGCCGCATCCCCCGGTTTGGGGGGGATGCGGCGTCATTAAAATCCATGGGTTAAGGCTTTATGAGGACCTTTACGGAGCCGTCGAAATTGGCCTGGGTTTCAAAAGCCTCCTTGCACTGATCCACTGAGCATTCGTGACTGACCAAGGCCCTGCGGTCCACTTTCCCGGACCGGATCAATTCGATGCCGTCGGCGATATCCTCGAAGGAATAGGCAAAGGAGCCGTGTATGTTTACCTGCTTGGTGACCATATCCGAAAGATCCAGGGTGAGGTTCTGCTCAAAGATCCCCACAACCACCACGGTCCCTTCTTCTTTCGCCATGTGGATGGCCTGCTGAAAAACGGGAACTCCCGGCCGTTCCACGATATATCCCACGGCGTCGTAAACGATGTCCACCAGGGGATAGGATCCCGCCTCGGGCATGAGCATAAAGGGCTGGGTCCCGGCGAGACCTTCGACCTTTTCATGGACATTTTCCCGAACGGCATTGAGGACAACGTCGGCTCCCATTTGTTTCGCCATGGCCAGGCGTTTGTCCGAAACGTCCACGGCGATGATTTGCTTAAACTTCAGATCCAGGGCCTTCAGGCATTGAATGATGCCGAGCCCGATGATGCCGGCCCCGAAAACCACGATGGTCTGGCCTTCGGCGGGTTTGCCTTTTCGGGCCGCGTGGAGGGATGTGGCCAAGGGTTCAATGGTGGCAGCCTCCTCGTAACTCACCTCATCGGGCAGTTTATAAACGATCATCCCGAGAAAGGCGTTGGCCACCCGGACATACTCGGCCATGCCGCCCATGGCGATGGCGGCGACCCGGTCCCCGACTTGAATGCCTTCAACGGCACTGCCCACCTCCACCACGTCGCCGCTGAATTCATGGCCGGGTATCCGACCCTTGGGGGTTTCCAGGCTGATTTCCGGAAAAAGCCCCAGTTTATAGGAGTGAAGGTCCGAACCGCAAATCCCGCAGGCCTTGACTTTGACGATGATGTCGGTGGGTTCCTGAATGACCGGCTTTTCGACTTCTTCACAGGAAATTTCCCGCATTCCCTTGTAGCATGCTGCTTTCATAGGTTCTCCTTTTAGAAAAGTTCTCGGACGTTCTTTCAATTATTCAATTACCAAGCCTACGACTTCCTGATAATCGCCTTCAAATGACAGTCCAGGAGGCTTGAATTCCCCCTCTTTTTTAACGTGTGAACAGTGCAGATAGCCGATCCGGCAGATTCATTGGGTCCGGCAACCGCTCAGGCGAGCGC
>CAYTSY010000092.1:2504-14122 GCA_964440555.1 uncultured Desulfobacteraceae bacterium
ATCTGCAAAGGCGCCCTTTTTCACGATGCCGATTTTGTCGTCCATCCCCAGTATTTTTGCATTGACCGAGGTGGCCATCTTCAGGGCCTCGAAATTCGAGATGCCCGCATCCGTGTACCGCCGGATTTCATCGGCAAAGCGGCCGAATATGGCGGTGTAGGACCCGCCCAGGTCGGTTCCGGCCCCGACGACGGCGCCCATGGAATAAAGCCGTTGCAGGTTTTTGACCATGGTGGGATGCTGATCCAGAATGTACTGCCGGTCGAGGATGGCCGGTTCGGATTCGTTTTTCGGTGTTTTGCCCTTACTCTCCGCCAGGGACTGCTTGAGCTTTGATGCGATCTGATTCCGGGATTCGGCTACGAGATCCGTTCGGCCCCGGGTTTCGATATGGTGCAGGATCTCTTCTTCCCTGAAGATATCGCCGTAAACCATCAACGTGGGCATGATGGCCATGTTCTGAAGGATGAATTTTTCGATGGCAGGCTCCGGAATCAGGGCGTCCATGGGCATGTGCTCCAGCGTGTCGAATCCCAGGTCCACGCCTTTTTTAAATCCGCTGATCAGGGGCTCGTGCAGGGCGCATTTCAGGCCATGTTTCTTGCCGGTTTCGAGAATGACGCGATACCCCCCGTCGGAATGATTGGGAAGGACACGTGGTCGATGGGAATACGAATGGTCCTGGTGCAGGGATTTGATCCATTGCGCGCCCAGCCCGACCATCCGCTCGGAAGCCTCGCGGACTTCTTCGACGCTCCGGGGGCGCTCGGCATAGTTTCCTCCCAAGAGCCCTTTGACCAGGGGGTTTGAAAAATACGGGGCCTGTTCCGGTGCGCCAAGCACAGATCCCTTTCTTGCGGCGATGGGAGACAAAGACGAGATCACCCGGGGACCGGGAATCTGGTTGCTGTCGGAGAGTTTGCGGTATTTGATGATTTTTGCCGGAAAACCGCCCACATCGCGCACCGTGGTGACCCCGCTCATCACGCAGGCCCTGAAATTGTTTGCGATCTGCCGGTTCATCTGTTTTACGAAATTCAGGTTGACCGTGTACATCATGGGGACGGTCATGTGAACATGGTTGTCGATGAGCCCGGGCATGAGCGTTTTGCCTTTCAGGTCGATGGCCCGATGATCGCTGAATTTGTCAATATCGGTTATCCGGTCGATACGGGCAATGAGGCCGTTTTCGACCTGCACCATCAGATTTTCTCCGAGCCTGCCGGTCACTCCGTCAAACAGCCTGAAATTGTGCAGCAGGATCCTCGGGTAGGCAATCGCCTTCCAACCGGATGTGTCCCTGCATCCGGGAAGCAGAGCGAAAGCCGGTGAACTCAGCAGTACGCCTGCCGAAAGCAACGCCGAATGTTTCATGAACTGCCTGCGGCTGAGCCTGACTTCATCCCATTTCACCGTTTTGTTTTTATTCATTGGTCATCTCCTTTTTCCATAAGGACAGGCCAAAGATTCCATCAGGGTCATATATGCGCATAAAGGACTCTGGTATGTCTTTACAACGATTTCAAATGGCCTTTCCTGACTGTCGGGACGTATTTTGAGGATGGCAACATTATACGTGAAGCTCGTGTGTATCGCAAGTGAAGAGTTGAAAGCTCCCAAAATGCATGGAAGTCAATTATGCACAAAGAATTCCTTCGGCTTGCAATGTTTCCTCGCCACTTGACATTTTGAATTTTGAACCCATTTTAGTGCCATTATATCTTCAGGATACGGACAACCTGTGTTTTCTGAAATTTCATCAATTTGTAATGATGGTTCGAGGAGAAAAATGACCCGAAAAAAAGAAACCCATGAATTTAAAACCGAAGTTCAGCAGATGCTCCACCTCATTATCCACTCTCTGTATTCCAACAGGGAAATTTTTTTAAGGGAGCTGATCTCCAACGCCTCCGACGCCATTGACCGGCTGAGGTTCAAGGCCCAGACCGAGCCGGATATTCTGGAAGACGACGCGGCGTTCAAGATTAAAATCACGCCCGACGGCATCCGGCAGACCCTTGAAATTACGGATAACGGCATCGGCATGAGCCAGGAAGAACTCCTGGAAAACATCGGCACCATCGCCAAGAGCGGAAGCGCCGAATTTGTGGAAGCCATGGGCCGGTTGAACCAGACCGACGTACTGACCCCGGAGCTGATCGGCCAGTTCGGCGTCGGGTTTTACAGCGCCTTCATTGTTGCCGATAAAGTGACCCTGGTCACCCGTGCGGTGGGGTCCAAAACCGCCGTGAAATGGGAATCCACGGGAGACGGAACGTTCACCGTCGAACCAACGGAAAAACCCGGCCGGGGCACCACCATCGTGCTTGACCTGAAAAAAAAGGAAAAAGACGAGCCCGATTTCACCGACCCCTGGGTTCTTCGCCGGATCGTAAAAAAGCATTCGGATTTTGTCGCCTATCCCGTTGTCATGGACGTGGAGAAGGACCTGCCCATCCCCGAGAACGAGCAGATCAAGGACAAGAACGGCAAGACCATCGGCGCAACCACCCGAAAGGCGGTTGAGGAAGAAACCCTAAATTCCATGAAGGCCATATGGACCCGGGACAAGAACGAGGTTCCTGAAGAGGAATACAACGAGTTCTACACCCATATCAGCCACGACTGGACGCCGCCCTTAACCCGTCTTCATTTAAAATTTGAGGGAACTACCGAATACAGCGCCCTTTTGTATATCCCGTCCAAGGCCCCCTTTGACCTGTTCCGGCCCGAGGGCCGTCATGGTGTTCAACTCTATTGCAAGCGGGTGTTCATCATGGACAACTGCGAAGAACTCATGCCCGAATACCTGGGATTTATCAAGGGCGTGGTGGATGCACCGGACCTTAATCTTAACGTCAGCCGGGAGATTTTGCAGCATGACCGGTTGATTGTAAACATCCGGCGCAACCTGGTGAAAAAGGTTCTGGAACTGATCAAGGACCTGGACGGAGAAAAGTTCACCGCCTTTTACGATGAATTCGGCCCGGTGTTAAAGGTAGGCATTCACACGGACCCGGATCAGAAAACAAAAATCGCCGATCTGATCCGGTATAAAACCACGACATCCGAGGGAAAGTGGGTGAGCCTTTCCGAATATGTCTCCCGGATGAAACCGGATCAAAAGGACATCTATTACCTCACCGGGGACAACCTGGCCCTTTTGGCCAACAGTCCCTTGCTGGAAAATCTCAAGGAAAAGGGCTGTGAAGTACTCCTGATGACCGACCCGGTGGATGAATGGGTGGTGCTGTCTTTGACCGAATATGAGGGCAGGCCCCTGAAGAGCGCGGAGAAAGGGGACCTGGAAATCGAGGGCGACAAAAAAGAGGATTCTAAAAAAACCGAGTATGATTCCCTGTTTTCCTTTATCCGTTCCCGGTTGGAAGAAAAAATCAAGGAAGTCAGACCTTCGGCCCGGCTGAAAGACTCCCTGGCCTGCCTCTCCGGGGATACCTACGACCACAGCGCCTTCATGGAAAAAATACTCGCGGGAACAGGCCGGAAAATGCCCGAGGTCAAGCGCATCCTGGAACTGAACATGAAGCATCCCGTTCTGGAAAAAATCAAGGCGCTTTACGAAAAGGACCGGTCCAACCCGGCTTTGGCGGATTACAGCCGGCTGCTCTATGATATCGCCCTGATCGGAGAGGGGGGCAAAGTGGAAAACCCCTCCCGGTTTTCCAAAACCATCGGCGAGCTGATGGCGTCGGCCATCAATCCGTAAATACCCATCGCCATGCAGATTTTCATCAAAATTTTTTTGAGTCTCGGGATTATCCTGGCGGCCACGGAAATTGCCAAAAAAATGCCGTCTTTGGCAGGTCTGCTGGCCGTCATGCCCCTGACCGGGGCACTGATCCTGGTGTGGGTTCATCTGGAGAACCGGGGCAGCCCCGGCGTCATGCAGGTATTTTCAAAGTCCGCCTTTTTCGGCATTCTGCCCACACTGCTGTTTTTCCTGGCCGCCCTCATCTGTTACCGGAAGCATCTGCCCTTGACCCTCGTTCTTGCCATAAGCTTCGGTTCATGGGCCGCGGCGGCGTTGATTCATCAGTGGCTCATTAAATAATCTAAGATGGGAGGAGAAAATGATCAGATGCAGACCCGCGCCACCTGGTCCATATCCGTAAAACCGGCAAGGACTTTTTGGATTCCATCCATTTTCAATGTCCGCATTCCGTCTTGGATGGCGGTACGCCTGACTTCCTCAAGGGGTCTGCCCTCTTTTATCGCTACTTTGATCGCCTCGGTACCGGCCAGAAGCTCATGAATGGCCATGCGTCCCATGTATCCGTTGTTGCCGCATGCAGGGCACCCCACTCTCCTGTTTAAGGAAAAATCCGGGGAGTAGTTTTCCAGATGGTGCTGCTGATAATATTCATTGCCGTAAGCCTCTACCAGATTTTCATATTCGCAAAGATCCGGATGGTAGGATTCCGTGCATTGGTCACAAAATTTCCGGGCAAGGCGTTGAGCCACGATTCCCAAAAGCGCATCTGAAAAATTATAGGGATCCATGCCCATTTCGATGAGGCGCACCGCCGTCTCCGGTGCGCTGTTCGTATGCAGGGTGCTGAATACCAGGTGGCCGGTCAAGGAGGCCTCAATGGCGATTTTTGCTGTTTCCGGGTCTCTCATTTCGCCGATCATGATCACATCCGGATCAGCCCTTAAAAAAGAGCGGAGGGCTTCCCCAAAAGTAAAACCGATTTTCGGATTGACCTGCACCTGCCGCAATCCGTCCTGGGTGATTTCAACAGGATCTTCCGCGGTCCAGATTTTTCGATCAGGTTTGTTTAAATGGCTCAACGCGCTGTGCAGACTGGTGGTTTTTCCGGATCCTGTAGGGCCCACGCATAGCACAATGCCGTAGGGGTTGAGGATGATTTCCTTGAATTTTGCTAAATTATGTTTTGTAAAGCCCATTTCGTCCAAAGCCAGGGGTTTGGACGAGGATAAAATTCTCAACACGGCATCTTCCTGGTCTCCCACGGTGGGAGTTGTTTCCACTCGGAACTCGATCTTCTTTTTTTCCGCCAGCAAAGCGATTTTTCCGCTTTGCGGTCTGCGGCGTTCAGAGATATCGAGGTTCGCCATGATTTTAATTCTTGAAATTATCGCTTTTTTAAACGTTGACGGGATCTGATGTTCAATGTGACATTCTCCGTCAATCCGGTAGCGCACCTGCAGGAGGCCTTTCCCGGCTTTGGGCTCCATATGAATATCGGAAACCTTTTTATGAAAGGCGTCCAGGAGAATGCCGTTGACGAACTTGATGACCTGGGAATCCGTCTCCTTGATGCCGGCATCCTCCAATACTTCTTCCACAGTGATTTCTTCCCCATTGAGATCGCCCAGCAGATGCTTCATGGATTTTTCAACCTGGGGATAGTATTTTTCGATGGCGGCGGCAATTTGCTGAGAAGTCGCCGTGACCATCTCAACTTTGCGATTGGTGTTGAACCTGAGAACTTCGGCGATGGTATGCTCCGTGGGCTCTGATGTTGCCACGACGATATGTTTGTCGTCGGATTCAAGGGGCATGATTTTAAACCGGTACACCAGTTCTGCGGATAAAGAATTCAATGCGGACTGGGTCGGAATGATATCTTTGAGATCAACATGCCGTATCCTGAATTTCGCGGAAAGGGCCAGAAGCAGTTGGTCTTCGGTTATAAAGCCCTTTTCTATGAGCAGAGTGCCGATTTTTTTCTTTCTCCCGTTTTCCTGACTGACCAGGGCTTCCTGAACCTGATCGCTTGTAACCAGCCCTGCGGAAACCAGCAGGTCTCCCACCCTTAATGTTCTCCGGCGCTCCGGTGAATTCATGACGTTTCGGATCGCCGTATCAATAAGATCCTGCGATAAATCGTTATTCTCCGCGATGATTTCCCCGACCCTGCGCGCCCTCAGATTCTGTTGCTCTTCCAGGACGGTTTCGATATTTGAATCGGAAATATATCCTTTTTCTTTTAAAATTTCTCCTAAAGACTGATCATGCCGGCGCCCCCTGATCCCGTCATGAGTAAAAAATATGATTTTACAGACACTGGTCTTTTGCGTGGGGATACCGTAGAAGCCTTTTTCAGTTTCACCCTTCATCACAACCACACGAAAACGATCTCCACAAACGGTCTCAATTTCTTCGACCTCTTGTCGCGTTGAATTTTTTGGAATATCCGGATTCCCTTTAATCATCACGCAACACAGACTCTGCAGGGGAACTGACAGTCGTTTTTTTTCTTTCCCCGATAGGACGACATCGATTTTGTCATCTTCCGGATAAAATGAACCGACTGAAACCGCATCGATTTTTCGACCATCCATGAAGTTTAAAATAAGATCGTCAGTCAAAGCATCTCCTTTTTTGCGCCCCCCGGGCGTAAGGTTTGCGATAAAATACGGAATGAAATATTTACTTAAAACATAATGAAGTGTCAAACTCAAAAGCCACGCCGCCGTTGGTTTAAGATTGAATGTTGCCGTATCGCCGGTTTTATGATATCTCTTATTTGTTCGTTGATGGTTGCAATCCTTGATTTGTTTGGTTTTGTTTTTTCAACGATCAACCTGCATAAAAATTTGATCCCCTATTGGAATTCACCCATGCATGATTGCTCAACGCCATCGACAGGCAGCATAACGCTGATCGGTTCCGGAGAAATGTCTCCTTCCATGAGCCGGGTGCATCGCATGGTGATGGACAAAATCAACGGCCCTGTTCAGGCGGCTTTTCTGGACACGCCTGCCGGTTTTCAACTGAATGTGGATCACATATCAGAAAAGGCGTGTCAGTACTTCAAAAAGCATTTTCAATTGGACATTGCAGTCGCGTCATTTAAATTTAACGGCCTGCCTTCGGCTCATGTGGAGAAGGCATTATCCTGCTTAAAAACCGCCAATTACATTTTCGCGGGTCCCGGCAGTCCCACTTACACCGTAAAAAACTGGCATGGCTCGCCGGTTTTGCAGGCGCTTTATGCAAGACTGCAAAAAGGCGCCCATCTTGTATTCGCCAGCGCGGCCTCCATTGCCATTGGATCTTATGCATTGCCTGTTTACGAGATATACAAGGTAGGGGAATCCCCTTTTTGGATAAACGGCCTGAACTTTTTTGCGCCTTTCGGCTGCGAGCCCACCATTGTTCCCCATTGGAACAACAGGGAAGGCGGAACCCATGACACCCGTTTTTGCTATATGGGTAAATCGCGAATGGGGATGCTCGAAAACAAGCTCCCCGTCTCCGTCGTCATTTTAGGAATTGATGAATACACGGCCGTTACGATGGATTTTAATCAAAAGCAATGCCATGTCACAGGCGTCGGTTCGGTATTCCTCAGAAACAAAAACCGGGAAATGTCTTTCCCAGCGGAAAGCTCTTTTAACATGAGCTTGCTGAAAACACTCGAAAACGATCCCCTGTCCGCGGATGGCGCAAAACCCATGGAAGATAACTTAGATTTTTCCGGCCCGGCACCTTTAACATGGCCGGAAGACGCTCCAAAAGACGGAGAAATCCCATCAGGGTTGATGGACTGGCTGGTGTTATTCCGTTCCCGGCTCAGGAATGAACGGAAATGGGACCTTGCCGATGAAATCAGAGAAAAATTGGACGAATTCGGCATTCTGCTCGATGATGGGCCCACGGCAACATCGTGGAGAAGAAAACGGACTGAGACGAATCGTAACGAGTAAATCGTAAATCGTGACAAGCTTGGATTTGGGATTTTTTCGTCACGATTCACGATTTACGATTCACGGCTGGGATCGATTACCCTTGAGCCCTGATGGGCGTAATAACGATATTGACGCGTCGGTTGATGGCATCTTCCGAAGAGATGGGTTGGGACTCTCCATAGCCGATGGCAGTGACCCGGCGCGCATCGACGCCATGCTGGATCAATGCACTTTTTACGGATTCCGCTCTGTTCTGGGATAATCTCATGTTGTACTCTTCTGATCCGGAACTGTCCGTATGACCTTCGACCTGGAGCGTGGTCTGAGGATATTGGTTCAACACGTTTGCAACCCGTGCGATTTCAGCATATCCCCCGGGTTTCAAGGTGGAGGAATTCAAATCAAACATCACCTCGGATCGAAAGGTCGTGATCAAAACGTCCTGCTCCCTTCGGACGCTGGCCGCCTCTGATGCGGCCATAGTATCTCTTAAACTATTTTCCTGGCGATCCATGTAAGCCCCGATCTGATTTCCGGCGATGCCACCGAGAACAGCACCGATTCCTGCCCCGATCAGTGTGCCTTTCGTGTCTTTGCCGATTGCCTGGCCCAGAATTGCGCCCAGACCGGCGCCTACCGCCGCGCCCGTACCGGTGCCCTGCTGCTGCCGGGTCTGTCCCGCACATGCCATGAGCATGACGATCATGGATAAACAGAGAAACACTGATAGCGTTTTTTTCATTTTATCATCTCCTTATCATGAATTGTTTAACAAACAATTTCTTCATATCCCATGGGGTTATAAAAATCAAGCGCCAACCGTCCAATGCACATGCTCCCGGACCCCCTTAAAACTTTTTCGATGGATCAGACACCCTCCGAATTTCATAATGGCCTCTTTATGGTCCCGGGTCGGATATCCTTTGTGGCTGGAAAAACCGTAAACAGGGTAGTCTTCATGGTATCGGACCATTAGCCGATCCCGCGTCACTTTGGCCACGATCGATGCACAACCAATCGATATGCTTAGAGAATCACCTTTTGTTACCGCCTGCTGGGGGAAATTTGAGCGAATCGTGAAGAGCCCGTCGATAAGAAGAAAATCCGGGGTCGGAAACAAATTGTCCACCGCGATGGCCATGGCGCCCAATGCTGCATTGAGGATATTGATCCGGTCGATTTCAGCCGCGTCGACAAGTCCGATCCCAATGGACAGTGCCTGATCATAGATCCTGTCATAAAGAAATTCCCTTTTTGCAGGAGACAGTTTTTTTGAATCCGCCGGCCCGGTCAATGCAAAGGACTTCGGTAAAACCACGGCTGCGGCGACCACGGGGCCGGCCAAAGGCCCAAGGCCGGCCTCGTCAACTCCTGCGATACGGGAATATCCGTCCGTTATAGCTTGTTTTTCAAATGCCCACAGGTTTGTTCCCATGGCATACCCATCAACGGCTTTTAATTTAACCGGCGTTCTTTGATCCGCGCTGCTTTTCCCCTAAGTTTCCGGAGGTAGTAAATTTTGGCTCTTCGGACGCGTCCCCGGGTCACCAGTTCGATCTTGTCAATAATGGGAGAGTGCAGCAAAAACACCCTTTCCACCCCCACGCCATAAGAAACCTTCCGAACAGTAAACGAGGAATTGGCGCCGTTGCTTTTTCTGCCGACCACAACGCCCTGAAAAACCTGAATTCGCTCTTTGTCGCCTTCTTTTATTTTGACATGAATTTTAACCGTATCCCCCGGTGAAAAATCAGGATGATCAAGGCGTATTATTTCTTTTCCAAGCTGCTTTATCGTTTCCATTTTCTTAACTCCCCCAATCCTATTTATTTATATTTGGTTTGTTCCTTTTCCCAAAAGACGGTCAAAAATTACGGCTGCCGCACATCGGACGGAAAGATGATTGTAATCGGAGTTACCCGGGATCGGCTCCAAAATGTAGTCAGCCGAATTAATCCATTGCTCCGCAAGCCCCCAGGCCGTTCCGAATACCAGGAGACAGGGCTCTCCGGATATTATTTTCTCCCGCAGTCCGTCATAGCCGATACTTTGTTCAAAACGTCTGGCGCAGGTTGCAACCACTTTGGGCCGGCCATACCCGAAAGTGGCAATATGGTCTTTTACCGCCTCCAGCGACGCTTCAATCCGAACCAGATCCAACGCGGCTTTTCTCAAGCCGTTAAACCGTGCGCCGGGTCCGGTAGTCCAATGGGCCACGATCCTGTTGACCAGTATTTTTTGGTCTTCAAGGGGCGTAACCACGTAAAACGCGTCGATTCCATATGTTTTTGCCGCCCTTGCTATGTCGTGGATGTCCAGGTTGGTCACTGCCGATGCAATGACCTCGCCTTTTTTATTCATCACCGGGTAATGCGTCAACGCCGCATACAGTCTGGGCGTGTAAAATGTGTTCAATATCAAGGCGCCATTTCTTTAAAATTTTAATTTCCTGATCATCCAGCAGCCTGTTCTGCAAGAGGTCCCTTCTTTTTAAAAAAGTCCGGATGATCGCCGATTCCTTACGCCATCGATCAATTTCCTGATGATGGCCTGAAAGCAGCACCTCGGGGACTTCGCTTCCCTCAAAAATTCTCGGCCTTGTATAATGCGCGTGCTCCAGCAGATTATCCGTAAACGAGTCTTTTTGAGCCGACTCTTTGCCTCCAAGAATCCCCGGCAAAAGCCGGGCCACGGCCTCAATGATCACCATGGCCGCCAGCTCTCCGCCCATCAGGACATAATCCCCGATGGACACTTCTTCATCAATCAGATCATCATAAATTCTTTCATCTACGCCTTCGTAACGGCCGCATATCAGAATCAGTCCTTTTTCCCGGCAAAATTCTCCGGCCATCTGCTGATTGAAAGGCCGTCCCTGGGGCGTCAAAAGAATTTTCCGGGCGTTTCCGGCAATTTTTTCCGCATGCCGTATGGCGCCGGCCAAGGGCTCGGGCTTCATCACCATGCCGTCGCCGCCGCCAAACGGCCTGTCGTCGGTGGTCCGATGTCTTCCTTGGGCAAACTCCCTGATATCTATTGAAGATACGGCAATCTTCCCTTGCTCAACAGCCTTTCGAATAATTCCATGTTCCCAAAAAGAATCGAACATTTCAGGGAAAATCGTCAAGGCCGCAAAATCCATCGATCATAACCCGTCATGACAAGTCCGCCGGTTATAACCCCTCCGGCAAATTGACCAGCATGGTTTTTTTTTCTAAATCAATTTTCATAATCACTGATTCCAATGCTGGAATCAGAGTTTCCGTACCGTCTTTGCTATGAACGACATATACATCGTTGCTGCCGGTTTGTATAACCGACTCGATTTGCCCGAGCAATGCATCATCAACGGTCCAAACCGAGAGGCCGATCAGTTCAAACCAGTAAAAAGTTCCTTTTTCAAGCTCGGGCAGCGATGCCCGGTTGATTAGCAATTCAGACCCGACCAGCAGTTCCGCCTCATTGAACTCCGCTACCCCTTTTAAAGACAAAAGGCCTCCCCTCTTGTACGGGGCAGCCCATTTGACAATATGTGTTTCAATTTTTCCCGATGGGTCGCGGGTAAAAACGAACCCGTCCCTTTTGAAGACAGACAGGTTTTCCGCATACGAGATGATCTTCAGGTTACCCTTCAAGCCGTGAATACCGGCGATCTTTCCTATGGGTAAAAGGCTATCCGTGTCCACCAGGTCATTCTACGATTTCTAACACAGTTCGTTTTTTTACTTTGGCTGACGCTGCACTCAGAATGGTCCGCATGGCCCGGGCAGTTCGTCCCTGTTTTCCGATTACCTTCCCTAAATCCTCTTTTGCCACTTTAAGCTCCAACACCGAGGTCTGATTCCCCTCAACTTCTGTAACTTCAACCTGTTCCGGATTGTCCACTAAAGCTTGGGCGATGTATTTGATCAGCTCTCTCATAGCTCCGCCTCCTTTGT
>CAYTSY010000093.1:0-3645 GCA_964440555.1 uncultured Desulfobacteraceae bacterium
CCTGGCCGGCTACCCTGTGGTTTTGGTCGAAGCATCCCCCGGCATCGGCGGTCAGTGCGAGCCGCGACCCTTGGCAGGTTTGTCCGAATCGGATCATGCAAGCCTCAGACAATTGGCTGATGATGTGGTCTCCGACAAGAGCATCCTGGTATTGACCAGTGCCCGTCTGAAAACGGCTGAAGGAGTCCCGGGTGACTTTACGGTTCGGATTGCCGCAAATGACGGCGAAATTGAAAAAAAGATCGGCGCCGTTGTACTGGCCATGGATTTCGGAATCAAACCGCTCAATGAGGCTTATGGTCTGCCGCTTTCCTCCCAGGCGATGGCTCTGTCTGAGCTGGAAAAACTGCTTTCAGGCAATGAGAAGGGCCAACTGGCAGGGAAAACCATAGCCTTTATGGTTGGGTTTGCCCGGGAAGGCAATCCCGTAATCATGGAACGGGTGTTTCGCAATGTGCTTTCCGTTGAGGCCATTGACGGGTGTACGCCTTACATATATGCCGGCAATCTGAAAGTGGCGTCGGACGGACTGGAACGGATTTACTTAAAAAGCCGGAACCAGGGGGCCACGTATTTCAAGCTCGGACAAAAGCCGGTTATCGGCCCGGACGGCAGAACCATCTCATTTAAAGATCCGGTTATCGGAAAAGAGATTGAAGTTGAAGCGGATATAATTGTTCTTGAAGAGGAGACGATTGCCGGCGAAATAAATTCCGAGATGGCGAAGCTCTTCAGAATAGACCGTACAATCGGTGGTTTTCTGCAGACGGACAATGTTCACCGATTTCCGGTGCGCTCCAATCGCGAGGGAATTTTTGTCATCGGCGGCGCCCGGGATGTCCAGAACATGCCCGCGGTTATGACCGATGTCCAAAATGCGGTTATTGAAATCAAAGGACTCTTGAATGACGGTAAAATTATTGTGCCGAAAAACAAGGCTGTCCTGGATATCGGAAAATGCACCTTCTGCATTACCTGCTACCGGTGCTGCCCGCACGGCGCCATATACTGGGACGATACCCACAAGCCGGTAATTTCTCCCGTGGCCTGTCAGGGATGCGGCATCTGTGCCAGCGAATGTCCCATGGACGCCATTCAGATCGGAGACTTTTCCGACGGGCAAATTATGGACCAGATCAGAACCAATGACGCCGCGCAATCGAAAAATCCCAGAATTATTGCATTCTGCTGTCAAAATTCGGCATACGAAGCCGGCCTTATGGCCGGGGCATTTGGCATGGAAATGCCGGAAAATCTCCAGGTCATCAAAGTCCCCTGCGCCGGGAAAGTGGATCTCGACTATATCCTGAATGCGTTTGTCGAAGGCGCTGAAGGCGTCCTTGTCATGACCTGCCACACGGGCAATTGCAAGTCCGAAAGGGGAAACACCTATGCGGGCTGGCGGGTTGAAGATGCTCACCGCATGATGGAGGAAATCGGGCTGGAAAAAGAGCGGTTATCCTTTGTGACCCTTGCGTCCAATATGGCCGGCGGCTTTTCATGCGCTGTTTTGGATATGGCCGAACGTTTGCGGGAACTGGAAGTCAGAAACTGATTAAATGGGCAAGACAATGAAGGCCTGTGATTTTTTTTCGGACCACCCCGAATGGATTTCACGGGTCTTTGTTTTTGGTTGACGGCCATTTTGTCCTTGTAAATTCCAAACCAAAGTCTTAAAAAAGAAATTACTGTGAATCCTCAGGCGATGACGATATAAACTGATCAGGTGAGCGGACATGACGGAAGAAATCGAAATTCCCGAAGAACTTAAATTGACTTTCAAGAGAATCATCAAAAGAGCGCCCAACGAATTAAAAGAGGAACTGGAGCTGCAAAAAACGACTCTGGTGTATTTGAAACTGGGTGGAGAAAAATTGGCCAGGCAACGCATTGAACTCACAAAAAAGCAATTCAGGGAAGGATACCTGCTGCTTGACCGCTTGATGCCTGAAGATGCCGAAGATGATGCGATAGAAGAAGCGGCACCGGAAGAGTCATAGAACTACCGGTTTCCCAAGCGTTTTCCCGGTGTGGGAAATCTAGAAACGGATGGCCCCATGAAACCCGAAAAATCCCGCGAGTACCTTTTAAAGGCAATTGCCGCTTTTAAAAAAAAGTTTTTTGTCATCTCTCCCGATTTTGATGTGCTGGCGATTAATACCGTTGAAAATGACGGGGATTCCCCAGACCTCCTTGGGAAAAAATGTCATCAGGGATTTTTTAACCGGCCTGCGCCCTGTGAACACTGCCCTGCACTGGAAGTGATCAAAAGCAAAGTTCCTGCCATATGGGAAACGCAACTGGGCTTCCCGGACGAGGATCGCAGTTCCTGTCTTTATTCTTACCCTATTTTTTCGGACAACCACCTTGAAGCATTGGCCATTTTGGATTTTGATCCCCCCATACTGGCAAGGCTCGAAGAGAAATTAAAACGATCCAATGCCTTTTTACGAAATCTTATGCTAAGCTCCGTGGACGGGGTGATCGCTGCTGATTTAAAAGGAAAAATCCTTATTTTTAATGACGCTGCTTCTGAAATCAGCGGGTATGGCGTGGCCGAAGCATTGGACAATTTGAATATCCGCCAGATCTATCCCGGTGAAGGCGCCAAAGATGTCATGAAAAAACTCCGCAGCGAGGATTATGGAGGAAAAGGCAAACTCAAGTCCTACCAGGTGAATTTTTTGCGCAAGAGCGGGGAAATTATTCCCATCAGCCTCAACGCAGCAGTTGTGTATGAAAAAGATGCCGAAGTTGCCACGATCGGCTTTTTCCATGATCTGCGCGCAAACATTAAAATGAAAAAAGAACTGGAGAAAACCCAGGTTCAGTTGATGCAGGCTGAAAAAATGGCTTCTTTGGGAAAGCTTGCCGCCGGCGTAGCCCATCAGTTAAACAACCCGCTGGGCGGCATTACGCTGTTTACCAAACTGGTGATGGAAGAATATGACCATGATGAAAAGGTCATGGAAGATTTGAAACGAATTCTTAAGGATGCTGAAAGATGCCGGGACACCGTTAAGGAACTGCTTGAATTCGCCCGGCAAACCCGCCAGGAAATGCGGCTTCACGATATCAATCAGGCGCTTTCCAGGACCCTGTTTTTGCTCGAAAACCAGACCCTTTTTCAAAATATCCGAATTGAAAAACAATTATCCGACAATCTCCCGAAAGTACCCGGCGACATTCAGCAGTTGAACCACCTCTTCATGAACATTATTTTAAATGCGGCCCAGGCCATGGAAGGTAAAGGCAAACTGACCTTAAAAACCTGTATGATCGAAGGCCAGGACAAGGTTCGAATCGAAATCGCAGATACCGGCCCAGGCATTCCCGACGATGTCATGCCCCATATTTTTGACCCGTTTTTCACGACAAAGGAGGAAGGAAAGGGAACGGGATTGGGCTTGAGCATGGCCTACGGCATCGTCCAAAACCATGGCGGGACGATCAAGGCCGCAAGTTTTCCGGGGCAGGGCACGGCATTTACGGTTGAACTATCGCTGACCCAAAAGAAAGACGAAATGAATGACTGAGGACCAATTTTCAGAAAAATTGAAGGTTTTGGTGGTCGATGATGAGCAGAGTATCCGGGATGGATCCCGGCGCATTCTGGAACGGATGGGGTTTACCGTATTTACGGCA
>CAYTSY010000093.1:3655-14014 GCA_964440555.1 uncultured Desulfobacteraceae bacterium
ACGGCAAAAAATGGAGAGGAAGGACTGGACACCATCGACAAGCAGGAGATTTCAATCGTCCTGCTTGATTTAAAAATGCCGGGAATCGACGGCATGGAGGTTCTTCGCCGGATCAGGGAAACCAACAGCAGGATTCTGGTCATCGTTATTACCGGATTTGCAACTCTGGAAACAGCCATTGAAGCCATGAAACGGGGTGCATACGATTTTATTCCCAAGCCGTTTGAGCCGGATCAGCTCAGAATCGTTGTGAATCGCGCGCGAGAAACCATCCGGCTTACCCTCGAGGCTCAAAAAGCTGAAGAGGAAAGACAGCGGACGTTAAGCGACCTGGGAATGGAAAAAAGCCGTATCCGTACAATTATCGAATCGCTTCCCAACGCCCTTCTGGTGACAAATGCCAAAGGCCAGGTCGTGCTGATGAACCCCGCGTTTAAAAAAATGTTCGGGGTTGAACCGGACTGTCCGACCAACAACCCGGTGGGGTTTTACATTTCCGATGAAGAACTGGTCCGTCTTGTCATGGATATTTCACGGGGAAGATACATCGACTTTGAAGATATCCCCACCTATGAGTTTTCCCTTGGCCCGGATAAATATCTTTTGGCCAGAAGTCAGCCGGTTTTGGGCGACCGGAAAGAATGCCTGGGTGCCGTGGTGACGTTCGTGGACATCACCGCAATGAAAGTACTCGACCGTCTGAAAACCGAATTCGTTGCCAAGGTTTCCCATGAGCTGAGATCGCCGTTGTCCACCATTCACGAACAGATTGCACAGGTCATCCGGGATACGGCCGAGGAAGAAACGGAAAAGGATCAGCATATTTTAAGCCGGGCCAAAGAAAAAACTCAGGGACTGATTTCGCTGATCGGCGACCTTTTGGATCTGTCCCGGATTGAATCCGGATCGGCCAACATGGAACCCAAGGCAATCAATCTGGAGGAATTGCTCAGAAGCGTGGTCGAGTTTCTGGATGTAAAAGCGAAAAGCAAAAAACAGACGCTACAGTTGATTTTGCCCGGGAAAAAACTGCCCGAGCTGAATATGGACCCGATGGCGTTGGAAAGCATTTTTGGAAATCTGATCACCAATGCCCTTCATTATACGCAGGAGGGCGGTGAAATAACCGTCAGCGTGGAGTACGGGGCCGGCCCGGTCCGGATCAATATCATCGACAACGGATTCGGCATTGAGGCAAAATATCTGGATAAAATCTTTGATAAATTCTACCGGGTAAAAAACGAAAGAACGCGGTTCATCACCGGGACGGGTCTCGGCCTGCCGATTGTAAAGGGCCTAGTGGATTCACTCGGAGGAACCATTACCGTGGAAAGTACGCCCGGCGTGGGATCCAAATTTACAGTCATTCTTCCGATCCCCGCGAAGTGAGTTTCAATTCGGATTGCAGAAGCGGATGATCCTTCGGACTTCAGCCTAAACAACGATTTCCAGGGCTTTTAAAAATTCCATCGGGTCAACCTGGATACCTGTCCATAAGGCAAAGGTCCGCTTGGCCTGGTGCGCCAGTGTCAAAAGGCCGTCTGAAAATCGAATTCCCTTGGCGCGGGCCGCATCCTGCCAAAAATTATGGCGCCGTCCATAGTTTAAATCCAGCAGCAATTCGCAATCCGCAACGTTGAGGCCAAGGACAAGCCCCGAAAGACCGTTTGCTTCCTCATAGTCTGAAACCGAAGTGGCATTCACGATGATGTTGGCCCGCAACGGCTGCTTTGCCAGTTCTTCGACCGCAACCGCCACACCGCCAAGGGTCTCAGCGATTTTTTTTGCTTTATCAAGGTTTCTGGCCGCGATGATGACTTTTTCAGCCCTCAGCCAGTTGAGGATAAACACGGTGGACCGGGCAACGCCCCCTGACCCGAAAACAAGCGCTGTTTTGTTTGCAGGATCGAATCCTTCGGCTTCGAGCGCATCCATCAACCCGATGGCATTGGTATTGTACCCTTTTACCATATTTCCGTCACTGGCGATCGTGTTGATGGCGCCGATGATTTTGGCGCTTTCGGACAAGGTATCCAGATGGGGAATCACCGACTCTTTATACGGCACGGTGATGTTGGCGCCGGCGATATGCAAAATCTTTATGCTGTGGATCGCATCACCCAGGTGCTGGGGCTTTACCATAAACGGGACATACACGCCCTTGACGCCCACCCGCTGCATCACCCTTGAAAACATGGCCGGAGATTTCGATTGGAATACGCGCTCGTCGCTTAAGATGCAAAATACTTTTGTGCCGATGTCCGGTTTTGAGTTTCGTAAGGAAAAAATATCATTCATCGAAAATCCCCTTTAAATAATAAAAAGCCCTTACCCGGGAAAAGGGAAAGGGCGGGGGATGGGTGATCGGCGCTTGTTCAAAAGGTGATCCCGCTTTGGGTGCATTACAGGTTCAGCAGGCTTTTGACGCTTCTGGTAATTTCTTCGGCTGTTGCCGGTTTCGGCAGATAGTCATCGGCTTCCATAGCCATCCCATTATAATGCGAATAGCGGGTGGATGAAACGTGGTCGGCAACGGCTGTTAGCATCAGGATGGGAATATCCGCATATTTTTTGTCCTTTTTTAACTCCGAGCAGACCTGGTAACCGTCTTTTTCAGGCATCATCACATCCAGAACAATGAGGTCCGGAGGCGATTGCCGGATTTTCTCCAATCCTTCCACCCCGTCATAGGCCACCTGGACGCAAAATCCTTCCTTTTCGAGATTGCTTTGAACAATCGAGACAAAGTCAGGCTCATCATCAACCACGAGTATCGTTTTTTTATCAGTCATTATCATTCTCCTTTGCTGATAAGTGTAATATTTTCAAAAAAATCCGAAAACAGTGAGACAAAAATCAAGAACAGCTTCAATTTACTACGGGTCTGGGGAAAAGTCCGGCGCGTTCAACAATTTCCGGAACTTTTTCTTCCCATTCAATCGCCATGATATGAAATCCGGCGACTCCCTTAACCGACTTTAACCTTTCTATGGATTCAATGCAAATATTAATTCCTTCCTCCGCCTGTTTTTCTTTGGGCGTATCCGACAGGCGTTTTACGATTTCATCCGGAACATCCATGCCCGGAACACGATTTTTCATATATTTTGCCATCCCCGCGGATTTCATCGGCGTCATGCCGGCAAGAATATAGACTTTTTCATGAAGCCCGCGATCCCGCACTCTTTTCATCCATTCTTCAAACCGATCCAGGTTGTAGATGCATTGGGTCTGGATAAATTCAGCGCCGCAGGCCACTTTTTTGGCGAGCCTGGGGACCCGGATTTCAAAAGGGTCGGCGAACGGGTTGGCTGCCGCTCCCACAAACATTTTCGGAGGCCGTTTGATTTCATCGCCGCCCAAAAACTTTCCCTCATCCCGCATGTATCTCGCTGTTTGAACCAGTTGCATGGAATCCAGGTCATGAACATTCTGACCCTGCTTGTTGTCTCCGAAACTCTGGTGATCGCCGGACAGGCACAAGAGATTATAAATATCAAACGATGCCGCACCCAGGATATCACTTTGCAGGGCAATCCGGTTTCGATCCCGGGTCACCATCTGCAAGACGGGATCCAATCCCATCATCTTCAGCCGGATGCAGGCGGCCAGACTGCTCATGCGGGCCACGGAGGTCTGGTTGTCCGTCACGTTGATGGCGTCCACATGGTTTTTGATCATTTCCGCTTTTTTGACGACAACCTCCGGGTCACTGCCCCGGGGCGGACCACATTCCGAGGTTACGGCCAAATGCCCGGCGGAAAGAATTTTTTCCAGTTTGCTCGGTGTTTTCTCGTTCATAGGTATACATCCTCCCTCACCACTTTCCTGGGCCCCCCGGCCCTGTCCTTTGACCAATCTTTGATGGGCAATACTTTTTCATAGTCATCGAGCCTGCCCAGCGCCGTGAGACGGTCGATAATCAACTGCCAGGCGCAGTCCACTTCCTTGCTGATTTCGCACTTTCCCTTGGAAGAACCGCCGCAGGGGCCGTTTAAGAGCCGCTTGGCGCATCGCGAAACCGGGCAGATCCCGCCGGTGGAGGCAAGGATGCAGGCGCCGCAGGCCTGGCATCGCTCGGTCCACATCCCCCTTTGTTCGGTGGCCCCGAGAAAGCAGGTGTTGACGCCGGGCAAAACCGGGATCTGATGATACTTTTCCGCGGTAAACTGCACGCCGACGCCGCAGGCCAGGGATAAAATCGCATCGTATTGATCGGCGATGTCCCGGATTTCCTCCAGGTATTCATGGTCACACTGGCGTTCCAGCGTCTTTTCGTCAATTTTGACGTCTTTACCCTGCTTTAAAAAGTACATCCGCAATGCAGAGGCGAGGATGCCGGCTTCTTTTTTCCCTCCGGCCTCGCATACCGTTACGCATTCATTGCATCCCAGGACTAAAAGTCTCTCAAAATCCTTTACGGTTTCAATGATTTCCTCTACGGGCTTTTTATCCGCAACAATCATAGGAAGGACCTTTCTGTTTAATGGCTTGCTACGCAGCCGCTTTTTTTTTTTGCCAGTTTGACCGGGTTGGGGCCCATTTTCCGGATGCGGTCATCCATTTCAATGGCGAATTGCGCAAACCGGGTCCCCTCGCCCGATGATAAGTTATACATATGCACCCTTTCCCCGCCGACGCCGATGGCATCCAGTATGCGCTTTACCTGCTCAACCCGTTTTCTTGCCCTGAAATTGCCGCTGGTGTATTGGCAGCTCCCTTCTTCGCAGCCCACCACATAAGCGCCGTCAGCGCCTTTCTCAAAGGATCGCAACAGATGAATGACGTCTACTTTTCCGGTACAGGGAACACGAACGATTTTAACGCTGGTCGGGTAACTCAGTCGCATGGAACCTGCCAGGTCCGCTGCCGTGTACCCTCAGAAATTGCAGCAAAACGCAATGATGATCGGTTCAAACTCCCCTTTCATAGTACTCCCTCCAATAAGGATTCCACTTTGCACAGGATCTGGTCATCCTCGTACCAGTTCAGTTCAATGGCCTTGGCCGGACATTCCGCCGCACAGACGCCGCATCCGCGGCACAGGGCCTCATCAATTTCACTTACGCCGTCTTCATTGATTCGGGGAACGCCGTAGGCGCAGGACCGGACGCAGATCAGGCAGGACGCGCACTTTTCCGGATCCACCCGGGCGGTCACCGCAGACAGGGTGATCTGGTCCTGAGACAAAAATGTCGACGCCCTGGACGCGGCGGCATAGGACTGAGCAATGGTTTCCGTGAGCAGTCGTGGACTGTGCGCCGTTCCGCAGACAAAAATCCCCTCGATTCCCATGTCCACGGGCCGCAGCTTCACATGGGCTTCCATGAAAAAGCCTTCCGTATTGCGTGCAAGCTTCATGATGGCGGCCAACTCTTCGGTGTCTCCGGCGGTCATCCCCGCGCTTAAGGCCAAAAGATCAGTGGTCACACAGAGTTTTTTCCCGAGCACATGATCTGTAAACGTCACCTCAAGACCTTCATCCGTGGATTTAACCGTCGGCGCGTCTTCCGGGTCATAGCGGAAAAAGATCACCCCCAGTTTCCTGGCCCGGGTATAGTATTGCTCCAGGAAACCATACACCCGCATGTCCCGATACAGAACATAAACCTGAGCGTCCGGGTTGAGTTCCTTGATATGCAGCGCGTTCTTTACGGCACTTTGACAGCAGATTCTCGAGCAATTGGGATTTTCTTCGTTTCTTGACCCCACACACTGAATCATGACCACCTGATTAAGCCCGTCAACGCCTTTTTCATCCAGATGGCGGGCAAGCGCAAGCTGGGTCATAACCCGGTCGTCCTGGCCGTAAAGGTACTCTTTCGGCTGATATTCATTGGCCCCGGTAGCCAGAATGATCGCGCCGTGATCGATTTTTCTTTCATACATGCCCGGTCCGACCAGAACCTCAGTCGTAAAATTACCCTTGAAGCCGGTAAAACCGACCACCAGGGATTGGGAGAGAACCTGGATTTTCGGATGGGAAACGGTTCTTTGTATCAACGCTTCAAGATACGGCAAAACCGCGACCCCTTCGATCGTTTGGGTGAGCCGGTTGGCCATTCCGCCCAATTGGGCCTCTCTTTCGAGCAAAATGGTTTCAAATCCCTGATCCGCCAATCCCAGGGCCGCGTTCATCCCTGCGACCCCGCCGCCGACAACCAGGGCCCGCTTGTTGACCGGGATGATTTTTTCATGCAGCGGGTACAGTGTTGAGGCCCGGGCCACGGCCATTTTTATAAGTTCCTTGGCCTTTTCCGTAGCCTTTTCAGGCGCGTTGGAATGAATCCAGGAGTTTTGGTTCCGGATATTGGCCATCTCAAACAGGTATTTGTTGAGGCCGCAGGACTGAAGGGTGTCCATGAAAATCCCTTCATGGGTTTTGGGGGTACAGGAGGCCACCACGATCCGGTTCAACTGGTGTTCCCGAATAATTTCCTTGATCTGATCCTGGGTGTCCTGGGAACAGGTAAACAGGTTTTGTCCCACAAATTCCACATAGGGAAGCGTCGCCGTATAATCGGCCACGTCTTGAATGTCCACCACCCCGGCGATATTGATCCCGCATTTGCAGACAAACACCCCGACCCTGGGGCGCTGTCCGGTGAAATCGATTTCATCGGGGGTTTGCACCTTTTTCGTCAGGGTGTTTCGTGCCGGGGCCAGGTTTTTGCCCGCGCATAAGGCTGCCGCGCTCGCCTCGATCACAGAGGTGGGAATATCCTTGGGCCCCTGGAATACGCCGCAGGCATATACGCCCTCCCGTGAGGTGGAAACCGGTTCAAAAAGGGGCGCCTCGGCAAAATGGTGTTTATTGAGATCGATGCCGAGACGTTTTGCCGTCTCGATCGTAGACGCGGATATCTGCAGGCCGACCGACAGGACGACCATGTCGAAGTCTTCTTCCACCAGGTCTCCGGTTTCGGTTGCATACCGCAGGCTTAAGTTTCCGGTCTGCCTGTCTTCGTCAATGGTGTGAATCCGGGTTTTGACAAAGCGGACGCCTTCTTCATTTTTGGCGCGGTTGTAATATTTTTCGTAATCCTTTCCAAAGCTGCGGATATCCATATTAAAAATGACGCAATCAATCTCTTCCTTCGAATGTTCCTTGGCAATCATGGCCTCTTTGATGGCGTACATGCAGCAGACCGAGGAGCAGTATTCATTGCCGCAACGATTGGTGTCCCGTGACCCGACGCATTGCAGCCAGGCGATTTTTTTGGGTTCTTTTTCATCCGAAGGCCGGACCAGATGGCCCAGCGTAGGCCCGGAAGCGCTCAATATCCTCTCAAATTCAGCGCTGGTCATGACATTGGGGCTGCTGACATAGTGGTACTGATCTTCCAGGACCGACGGATCATAGGTCTCATTCCCCGGGCAAAGCACCACGGAACCGACCTCGATGATTCGATCAGCCCGTTGATCCCCATGAATGACGGCTTTGGCAATGCAGGCATCGACGCACTGATAACACTCCGAGCAGATCCCGCATTTTAAGCACCGGGAGGCTTCTGAAAGGGCATTTTCTTCCGAGTAGCCGTGTGCGACTTCCTTGAAATTGCCTTCCCGTTCCTCAACGGAAATCTTTGTAAGGGGGATTCTTTCCCTTACGGGTTCCGAAGAGGTTTCGGGTTTCTCAAAAGGCCATTCCTTTGTCCGGTCCTCCTTCAAGTCCAGCCCGTTGATATAACGGTGAATGCTTTCGGCCGCCTCCTTGCCGCAGGCAACGGCCTCCACCACGGATTTGGGGCCATAGACCACGTCGCCTCCGGCAAACACCCCTTCCGTGGGGGTCTGGAAAGTGACCGGATCCACCTGAAGACCTCCCGGCCGGGTGGTCTGGATATTCTGCGATTGGGCAAACGTCAGGTCCGCCATCTGGCCGATGGCAACGATTACCGTATCCGCTGGAATCACCGTGAGCTCGCTTTCATCATACTGGGGAGCAAACCGTCGATTTTCATCAAAAACACGTGTGCATCGCTTAAACTCGACACCGGAGGCAATGCCGTCTTTCCCGACAAATCGTTTGGGACCCAAGGAATTGATGATCGCCACATGCTCTTCCAATGCCTCTTCGATCTCATAATCCCACGCCGGCATTTCCTGCCTGGCTTCCAGGCAGACCATGGCAACTTTTTCAGCGCCAAGACGTTTTGCCGTCAGCGCGACATCCACGGCAACGTTTCCGCCGCCGATCACCACCACATTTTTCCCAATGGCGATGTTTTTTTTCAGTGCTGCATCCCGAAGAAACGGTACTCCCGGTAGAACATTTTGCAGGCCTTCGCCATCGATGTTAAGCTTTCGGCTTTCATGAAGACCGGTGGCCAGATACACGGCTGCGTAGCCATCCTGTTTTAGGCTGTCCAGAGTGACGTCCGTACCGAAAGCCGTGCCGGTTTTGATGGTCACGCCCATTTTTTCAATCATGCCGATTTCGTTGTTCAAGATATTGCGCGGAAGCCGGTATTCCGGTATTCCCACGGCCATCATGCCGCCGGCAACCGGAAGCTTTTCATAAACCGCAACATCGTATCCCTTAAGGGCAAGAAAGTAGGCCGCCGACAGGCCAGCGGGGCCCGACCCGATCACGGCGATTTTTTCGTCCCGCTTTTCATTGATCTCAGGGACATAGGGCGTGTCGGAAGCCATATCCTGATCCGCCAGAAATCGATGCAGACTCTGAATGGCCAGGGACTTGTCCACATCGGTGCGGGTGCACTGGCCCTCGCAGGGGTGATGACAGATCCGGCCGCAGACGCCGGGAAACGGATGCTCCTGCTTGAACAGGGAAAGTCCTTCGCGATACCTGCCGTCGTTAATCAGGGCGATATATCCCTGAATGCTGACATGAGCCGGGCAGGTGGCCTTGCAGGGGGCTGTTCCGCGTTTGCTGATGGCATAGGCCCCGGGAATCGCCTGAGCGTATTTTTTATAAATGGCTTTCCGGGTGGAAAGCCCCTTGTCGTATTCATTGGGGACCGAGATGGGGCAAACCTTGACGCATTCGCCGCAACTGGTGCATTTGGATAAGTCAATAAATCTGGGTTCCTGTTTTATTTTGGCGGAAAAACGACCCGGACTTCCGGAAAGGTCCATCAGTTGGGTATTCATCAGAAGTTCGATATTGAGATGCCGGCCGACCTCGACCAGTTTAGGCGAGATCACTCACATGGCGCAATCGTTGGTGGGAAAGGTTTTGTCCAGCTCGGACATCATCCCGCCGATGGCCGATGATTTTTCCACAAGGTAAACGTAATAGCCTGAATTTGCAAGATCAAGGGCGGATTGCATCCCGGCGATGCCGCCGCCGACAACCATGACCGATCCGATCAGTGCCTTTTCTTCAGAACCCGCGACGTGGGGATTTTTTTCGTTTCCCATTTGCGTTGCCTCTTTATTAATGGTTTGTTTGGTTGTAAAAGAATTTTTTCAAGGCGGATGCAAAAACCAGATCACAGCTAAAGGCGTTCCAGAATATCTGGTATCTTGTTTTCCCATCCGATGGTGGAAATAACGACCCCGCAAAACCCCTTTTCTTTTATTGCACGAATCGTTTCAGCGGCAATATGAATGCATTCACGGACTTTGTCCGGTGCTTTCTGGAGCCGGGCAATGATCGGGTCCGGGAGATGGACATGATTGACGTTTCGCGCCATGTAACGTGCCATGCCGAGAGATTTCAGCAGCAGCACCGTCGGGATGATCCGGGTTGTGGAGAGATCCACATGATCCAGAAATGGTTTGATGGAATCAATGTCAAACAGCGGCGGAGTGATAAAAAAACTGGCGCCTTTTTCCTGTTTGGATTTCATTTCCGCCAACTCCGCGAGAAGCAAATCCCCTTTGAGACCGGCGTTGACCGTTGAACCCACTACAAAATCGGGCGCTCCCTCAAGTTCAATTCCGGACATGTCATGACCTGAACGCAGCGTATTGATGGTTTCGAGCAATTCCGGGACGCTGATGTCATACACGGCCTTTGCCTGATGATGATCCCCGTAGCCTGGATCTTCGCCTGTCACGGCCATAACGGCATTGATGCCGCCCGCATTGGCTGCCAGCAGATCGCCCTGGATGGCCAACCGGTTCCGGTCGCGGCAGCAGACCTGCATAATGGCTTCCATTCCGATGTTTTGAAGCAGCAGACATCCGCCCAGAGCGCTCATCCGCATGACGGCATTGCTCATTTCGGGAACAACGAGGGCGTCCACTTTCCCCTTAATCCGGGTCGCGTTCCTGGTCATCGCAGATATATCAACGCCTTTGCGGGGCTCCATTTCCGCCAGCAGAACAAATCGACCGCATTCCAATTTTTCTTTAAACAACACTGGAAAACCGCCGAAGAATGACTGA
>CAYTSY010000094.1:0-13827 GCA_964440555.1 uncultured Desulfobacteraceae bacterium
ACGATTCTTTCCGCAGGTCTGGCGGCACCGATTACCTGCCTGCATCCGCTGATCGCCGCCGGATGGGTGGCCGGCCTCGTGGAAGCGTTTTCACGAAAGCCCAAGGTTAAGGATTTTGAAAGCCTTTCCCGCGATATTTTAACGGTTAAAGGATTCTGGAAAAATAAAATCACCAAGATATTGCTGGTCGTGGTCTTTACCAACATGGGGGCTTCTCTGGGAACCTTCGTGGCGATCCCCCTCATGCTTAAGGTCTTATAGATGCGCAAGGTTTTATAGAGGAACAATGAACGACGCACACATAACACAACTTGCTGAAGAATTACAGTTAAACGAAATGCAGGTTCGGGGCGCAGCGGCCCTGTTTGAGGAAGGCGCTACGGTTCCGTTTATCGCAAGATATCGAAAAGAAGCCACGGGCAGCCTGGATGAGGTTGCCGTGACCGCCATCCGCGATCGTCTCAACCAGCTCAAAGAATTGGATGAACGCAAACTCTCTGTTTTGAAATCACTGGAACAAAACAATCACTTAACGGATGAATTGCGCTACCAGGTACTGGCGGCCCAAACCCTGGCCGTTTTGGAAGATATCTATCTGCCGTTTAAACCCAAGCGCCGGACAAAGGCCATGGTGGCCCGTGAAAAAGGTCTTGAACCCTTGGCCTTAGCCATTTTTGAACAGGCCGGGATTGACCCGGAACAGTCGGCCCGGGAATTTGTGGATACTGAAAAAGGTGTTGAAAGCATCGATGAGGCACTTTCCGGGGCCAGAGACATCATTGCCGAAATGGTCAACGAGGCTGCAGAAGTCAGGGCTGCGATGCGAAATCTTTTTGCCGAAAAATGCACCATCGACTGCCGCGTGGCCACAGGCAAAGAAGAAGACGGGGCCAAGTTTAAAGACTACTTCGAGTGGAAGGAGCCGGCGGCAACCGTTCCCTCCCACCGGCTCCTGGCCATGCGGAGGGGGGAAAGTGAAGATATTTTAAATTTAAGTATTGCTCCGCCCGAAGATGAGGCCCTAGGTCTTTTGGACGATCTGATCCTCACGGGGGAAGGCCCGGACTGCGCGCAGGTCGCGCTGGCCATCAGAGACTGCTATAAACGCCTGTTGTCCAGGTCCATGGAAACGGAAATCCGGCTGGCCGCCAAGGCTAAAGCCGATGAAGAGGCCATCCGGGTTTTCGCTGAAAACCTTCGGGAGCTCCTGCTGGCCCCGCCTCTGGGCGCCAAACGGGTCATGGGCATTGACCCGGGATTTCGAACCGGCTGCAAGGTGGTTTGCCTGGATCGCCAGGGAAAGCTGCTCCACCATGACACGGTCTATCCGCACACCGGAGAGGGAGCGGCCCGTCAGGCTCAAGCAGCCGTCCGGTCGTTATGCGAGAAATACGGAACTGAAGCCATTGCCGTGGGAAATGGTACTGCCGGAAGGGAAACCGAAACCTTCATCAAAAAGCTCAACCTGCCGGAGTCGATTTTTACGGTCATGGTCAATGAGAGCGGCGCCTCGATCTATTCGGCATCGGAAGTCGCCCGGGAGGAGTTCCCCGATCTTGATCTGACTGTTCGGGGAGCGGTATCCATCGGCAGGCGGATGATGGATCCACTGGCCGAACTGGTCAAAATCGATCCCAAGTCGATCGGCGTCGGACAATATCAGCATGATGTTGATCAATTGGCCCTCAAAAGGGCGTTGGACAATGTAGTCGAAAGCTGTGTGAATGCCGTCGGCGTGGATGTGAATCGTGCCAGCGCGCAGTTGCTGACCTACGTTTCCGGGCTCGGCCCTCAGCTCGCTAAAAATGTCCTGGCCCACCGAAATGAAAACGGCCCGTTTCAAACCCGTGAGGATTTAAAACAGGTTACGCGGCTGGGGCCCAAGGCGTTTGAACAGTGCGCCGGATTTTTAAGAATTCATGAAGGCCAAAATCCCCTGGACAACAGCGCGGTTCACCCGGAAAGCTATCATGTGGTTGAACATATGGCCAAAGACTTGGATTGCACGGTTTCCGATCTGTTGAATCTGGCCGACCTGAGAAAAAAGATCAAATTGTCGCGGTACACGACCGAAACCGTTGGCATGCCGACGTTGCATGATATCATGGAAGAATTGGCAAAACCGGGCCGTGATCCCAGAAAAAAATTCGAGGCGTTTGAATTTGCCGACGGTATCACGCAAATCGGCGATCTCGTGACGGGGATGAAGCTGCCGGGCATCGTTACCAACGTCACCCGGTTCGGCGCATTCGTGGATATCGGCGTACATCAGGACGGGTTGGTACACATCAGCCAACTGGCGGATCATTTTGTCAAAGACCCGGCGGATGTGGTCAAGGTCAATCAAAAAGTGACCGTCATGGTCATGGATGTGGATCCGGCAAGAAATCGCATCTCGCTTTCCATGAAATCCGAGCCGGGATCATCTGGGCCGGAAAGCAGGGGGCCACAAAAGCAACTCCCCCAAAAACTCCATACAAAGCCGGAAACCACCAAAAACCGGCCCTTTCACAATCCCTTTGAAGAGGCCCTGAGAAAAAGGTAACCCCTGATACAGTCTCTGAACGGACTCCGATTTCCCTCCCCCTCGACGGGGGAGGGCCATGGCGGGGGTGAACGATGCAGGCGTTTTAAAAATTTTCCCTGGCCGGATTATAATATCCATGCCGCAATTGCGGAAAAAGGCGGCACAGGCGGGTAAATATTTTCGCCATGCCCAGGGGCATGCCGTGGGGTTCGATGTTTTCCATGAGATTGACGTAACGCAGGGGGTCAAAGTTCAAATTTCTCCATTGGATCATGTTGACCGGATATGACTTTAAAAAATCCGTCAGGGCCGTAAATTCCTGGGGGGTGTCGGTAAATCCGGGGCAATTCAAATAGTTGATGGAAATAAACTTACGGCGGACAAGGGCTGTTTCAATGGTCTGGAGAACATCGGAAAACCGGTAACCCCGGGGACGGAAATACGCATCATAGCAATTTTCTCTCACGCTGTTCATGCTGATCCGGATGCTGTCCAAACCCGCATCAAAAAGTTTATTAACGATTTCCGGTTTGCTTCCGTTGGTGTTCATATTGATCGTCCCGTCAGTGGTGACGCGCCGGATCATTTCAATGGCGGGATGGATCAACTGCGCGGCCATGAGGGGATCGCCTTCACATCCCTGGCCGAAGCTGACAATCGCCCGGGAAACCCTTTGGATGTGGTAAAGGGCGACTTCGGTAATTTCTTCCGGACTCGGAGTAAACCCGATGCGATCCTGGCTGCAGGAAATTTCCAGGTTGTCCTGAAGGCTGATGCAGCCCAAACAATTTGCATTGCAGGCCGTGGATGCGGGCAGGGGGGCTTCGTAGCGTCCCAGGAAAAAATTTTTTCCTGCCGGACACCCATAGGTCAGGGCACATTTTTCAAGATGTTTTCGCAGCCGGTTTTCCGGCAGACTTCGGCGTGCTTTTTCAACGCCTGCCCGGACGTCTTCAATTTTCATCTGGCGCAAGTCCTGGCGGGGCTCCGTATCCACTACAACCGCCGCTGTCCTGAAGCCGCCGTCCCCCCACCCCACCGCACCATAGGAAAACAACGGCAGGCACCCTGAGACACCGGTTTCCTGGTACGCGCTGGCGTAGGCATTGAATACGCCGGGCGAATTAAAGCAGGCCACGGGATAAACAGGCTCCCCCGGCGCATACGGGTTTTCCCCCAGCACTTCAAACTGCTGCCGCGATATATTGAACAAAACAGGCCGGCGCTCCGGCAGCAGCATCATTTCCCCGCCATGGGGCATGGGGATGGTGTTTTTCCGGGTCAGGGGAGCTAGAACCGGCCCGGCCATGCCCACGGCGCCAAATCCTTCGATCTCGACGATTTCACCCCGTACATCGGCAACCGTGCCGGCAATCCATTTTCCCACCGCCGCTCCCCTGGCTGATTTTACATTAAAAGGTATGTGTCTGTTTTGCCCCATGTTGAAAGGACAATACTTCCGGCGGCGGGTTTATGAGGTAATTTCCGTTAAACTGCAGGCATTCCCCCACCGGGTAGGCTTCCGGCAAAAATTCTCTGACGCGTTCAAACACTTCAGGCGGGCAGGCGAAAAGGAGTTCGTAATCCTCTCCGCCGGCGATGGCCATTTCGTTGCCGGAACAATTGAATTGACGGCAAAAACGTTTGAGTTCCGGGTCGATATGCGCGGAATCAATCTCAAGCCGTATGGATACCCCGGAAGCCCGGGCAATGTGCGCCGCATCTCCGGCCAGACCGTCGCTGATGTCCATGGCGCAGCCAACACGCTGATCCGCAAGAATTTTTGCCGCATCAAACCGTGCCCTGGGAAATTTAAACTTTTCAATAAGCCGCTGATGGACATACTCCCTTTTCATAAGAGCGGCAAGCCCGGCCCGGGCCAGTCCCAGAGGCCCGGTACAATATAAACCATCGCCTGCCTTTGCAGCAGACCGGACAGGGAAAATATCATCCCGACCCTGTCCCAGGGCAAAAAGATCAAGACACACACGCTCCGCCGAAGAAATGTTGCCCCCTCCCAGTTCACAGCCATAGTTTTTCAATGTTGATGTTATCCCGCGATACAGGGATTCCACGGTATGATCCGAAACATACGCCGGAAGCCCCAGGTTGATAAAAATGCTGATGGATACGGCATAGGCGGCCGCCAGATCGCTTAATGTCGAGACAACCGCTTTTTGTCCCACTTCTTCAGGCGTCTGCCAGTGGAAACTGAAGTGAACCCCCTCCCGATGCGCGTCGGTTGTGATCACGGGCCGTGAGACAGATTTCATCAGGCACGCATCATCGCCGGGAGGGACAATAAGCCATGAATTATCTGAAGGAGAAGACAAAGCCGAGGAAGCAATCAGCTTGTCGATCAGGCCGAATTCATCTTTCCAGGGACCGTCCAATGCGTTACGCGGGGTACACGTACAAATTTTCCCCAATTCCCGTGCGCTTTTTTCAGGATCTTGCGACCGGGACAGGGCGCTGATAAGAGAGACGCCGCAGGCCCCGTGCGCGAAACAGGCAGCAGCGTTTGCCGCATTGATCCCGCCGATGGCCACCACCGGGAGACTAACCGCATCCGCAATCTGTTTCAAACCGGAAAGACCGATGACCGATTTCGCATCCGGTTTGGTTCCGGTAGGATAAACCGGTCCCACGCCGATATAATCACAGGAAACCAGATCGGTTTCGCGCAGTTCCTCAAGCGTGGACACCGACACGCCTACAACGGCGTCAGCGCCCAGAATTTTTCGTGCGATTGCCGGGCTTTCGTCTTCCTGGCCCACATGAACCCCGTCGGCGCTCACAGCCTTTGCCAGAAGGATGTCGTCGTTGATCAGGAACACTGCATTGTTGCTTTTGCAGATATTGCGGATTTCTATCACCTCGCCATATAATCGGGGTGAAAAATGTTTGTTCCGGTATTGAATTACGGAAGCGCCGGCCGATAGGGCAATTTTGGTCTGGTCCACAGGTGAAAGGGCCGGTGCACAATCATCGGTGATAAAATAGAATCGAAGCATGTCTTTGATATCGCGGATCAGCATCCGAATTGCTCCACCCATTCCAAAAACGTTTTCACCTTATCCGGCCCCATCGTTTCAAGCTCCTGTGTAATTTGTTCAATGGCTTTTTCCTTTGTTGCCGGACTGTTGTTTTTTGAAAAAAATTTATCGGCGTAGCAGACGATCCGTTCCTCCATGGTTTCAGGCCGCATATCGCGGGCCGGAAGGGGGAGTTGATTTTTTAGGATTTCCCGCCGTCTCAGCCCCACGCCCACATGGCTTTCACACACCCGGGCATGCGCCTGGGCATACCCAGGTCTTTTAGCAGGAGGCTCCCCAGATAACCGTGGCAAATGTAGGGATGTTTTCCAAAGCACCCGAGCTCCGGCGCATAGGTCATGAATATGCCGATATCGTGAAGCATGGCGGATTCCCTGATGAATCCCATATCCGGGGCCACGTCTTTCATCCGGTCGGCAATCAGGACCGCCTTCCGGCAGACCGCCTGTCCGTGATCGATGAGCAGGTCGAAGGCCTTTGAACCTGGATCGTAAAATTTTTCAACTATTTCAACAGGATTTATCACCACCCCTAAATACCCTTATGCGGCTGATTTTTTTTGGAAAGAAGTACGCCTTCGATAAACGGATCGATTTCGCCGTCCAAGACGGCGTTGACATTACCGATATCCAGGTTGATCCGGTGGTCCTTGGCCAGTTGATAGGGGTGAAGCACATAGGAGCGAATCTGGCTTCCCCAGGCAATTTCTTCTTTGGAGTCATGCATTTCCTGGATCTTTTTATCCTGCTTCTGCTTTTCGTGCTGGTAAAGCCGGGCCTTCAATACCTTCATTGCCAGGTCTTTGTTCCGGTGCTGGGATTTTTCCTGCTGGCACTGGACACTGATGCTCGTGACCAGGTGCGTAATACGAACGGCGCTGCTGGTTTTGTTGACATGCTGCCCGCCGGCGCCGCTGGCTCTGAAGACGTCGATCCGAAGGTCTTTGTCATCGATGTCGATCACGATTTCATTGTCCAGTTCCGGATAAACAAATACGGAAGCAAAGCTGGTATGGCGCTTGGCGTTGGCGTTAAACGGCGATATTCTGACCAGCCGGTGCACGCCTTTTTCGGATCTTAGATATCCATAGGCGTTTTCACCTTCGGCCGTGAAGGTCACGCTTTTAATCCCCGCTTCATCCCCGGGCTGAAGATCAATGAGCTCCAATTTAAATCCCTTTCGCTCAACCCAGCGGGCATACATCCGGAAAAGCATTTCAGCCCAATCCTGGGCCTCGGTGCCGCCGGCCCCGGCGTTGATGGAAACAATGGCATTGCTGGCATCATCCGGGCCGTCTAACATCAGACTTAAGGAGAGCAGCGAAATACGTCCTGAAACTTCTTCGATTTCACGGGAAGCGTCTTTTAATGCGCCCGAATCGTCTTCCTCTTCCGCCATTTCAAGAAGAAGTTTAGCCTCTTCCAGATCTTTTTCCAGTTTTTTAAAATGCTCAACTTTTTGGGTGACCCGGGTCCGTTCCTTCAGAAAGGGTTTTGCCGCTTCCGGGTCATCCCAGAACCCGTTTTTTGCAATGATCGTCTCGAGTTCACGCAACCGGCTTTCTTTGTTTTCTAAGTCAAAGATAGCCTTTCAGTTTTTCCAGCTCGATTTCAAGAGATTTGATGTTTTGCTTCATTTCCTGGCTCATGGGCCACCTCCTTTTTGAAAGACGAAATACACCGCATCGTCGTATGCTTTCGTTGTATACGGGAATCAATTGAGCGGCACTATAAGGACAATCAATGGAAATATCAAGACCTGGATTTGCGTCCGGTTCCAAATCCGGCCCTGAGATACCCGGCAATAAAAGAGATAGTCGCCGCAGCCCCGCAGAGAAGGGAAAACAGGTTTCCGAATCGCGTGTAGACCGATTGGATCTTCAAAACGGGCAGGCTGTGGATTCGCGTTGCATCTTCATAAAGCCCGGTTGTGCCGAAAATCCGGCCGGAAGGCTCGACAAATGCGCTGATGCCGGTGTTGGCGGAGCGAACCAGGGATCTCCGGTTTTCAACAGCCCGAAAAACCGCCATGGAAAAATGTTGATGGGGTGCAGACGTTCTACCGTACCAGGCATCGTTGGTGATATTGATTAAAACCTCCGCGCCGTTTTTTGCGCTGGCCCGGGATAACTCGGGGAAAATGATTTCAAAGCAGATCAAAACGCCGAGCCGCCGGCCTTTCCAGTCCAGAACCGCTCCTTTTTCCCCGGGCTCGAAATCCCCGATATGTTCGACGATTTTACCGATAAAGGGGAGCCATTTTTTTAACGGCACGTATTCGCCGAAAGGGACCAGGTGGGCCTTGTCGTATTTGCCGGCAACGTTGCCGTCCGTTCCGATGAGAAAAGCGCTGTTGTAGTATTTCAGGTTCCGGTTGATGAAGGTAAACGACGGGCTGCCGATTAAAAAATCGCAGCCGGCTTTCGCAATTCCCGACTGAACCAGTTGGGTCAGGCTCTTGTCGTATGTAAAATAAAATGGCGCCGCTGTCTCCGGCCATACGATAAGTTCAGGGTTTTGAGATCCGATACCATGCGATAATTCAATATATTTCCGGGTGGTGGATTCCTGAAACCGGGGATCCCATTTGATGGACTGATCGATATTTCCCTGCACCACTGCGATGGAGGTGCGGTCGGATTTTTCAACCCAGCCGTCGATTTGGTATAACCGTCTGTCGCCATAATAAAAAACCCCGGCCAGCAGACCGGCCCAGATGGCCATGGACGCTAACGCCGGGGTTCGGCTTACAGGGGTCGGGCCCCAGGTTTTGTTAAAAATCCCCAGGACCAGCATAAAGCAGGCGCCGTTTACGCCCGAGATCAGAAACGAAAGTCCATAAACGCCGGTGATATCCGAAATCTGGATCAATCGCAGGTGCGGATATTGGGAGTAGCCCAAGAGCTCCCAGGGAAATCCGGACAAAAGAAAAGACCGGGCATATTCCAGAAAAACCCACAGGCATGGCATAACGAAAATAAAACCAAGCGGTTTTCGCGGCAGTAAGCCGCACAAAAAAGCAAAAACACCCGTGTAAAGGGAAAGATACGCCGCAAGAAGCAGCATGGCAGGAATACTGACAGCCCACGGCAGGCCGCCATAGGTATTCATCGTATAGGCGGCCCAATACACGAGGGTGACGTAATGAACAAGGCCGGTCAAAAAGCCGATACGGAACCGGTTAAACCCCGAAAGACCGTTGACGGCGACAAGCAGCGGCACAAGGGCGACCCACGCAGCAAAATGAAGTCCGAAATCGGGAAAGGCCGCGGTGGTCAGCAGTCCGCTTGCGATGACCAGGAGGAAGGTATTGCCCTTAATGGGTTTTTCATTCATCAGTCGCGCGACCTTTTAGTCTTGGACATCGGCGGATATCACTACCGCCTGCATGTTCTGCAACACGGACAGATTCATGTTCTGGCTCAATCCCAAGGGAATCACGGCCGCCTTGCCAGGCATAAGGGTCTGCCGGATGGAAAGGGGAAGACTTTGATCTTTGCCATCCTGATCTTGATACTTCACCATCAGCCGGATGTTCTGAATGGATAGAGGCGTGGAATTGACAACCCGGGCGTAGGCCTTCCCATCTTTTCCCAATCCGATATCGGCCTTTAAATACCTTTGGGGCGCGCTGGGCAGATCCAGCCTGACCAGTGCGCTCCGGGCCTCCTGCCCGGCATCGGAACCCGAACCGGACGCGGTCCGGTAATACTGGATGGCTTTTTCACGCTCCCGCAAAGCCAGTGAAACATCCCCCAGGGCTTTATACGCCATGGCTGTAGGGAGCAGTTTAAGGCTGTTTTCAAGATCGCTTCGGGCCCCCGGGTGATCGTTTAATTTTTGCCTGGCCAGGCCCCGCTGGACATAAAAATGAAAAAAATTGGGATTTCTTTCAATCGCCCGGTTGTAGTTTGTCAGCGCATCCGGATAGTTTTTCTGAGCATATTGGCAATCGCCGAGCAATGCATGAAACAAACCCTCCCGAGGCTCTATTTTCAGGGCTTTCCGGGCCAGAGCAAGGGCCTCCTGGGTCCGCCCCTCGCTTAATGTCTTGCGGCCTTCATCGTGGGCTTTGTAGCCCTCTTTTGTCTTTACCAGATGAGCCGTTGCCGTCTTGAATCTGTCTGCTTCCAGGACTCCTCCAGCGCCCAACTCCAGTGCCTTTTTCCGGTTGGCTTCAACCCGTTCGCGGGAAGGCGGATGGCTTGAAAACAGCCCGCCCAGCCAGTCCTGCCGTTTTTGCTCGGAAAGTCGAACAAAAACCTCCTGAAGGCTGACCGCGGCGTTGGGATCATACGCCGCTTTGGCCATATAATTCATACCGTAAGCGTCGGCCTCTTTTTCGGCGTCGCGACTGTATTTCTGAGTTACCAGGGTTGCTGCCAACTGGGAGCCGATAATACCCAGATTCGCATACCTGCTGTCGCTGACGGCAATACCGGCAGCCAAAACTGCGCCCTGAAGCAAAACTCCCCGCTCCATGGCCTTGGCGCCATGCCTGGCCGCGGCATGAACCATTTCATGGCTTACAACCGCAGCGAGTTCCGCCTCGTTTTTCAGCTCCGTCAACAAGCCCCGGTTAACGGCGATTTTTCCTCCGGGCAGCGCCCAGGCATTGGGGGTTGAGTTGTTGATCACACAGACCTCATAAGGAAGCTTGCGGTCGCTTACGGCCGAGAGTTTCTGACCCACGCCGTTGACATAGCGCGTCAGTTCCGGATCAACGACATAATCGCCTCCCTGCATTTGCCGGCTGGGCCTGTATTGCTCTTCTCCCACCCGAATTTCCTGGGCCTCGGACACCAGCGCCAGCTCCTGCTTTCCCGTGACCGGATTGACGGCACAGCCTGAACATGTCAATATTGAAACACATATTAAAAAAATAAGATTGCGTCCCATGATAAGCCTCATCAAAGAGTCAATGCCGAGTGAAATAAATTAAGCATCACTATAGAAAAATACAGCATCCAAGTCAAGGCCCTTACAGGATCACAGGCAAACAGCTAAAAAAATTTCTTGACCGGTTTTAAATCCCCATGTTAAGGGACGGTCTGATTTTGATTTGACGCTGGCCGGCGTAGCTCAGTCGGTAGAGCAGCTGATTCGTAATCAGCAGGTAGGCGGTTCGAATCCGCCCGCCGGCTCCAATAAAATCAAATATTTTCGGCATGTTAATCCCAATCACATCTTTGCCCATATTTTTCAAACCTGCCCTGAACAGGGCAAGTCATAAAAATTTGTGGACAGCCTGTAGACAACATGAACCTAATACACGGAGAAGCTCTCTTTGAGGCGGTGTTGAACACTGTCAGTGATGCCATCACCGTGATTGACCAGGATTTAAAAGTCATATTCCAGAACGAGGCCGTCCAACAGATATACGGGTCCAGCATCGGCGTGAGATGCTATGAGGCTTATCGTGGACGCCAGGAGCCTTGCGAAAACTGTATTATCCTCGACGTCATAAAGGACGGAAAACCAAAAAGAGCGCTTCGGGACATTCAACTGCCGGACGGCAACATTCTATGGATGGAGGTTTTTTCAGGGCCCTTCAAGGATAAGGAAGGGAAAATCATCGGGGCCGTGGAGGTCGTTCGCAACGTTACGGAACAAATCCGGCTTTCCGAGGAGTGCGTCACGCTCAGGCGGGAGATTGAACGCCAATCCCGGTTTAATAACATCGTCACCCAGTCCAAAAGCATGAAAGCGGTTTTTTGGCTCATCGAAAGAGTGGCTTCCACCATGAGTTCGGTGTTGATCACCGGGGAATCCGGGACCGGGAAGGAACTCATTGCGCGTGCCGTTGTTATGAACTCCGACAGAAAAAACAAACCTTTCGTAACCATAAATTGCGGCGCCATACCGGAAAACTTACTGGAGTCCGAGCTTTTCGGTCACGCCCGAGGGGCCTTTACCGGAGCCATAAAGGATCATCAAGGTCTCATTGAAACGGCCGATGGCGGAACCCTGTTTCTTGACGAGGTCGGGGAGATCCCTTTGCCGGTTCAGGTCAAACTGCTTCGCTTCCTGCAGGAAGGGGAAACCCGCCGGGTCGGGGACACAAAAGTCCGAAAATTTGATGTCCGCATCATTTCGGCAACAAACCGAAATCTTGAAGAGGCAATCCGTGATGGGATCTTCCGTGAAGACCTTTTCTTTCGTTTGAACGTGATCCCCATTTTTCTGCCTCCGCTTCGTGAAAGAAAGGAGGACATCCCTCCGCTGGCCACTCACCTTCTCCAGCGTCTTTGTGATGCGCATTCCCGCAATGTGACGGGGATCTCATCGCAAACCCTCAAGGCATTCATGTCCTACCCCTGGCCCGGAAATGCGAGAGAAATGGAAAATGTAATCGAATATGCATTACACCTCACCGACGATGGGAATCCCATAGGTCTGGAACATCTCCCCCTCAAGCTGTTGACGAAAACAGATGCTCCGTGGAGTCCCTTGGACTTTGCCTCCATTAAAGAATATGCCAGGCAGTCCATTTTGGTCCTGCAGAGCGATCATTCCGAAGAACAGATTGCCGGGATTCTGGGAATCACCCGGAAGAATCTGTGGGAGAAACGAAAACGATGGAATTTGCCACGGCCGGGAAAAGCCGGCTAATCCATCTCAGACTATTTTTCTATTTTAAGGATTATTCTTATCTCTCCCTGATGCCTGTCCCAGTTTGTTACCAATAGTAATATTCAACGACTTGTTCTATTACCATAAGTAACCCATTTCTATTTTGCATTTCTCCTTTCCTTGCGTTGCCATCGTTTTAAATTATATTTTTCAACAGGTTACAGGCTAACCTGCTCAGAGTTTCATCTTTCCTTTCGTATGGCACGGTTTCTGCTATTTAAATCCGCAAGGTTCAAAAATAAAACAAAAACGGAGGTAAAAAATGGTGGAACAAAAGGCGGATCAAAAAGATTTCAATACCTGTTTAGAGGATGGTCCCTTTGCAGAGATGTTGCAAAAGATATCAGGTCAGCAGGGGATTGGCTCACTTTGTGCCGGGATGATGAAGAATTTCATGGAGAAACAGGGGGACGGCGGCAGCTCTTATTGTGCTGAAATGATGCAGTCCATGATGAAGAATTGCTGCGACATCAAAGAAGAACTCAAAGAAGCGAAAAAGGAGGAAGGTCATGTCAGAGGTAAATAATAATCAGGAACTCAAAACCGCTCAAAGAAAAAAAATGGAACGGAACATAGACGCGGTGGGCTGGGGTTTGTTTTTCATCTGGATGGGCATGGCCGTCCTGGCCGATGTGGGTTGCGGAGTGGGTTGTATTGGCGCCGGTTTGATTATACTCGGGGCGCGGGCGGCAAGGGAATACCTGCCAGGATCATCCTGTTCCGGGTCAACCAAGGCAAGTTGCTGAAAATATATTAATGGCATATCAAGGAGGCATGAAATGCATTCAACAGAAAAAACGGAAAACGGCCAAAACGCATTAAAAGCAGTAGTTCCCAATATCATAGATTATAAAGTCACGCTTTTGATAGCTGCCGGCGCGGCCATGGCGGCGAACTGCGAACCTTGTCTGAATAAGGTAGTCCCGGATCTGATCGAAGCGGGGGTTGCCGAGGCAGATATCCGCCGGGCAGTGGAAATCGGTCAATTTGTTAAAGACAAACCGGCTGCCCTTATGAAAGAGGCGGCTGATGCACTCACCGGGACCAGCATGTCGGAAAAAATTTCTTCTTTGGAGGGGTGCCCGGCTGGGATGGTGTAACACAAATCTGCAGTTTAATAAAGGGCCTCCACTTTTTTTCGGAGAAGACATTAACAAGAGAAAAAGGTATAGACCACGCATAAACCTCCGTGTTAAGGATAATGGTCATTGGTTAAATAAGGAGGCTCTTTATGACTCAAAGAAACGGATATGCCGGAAAAATTCTTGCTGTCGATCTGTCTGCCGGACAGATTAACACTATTCCGACCCAGCCCTATGCGGACCGGTTCATCGGCGGCCGCGGGGCCGCTGCGAAAATCCATTGGGATGACGTACCCTCTGAAATTTCTGCCTTTGACCCGGAAAATCGTCTGGTGTTCATGACCGGACCGGTCTGCGGGGTGCCTGGATTTGCCGGTTCCCGATGGCAGGTATCCGGGAAATCGCCCATTTCCAATCAATTCGCATTCTGCCACCTGGGAGGATCTTTGGCAGCGCAGTTGAAGTTCTCCGGCTTTGACGGCCTGACATTTCATAGCTTTGCAAATTCCCTGGTATATCTGACACTTGAA
>CAYTSY010000095.1:0-13679 GCA_964440555.1 uncultured Desulfobacteraceae bacterium
TGGGGCGGGGCCGGCGGCCTGGGCTCGCTGGCGATCCAGATCGTCAAGGCCAAGTTTATCCGCCAGGGCCTGACAGATCTCTAACTGGGATTTGGATTCCCCCAGGGGTTCTATGGCTTTGTTCAGGATGCCGAAAACAAAACCGGCTTTGGGCGCAACGATGTCGGTTCTTTCCAGAAAAGTGCACACGGGCAGTACGATGTCGGCAAATCTCGCCGTGGCGGTCATGAATTGTTCCGTAACCAGAGCGAATTCCAGCTTTTTAAAGGCCTCCGCCGTTTTGTTCACCTCGCCGAGCTGATTGAGGTAGTTGGTGTTGGACAACCAGATGCATTTATAGTCGGCGGGATAGCCGCCCGCCTTGCCTTTGAGAATGGCATCGGCAAAAGAGCTGACGTTGACCCTGGCGCTGGAGTTTACGGTTGCGCTGCGGAAAGGAAGGGCAATATCCCGGGGCGGCATCTCCACTTCCACCGGGTTCGGCGGGCTGGGAATTTGAGGATTGAAACTCAAGCCCCGGGAGGGCCCGGATTGCCAGTTCTTAAATACGAGGTTGCCCGTAATAGCTTCAAGAGCCGCGGCAGCGCGGTGGTACTGTTCCCCGAAGGCGCTGCGTCCCGGAGCAATGCTGGTGGCAAGTGCTGCCGGCTTATTGCCGGCATATTCCCTGGCCAGATCGGCGATTGTTGCGGCCGGTATGCCGCTGATGCCTTCGGCCCATTGAGGGGTTTTGGCTGTTCCGTCATCCAGGCCGAGTACATGGTCCCGATATTGATCAAATCCCACAGTATGGGCGTCGATGAAGCTCTGATCCTGTAAATTCTCCTTGATGATCACGTATCCCATGGAAAGCAGGACAGCGGCATCGGTTCCCGGTCTTATGGGAATCCATTGGTCGGCATAGGTGGCCGCTGAATCGGTATATCGGGGATCAACGGCAACAATCCTCGCGCCATTTTCCTTGGCCAGAGCCAGGATCAGGGGAATGTTGGAGCCCATCTCGGTGGTAACCGGGTTCCACCCCCACATGATGATGAACCGTGAATTAAAATATTCTTCCGGTGCATGCTCGGTCTGGATCCATTTGCGCCGGGCGCCATACGTTATGCCCGCGGAAAAAGAAGCGCCTTCATGGGAGATAAACCCCCAGGGCGCCGTATACCCGCCGAACTGGCACAGCAGCCGGTGAAAGGCGCCCACATGATGAATGGTATGGGGGTCGCACATCGAACAAAAATGAAGGATAGCGGCATTGCCGTAGGCTGCCTTGATTCTTTTCAATTCATCGGCGACGGTTGAAAGCGCTTGGTCCCAGGAGATCCGGGTGAATTCCCCGGCGCCCCGGGGGCCCGTCCTCTTGAGGGGATATAAAACCCGGTCAGGCGAATAGACGCGCTGACGGTAGGCATGGCCCCGTGCACACATGCGGGGGTGTCCGTCCCTGTCATCGGGCTCAATTCGAATAATTTTATTCCCCCTGACGTGCACCTTCATCTCGCAGGTACCGCCGCAGTGGCTGTTGCAGATGGTACGGACTATTTTTTCTTCACTGCCGGCCTTGTCTTGCTTCATTTTGTCCTCCTTCTCAAAGATGTGACAGAGTCAGGGCTCTTCAAAATATTCAACCTGGTAGGTCGATATTTCCGGTCTGGATGTTATCCATGCGTCTTTGGCCAATCCGGCCTTTTGGCAAAGATGGGACAGAAACTGCCGGGGATCGGGCAATTGTTCCCATACCTGGGGCAAAAACGTGGCGCTGGCAGGCCCCTTGCGAAGGATCACGCCGTCCACATGGACGCGGAGTTTTTTGATCAGGTCATCGCTGTCGCTATATTCAAGTGGTTTCGCTTCGGTCAGGACGCTGACTTCCACTTGCACCTCGTCCAATTCATCGCGTGAAAGCGGGCGGAACCGGGGATCGCGGAACGCCGCATTGAGGGCGTTATGCCGGACCCCATCGGCAACGGACTCATAGGCGGCCAGACTGCCGATGCAGCCTCTGAGCTGGCCCTTTTTTTTCAGGGTGACAAATGTGCCGCAGTGTTGTTGATAAATATCGGATGCAAACGCCGTTTCCAGGGATTCCGAAGCGGGGATTTTACGGCCGAGTTTCCCGGAAATGGTTTGCCTGGCGAGCTTGACCAGCAATTGGCCCTGATCTTCGGTGAAATGGCCGGAAGCGTTGCTTTCTTTCATGTTGCGACCTCCAAAAAAGGTTTGCCGTTGGGAAAGAATCCATGGGTGTTGAGTTTAATATGACCCGGAAGGGCTGTCAAATGAAAGTTAAAAGTTAAAAGTTAAAAGTTGAAAGTTTAAAGTTGAAGGTTGATGGCTGATGGGAGAGAGTGGATGAAGGGATCCGGGAATATTGATATTGACTAACCGGATCATGATAGGATAAGTACATGGGGTTATTGTTTTTTTATAACTTTAATTAATTGGAATTATGCGTATTTTTTTAAGCAGGCACCCCCATGATTCAACTCATAAGAGGATTTAAGGATATCCTGCCGCCGGAGGGTGAGCTCTGGCAGCATATTGAAAAAACTGCGGTCTCGCTGTTTCAAAACTTTGGTTTCAGGGAGATTCGTACACCGGTTCTGGAACCGACCGATCTCTTTGCCCGGAGCATCGGCGCGCATACGGATATTGTGGAAAAGGAAATGTACACCTTCGCCGACCGGAAAGGCGAACTGCTCACGCTTCGCCCGGAAGCTACTGCTTCCGTTGTAAGGGCATACATTCAGCACAAGCTCTGGGCCGTTGATCCGGTGCAGAAATTTTATACCATCGGGCCCATGTTCAGAAGGGAAAGGCCCCAGAAAGGACGCTACCGGCAGTTTTATCAGATCAACGCGGAAGTATTCGGCATTGCTTCGCCTTTGATGGATGCCCAGCTCATTTACATGCTGATGGCCTTTTTTAAAAAACTGGCCGTCCAGGATATTGCAGTACACATCAACTCTCTGGGCTGCAGCGCCTGCCGCCCTGAATTCAAGTCTGCGTTGACCGGATTTTTAAGCGACAAAACCGAATGCCTTTGCGCGGACTGCAAAACCCGGAGTGTTAAAAATCCGCTCCGGGTCATGGACTGCAAAGTGCCGGAATGCGGCGAAGCCTTGGTGAACGCCCCTGTGTTGATGAATTTTCTCTGCGATGCGTGCAGGCAACATTTCGACAGCGTCAAAACCCGGCTCAATGAGCTCGGGGTTGCATTCATTTTGGACAATCGTCTGGTCCGGGGGCTTGATTATTACACCCGGACGACATTTGAAATCCGGACCGGCGCATTGGGCGCACAAAGCGCCGTCGCCGGGGGCGGCCGATATGACGGGTTGGTGGAGCTGTTGGGCGGACCGGATCAGCCCGCTGTGGGGTTTGCCGTGGGGTTTGACCGGCTGGCCGCTATTTTGTCTGAAAAAAATGAGGATTATGCGCCGCGGCCTCAGGTTTTTTTGGCCGCCCTGGGGGATACGCCCCGGGATATGGCGTTTAACTGGGGTTGCTTATTGGCGGATGAAGGCATATGGGCTGAAATGGATTTTGAAAGCAGGAGCTTAAAAAGCCAGATGAAACGGGCCGACCGCCTTGGCGCCCCGTATGTGCTGATCGTCGGTGAAAACGAGGTGGCGCGGGGTTTTGCCCCGCTTCGGAACATGGAGACCAAGACCCAGGAAGACATCGGGTTGGATCAACTGGTGGGGAAGTTGAAAAGAAGGCTGAAGGCTGAAGTCTGAAGTCCGATTCACGATTTACGATTCACGATTTACGATTCACGTCTTGGAAAAGGAGAGAGCGTTTTGATGGATTTTCTTGAGGATATGCGACGGACCCATCATTGTTCCCAGCTCGGCATTGCCGACTTAGGGAAGGAAGTCGTGCTGATGGGGTGGGTTCAGCGGCGAAGAGACCACGGCGGCGTTATTTTTGTCGACTTAAGAGACCGGGAGGGAATCACCCAGGTGGTTTTCAACCCCACGCTGGAAGGAAAGGTTCATGAAAAAGCCCACGGCCTTCGAAATGAGTACGTCATCGCCGTGCAGGGAATCGTTGATGCGCGGCCGGAGGGTATGACCAACCCGAATTTAAAAACCGGCGAGATCGAGGTCACGGCAACCGCGCTGAAAATACTGAACACGGCCCAGACGCCGCCTTTTCTGGTCGAAGATAATGTCGATGTGTCCGAGGCGATCCGCTTAAAACACCGGCACATTGATCTTCGGCGCAGCCAGTTGCAGAAAAACATCATCACGCGGCACCGGGTCGGGGCGGTTGTGCGCCGGTTCTTGAACGACCTTGGGTTTCTGGACATTGAAACGCCGTTTCTAACCAAAAGCACGCCCGAGGGGGCACGGGATTACCTGGTTCCCAGCAGGGTGAACCCCGGCCGGTTTTATGCGTTGCCCCAGTCCCCGCAGTTGTTCAAGCAGTTGCTGATGATTGCGGGATATGACCGCTACTATCAGATTGTCCGGTGTTTTCGGGACGAAGACCTTCGGGCCGACCGCCAGCCCGAGTTCACGCAGATCGATATGGAAATGTCGTTTGTCGGCGAACAGGATGTCATGGACGTGGCGGAGGGACTTATATCGGCGGTTTTCAGGGAAATCCACGACATGACGCTGACGCGGCCGTTTCCGCGGATGACCTATGCCGACGCCATGGATCAATATGGCCTGGACAAGCCGGATATCCGCTTCGGACTGGCACTTCGCGAGGTGTCGGACATCGTGGAAAAATCGGACTTTAAGGTATTTGCCGATGTAGTGAAAAAAGGCGGCATGGTCAAGGCCTTGAATGCAAAGGGATGCATCGACATGTCTCGGAAAGATATCGACGACCTCACCGGATTCGTCGCCATTTATCGCGCAAAAGGACTGGCCTGGATCAAGGTCCGAGAAGATTCCTGGCAGTCTCCCATCGCCAAGTTCTTCAGCGAAGATGAGAAGAAACAATTGATAAAACGCCTTGACATGGCGCCCGGCGACTTGGTTTTTTTCGTTGCCGACCAGGCTAAAATCGCCAATGAAGCCCTCGGACACCTGCGGAACCATTTGGGGAAAAAGCTCGGACTGATCAACGAAAGCGACTATCGCTTTATCTGGATCACGCAATTTCCCCTCCTCGAATATGACGAAACCGAAAAAAGATACCAGGCCCTGCATCATCCGTTTACATCGCCTTTGGAAGAGGACTTCGACCGCCTGGAATCAGATCCGTTAAACGTGCGCTCCAGGGCCTATGACCTGGTATTGAACGGATCGGAAATCGGCGGCGGGAGCATCCGCATTCACCAAAGGCAATTGCAGGACCTCGTATTCAAGGCACTGGGAATGGGCAAGGAGGAAGCGGAGGAAAAATTCGGATTTTTGCTTTCGGCTCTGGATACCGGCGCTCCTCCGCACGGGGGAATGGCATTCGGTCTGGACCGTCTGGTCATGATTCTTTGCGGCCAGTCTTCCATCAGAGACGTCATTGCCTTTCCCAAAACGCAAAAGGCATCGTGCCTGCTGACCGATGCGCCTTCAGAGACGACGAAGCAGCAGTTGGATGAGCTGTATCTGCGGATCAAGTCTCTGACTCCGTAATAAAGAGGCCTTGCTTGGGAAAATATCGCATTCAAATTGAAACAAAAAAATGTACCGGATGTCTGCGATGCCGGCTTGCCTGTTCATATCAGTATTCAAAAAAGTTTAACCCGTCGGTTGCCGGGATTCGCGTCATGACTTCGGATAAGGACTATGCGATCATGTTCTCAGATGACTGCAACATGTGCGGGATATGTGCGGACAACTGCTTCTTTGACGCGCTGGTGAAGTCAAAACAGGAGACCCTCCCATGAATGCCTGCGGTTTTGCAGGGGCCGTACTGATTCTGGATTTATCACGCAACGAAATTCGGATTGAGCCGACCGATCCCGGCATGGCCAGAGATTTTATCGGCGGCCTGGGCTTATCCATAAAGCTTGCCGCTGACCATATCGAACCGAAAACCCATGCCCTGTCTCCCCAAAATCCCATCGTCATTGGGGCGGGCCCTCTTGTGGGGACGAATCTTCCCGCATCCTCAAGGGTTTATGCGGTATCAAAGCTGCCCGCGAGCAAAACCATCGGCTGGTGCGGCGGCGGAGGCGCCCAATTCGGATATCTGTTAAAAAATGCCGGGTTTGACCATATCGTCATTAAAGGAAAAGCCGACCGCCCTGTTTATGTCAAGATTGAAAATGATCATGCTGAAATCTGCGATGCCGCCTTCCTGTGGAACACGACGGTTGATCATGCCTGCGATGCGCTGTGGGAAAAGGAGGGAAAGCCCGCGGGAATTATTTGCATCGGACAGGCCGGAGAGAACCAGGTCGGTTTTTCCATGGCATTTATCGACAGGGTCTCGACGTTGGGCAGAGGCGGTCTTGGCGCGGTGATGGGATCTAAAAATCTCAAGGCGATTCTGGTCAAAGGCAATAAAGGGATTCAAATTGCGGACAGGCAGCCGTATGACGCATTAAATAAAAAGCTGGTGGAAAGCATCACAGGCTATCCCTATCTTAAGGAATGGCAGGAACTGGGAATGCTGAAATCCTTTCCCGCCATTTCGACGGATTTGTATAAGGCGATTAAAAAACGGCGGATTGCCTGTGTTTCCTGCCCGGTGGGGTGCAAGGATGCCGTGGAAATTCCGGACGGCCGGTTTAAGGGCCTGATTAAATATACCAGCTCTGTCGTAAATCTTTTTACGCCCATGATGTACGGGCTTAAAGATCCTTATGAATCCATCCGCCTCATGACCGTTATCGACGGCTATGGCCTGGATATGTTCGAGTTTTTCAGTATTATCCAATTTGCCGGGACGGCCAAAGAAAAGGGCCTGCTGTGTCTTGAACCGGGCGAGCCGGATATTATTCCGGATTCTCTTGATTCCATGGAAGCCTGGGCGCAAAAGATCAGCCTCCGGCAGGGAACGGGAAATCTTCTGGCAGACGGGTTTGAACACATCATTGAAACAATCGGCCCCGCTGCAATCCCCTATGCCCCCCCTTTGATCAAGGGAATGAATCCTTACGCGGGGCCGGGGTCGGCCATCGGCTGGGACCTTTTCGGGACCATGGAACTCGGCCAGCTTCTTGATCCAAGGGGACCCCATGTAGGCGCAGGCGGTTCACCCACCTATTTTGCCAAAAGGCCGGTGGATGCATTCCCCAAGCACCTGGCAAGAATCGGCATACCCGATGACGTCATCAAACAGATTCTGCCTTCCGGAACTTCCCTGATAGCGCAGGAGGAGATCAAGGTCGGCAGGCTTCTTAAATACTCTCATGCCTGGTTTACCATTTTGGGATCGCTGGGGCTTTGCGCCCGGGCAGGGGTAAACCGGTTTTATAATGCCAAGTTGTGCGCAGACCTATATGCGTCCGTAACCGGAATACAAACCGATGTGCATATGCTAAATGAAAGGGTCGAAAGGATCTGGACGCTTCTACGGGTTATGAATATAAGAGAGGGAATGGGGAAAAAAGAAGAAACGCCTCCTGAAAAATGGTTTGGCCCCTCCGGGTTTAAAAACTATGCGTCAGGGAAATTGCTGAGCCGCAACGACGTGGAGGAGATGATATCAGATTACTTTGCGGAATGGGGGTGGGACCGAAAAACAGGCGTTCCCGGAGAAAATGTCCTCCGGAAATTGGGGTTGGATCAGTCCCGAACATGAAAGGCGGCAACGTGACGATATACCAGGCGTCCATTTTGCGTGATTGCCAAAAAACTAATGAAAAAAAAGAACAAAAGTTTAGAAAAAAAATAAGGCGATGGTTTAACATAGAATATTTATCTATTATTTCAAACTGTTAAAATATTAATGTTTTGCTTGACAAACACTAAAAACCGTAATAAACATTTTTTTGAATATGATTCCTGTCAATAAACACAATTCATTATTTGTGGCAGTGTATTATGCGCCGGAGTGCATGATTTTTCCCGTCCCGAGCACGAAAAAAGCAGCATGATGAAAAAGATGGACTTGTTGAACTAATGGCCGGTTTTCCCGCATTCCAATTTCCCTTTGTAAATATGAAGGAATTTCGACTGAAAATTAAAACCATGCCGCACCGGAATTCTTTTACGCGATCGAGCCAAAGACGCATTAAACGCGGTTATTTTTTTGATAGCCGGGCAATACCCTGCACCCATGGCATCAACGACAGGGGTGCGGAGATTTGGATAAAAATTTTATCAATCAGAGAAGGAGTGGCGAATGAACCTATTTAAACCAAGGGCAATGAAAAAATGTATGGGATCTTGTGTCGTTATGTTTCTGCTTATCATGGGCGTGATGGCACAAAACGGGGTGGCGCCCGTCCTGGCTTCCCCGCCGTCGGACGATGGCGCAGCCGTTCGGTTCAACGATAAATTTTTGGACGTTTTTTTGACCGAATCGGGAAAGGCCTGGGCCGTGGGGCACGGCGGCAAGATCATTTACTCGGATAATTTTGGAAAAGACTGGAAGCTTCAGAAAAGCGGAACCACCAAATCGCTTTTCAGTGTTTATTTCGTGACCGGCACCAAGGGGTGGGTGGTCGGAGAACTCGGCATGGTGCTCTATACGGAAAACGGTGGAGACACCTGGACCCCCCAGAACAGCGGCACCACGGAACAGCACCTGATGAAGGTTCAGTTTATCAATGAAAATAAGGGATGGGCCGTCGGGACACGCGGCATGATCGTCGAAACCAAAGACGGCGGCAAAACCTGGGACCGCCTGCCCTTTGACGAGGACGTCACTCTCAATGACGTATTTTTTATCAATGAAAACAAAGGATGGCTTGCCGCCGAGTTCGAATATATCATTTACACCGAAGATGGCGGTCAGAACTGGAAGATGCAAACCCAGAAAGGCATCGGCAATCTTTTCGGCGTCCGTTTTGTGGATGAAAACAAGGGCGTGGCGGTCGGAACCGAAGGTAAGATCATTTACACGGAAAACGGCGGCCTGGAGTGGAAACCTGCCGACAATCAACAGCAAAAGAAAAAGACCATGATAAAAGTGTCCATGTTTGACGCAAACCGGGGGGTTGCCATCGGACTTGACGGTTCGCTTCTCAGCACGAAAAACGGTGGCTCGGTATGGTTCCCGCTGGAGGGCGTTGTCTACTATAACTGGTTTTCGGGGATTTCCCTGCTGAGCTCCGGCAAGGGACTTGCGGTCGGCGGTGGCGGTACCATTATCCGGACCAATAATTTCGGCACTTCGTGGGATTAACCGGCATAACAACGGCGTAAATCAAACTCGGTAAACTGTTTGCCTCGGCTATTAAAAGGATTAAAAACAGAGAGGAGTATATAAACAATGGATAAAAAAATTATCGATTTTGTCATGCGGTTTCGCGTGTTCACGCTGATCGTAATGCTGGCGATTACCTGCGTGTTCGGCTACGGGATCTCGAAAATGGGGTTTTATACGGAATTTATGCAACTGTTCCCCGCAAACCATCCCTATGTTCAGATCCACAAAAAATTTATGGATTATTTCGGCGGCGCCAATGTGGCCACGCTGGTCCTTGAAGTCAAGGAAGGCGATATCTATAACACGGCAACCCTGCAGAAGATGGTGCGGATCCAGGAAGCCGCGGAGCTGGTTCCCGGCGTCAATCCGTATCAGATCTTTTCCCTTGCCAGCCCCCGGGTCATGGATGCCGCGGAGATTGCCGGCGGCTTCAGCATGACCCGTCTGATGCGCGATGTTCCCACAAACGCCGATGAAATGTTTGACCTCAAAGCCAAGGTGTTTACCAACGAGGCCTATGGGGCGTGGGTGTCCACGGACTTGAAAGCCCTGCGGCTCCAGGCCACGTTTATCGAGGGAAGAATCGACTACACGGCCCTGTTCAACAAGTTCATCGAAATAAGGGAAAAAGAGGAAGACGCCAACCATAAAATTTATCTGGCCGGCGAACCGATCCTGTACGGGTGGGTCTATTACTATGTCAAGGATATGGCCATCATTTTCTGCGTCAGCATGGCCATTCTGATCGCCCTTTTGTTCTTTTTCATGGGACGCCAGCCGATCTGGTGGCTTCCGCTGATCAGCGCGTCGATGAGCGCCATCTGGGGGCTTGGATTCTCCGGATTGATGGGATACCAGTTTGACCCGCTGATTGTCGTTGTGCCGTTTTTGTTGACCGCCAGGGCCATGAGCCACGGCGTTCAATGGCTCAACCGGTTCAGCCAGGAACTGCAGCGGACCCGTGATGTCAAGAAAGCGGCCCATACCACCGGCATCCAGTTGTTCAACCCCTGCATCGTGGGGGTCGTGACCGATGCCGTGGGAATTCTGATCGTGGCCCTGATTCCCATTCCCATTCTTCAGCATTTATCTTATCTGGGATTTCTCTGGGGCATGAGCGTTATCGCGACGGTTTCCCTGTTTCTCCCGGTTTTTGTTTCATTTCTGCCGATTAATCCCGATAAGGTGAAAGAAGAACTCCACTGGAATTTCTTAACCCGGTTGATGGGCGGACTGGCGCGGTTTTCCATCACCACCAGCGGAAAATGGGTCATCATTTTGTTTAGTGCGGTTATGACCATCTGGGGAGTCATCTGTTTCAGAACCGTGCCCATCGGCGACGCCAATCCCGGTTCCCCTGTTTTGTGGCAGGACTCGGATTACAACAAGAGCGTGGAAGCCATCAACAAGCGGTTTCTGGGCATGGAGCAGATGTATGTCCAGGTCCACGGCAACGCCAATGCGAGATTTCATATCACCATGCCGGAAACCATGCGGGCCATGGACGGCTTAAAAGACTACCTGATCGCCAAGGGCAACGTGGCCTTCGGGTTTTCATCCGCTGACTTTGTCCGGTCGATCAACAGCCTGCTTCACGGAAATGATCCCAAGTTCGACATCATTCCCGGTACCATGGAAGAAATCTTCATGCTGATGGCCATTTATCAGATGGGTGCAGCACCCGAGGATATGGATAAGTACATGACGCCGAATATGTCCGATGCCAACGTCCGGCTGTTTTTACGGGATCACAGGGGCGAAACCTTAAAGAGCGTCATCGGCGGCATCAAGGAATGGATCGCCACACAGCCCGAGGCCAAAATCATGGGCGCGCAGATGGATGATCCGTCCAAAATCATCCAGGTCATTGACTGGGAACCGGCCGGGGGCCTGGGCGGAATTCTGGCGGCGGCCATCGAGTTGATTGAGGCGGCCAACGACCCGCTTGTTATCGGTATTTTGTTTTTTACATTTATATGTTGCGTCGTCGTGTATCGCTCGTTTTTTGCCGGGTTCATCTTTGTCATGTCGCTGATTCTGGCCAACTTCATGTCCTTTGTGTACATGACCTATAAGCAGATCGGCATCAACATCAACACGGTCCCCGTGGTTTCCCTGGGCGTCGGCCTGGGCGTTGACTACGGCCTGTATATCGTCAGCCAGATCCAGGAGCTGATCCACGCCGGTGCAAGCTGGGAAAAAGGAATCGTCGACGGCGTGCAATCCACCGGGCGTGCGGTTTTCTATCAGGCGGTGATGATGAGTTCCAGCGTATTTTTCTGGTGGTTCTCGCCGCTGCGGTTCCAGGCGGAAATGGGCTTGCTGCTGGCCATCCTCATGTCGGTCAACATGCTCGTCGGCGTTTTGCTCCTGCCGGCGCTGCTCCATATGTTCAAGCCCAAGTTCATGACAAGAGGCATCACCGTTAGAGAATATGAGGGCGTAAAACTATAACAGGAAGCATCCTATACGCGTAATTGAAAAAAGGGACGGCAGGAAACGGCCGTTCCTTTTTTTAGTGATGAGTTATGAGTGATGCGTGAAGGAAAAAGAATGGTCAACGGTGAACTGTGGTTGAAGGAGAGAGGCGGCGGGATCAGGCGAGGCTGAGGATTTGTTTAAGAAGAACATGGGGGAGATGATCTTCAGCCACTTCCTGATGAAAGAGTCTTTCCCCTTGCACGGAAATTAAGGGAAAAGACTTCGAAATATTTTGGAATTGCTCTTCCTTGCACGCATGGGCGCAGCCGTTGACGATCAAAACGACATCGGCGGATTGGCAATCCGGCACAGGGCAAAAGGCGAGTCCTTCGGCCCGCATCAAGCCGTAAAGCCGTTCGATCACGCGCCCCCTGTCGATTTCCGGGTTGCACCCGCCGCAATATATGACCCGAAGTTTCAGCATACGGTGTTCAGGCGGGTTCCCAAGCGCAATCCCGGGAACCCGCGTAAAAGACCGGTCAGCGCTCTTCACTCATGGACCGGACTGTCGGCAAAAAATAACTCTTGACAATAAAACGCCCCCGCAGTTCACTCATCACTCATCACTCATCACTCATCACTCATCACTCATCACTCATCACTCATCACTTCCTTATACTTCCCCCAATACTCCTCCTCCGTCATGCCGACGATTTTTTCAAAACTTTCATCTTTTTTGATGCCGGTGATTTTTTCGGCAAGTTCTCTTTTCTTGTCAATGCCGCTTCGGCGGGCGATCATTATCTTTTGCGCCGCCGGGGAACCGGCCCCATGCATGGCTTCGGGCAACCCCGCGCCGACGGACATGTTTTCCACCAGGCGGAGCATTTTAAAAATATCGTCCACGTCCACGCCTTCCTTGCCGCTGAAGCACTCGAGGATGACGTCGCGGATTTCCGGGTTGAGGATGTCTTTTTCAGAAGGCAGCGTGATGATTTTGCCTCCGGCGATATCCTGGGCGAGCCTCATCCATTCATATACCAGCCGGGTAATGTTTAATTTTGTGACATTGGCGAGCATAGGGTTGATATTGTACGCGCCTGAAGGGGTTTTCTGACCCTCGTAGGAGCAGGCCAGGGAGCAGGACCAGCAGGTTTCGGCCATACCGACCATTTCCGTGAGCTTGTCCACAATATGCGAGACATTGGCGACCCCGTGGGCATCGGCAATCCAGTGAGATGCCCCGATCACCACATCGGCCAGACCGACTTTGCATCCCCCGTAATTGGAGCGGTGAAAACCGGCGAATGTTTCCACGAGGTTTCCGGCAAAAGCATGCTCGCCGGCCATGAATACCCTTTCCCAGGGGATAAACACATTGTCGAAAATGATAATGGCCTCACCCCCGACAATGGCGTATTTGGGGTTGCCGGCGTCCAACGGACTTTGCAGACGACGGCTGTCGTTGGTTTGCCTGGAAAAAATGTACCGGATTCCTTTGGTGTCCACCGGTGTTGCAAAGGCTACGGCATAATCCGCATCCTGTTCTCCCAGGGCGCGCGTCGGCATGACGATGATTTCATGGGAATTGATCACACCGGTGATGTGGGCTTTTGAACCGTTGACGATAATGCCGTCGTTGTTTCTTTCCGTTATCCGCAGATACACGTTGGGATTTTTTTGCTGTGAGGGCCTCAAGCTCCGGTCGCCCCGGGGATCGGTCATGGCCCCGGCGGACATCAGGTCATGTTTCTGGACATGGAGCAGGAATTTCTTAAAATTTTCATGGTATTTCGTACCGAGTTTTTCGTCCATCTCGTGTGTTCCGATATAAAGCGCATTCAAGGCGTCGTGGCCCACGCACCGTTGAAAACAGGTGCCGGTTTTCTGACCCAGCAGGCGCATCATCCGGATTTTTTTCACCAGATCGTCGATGCTGTGATGGACATGGGTGAAACGATTGATTTTCTCACCGGTCAAAT
>CAYTSY010000096.1:0-13196 GCA_964440555.1 uncultured Desulfobacteraceae bacterium
GGGCAAAAATAGTCCGGTCGTGGGAGAGATTGAGATGGCGGACAGGTTCATCCGGGAACCGATTATCGCCGTGACAGGCACCAATGGAAAAACAACGACGACCGAGCTTTTAGGGGCTATATGCAGACGTTCCGGTAAAAAGGTTTTTGTAGGCGGAAATATCGGCAACCCCTTGATCGATTATGTGGATCAGCCGGAAAAGGCTGACATCATTGTAGCGGAAATCAGCAGCTTTCAATTGGATACCATTGACACATTTCGGCCGGCAGTGGGAGTTTTGCTGAACATAACCGATGATCATCTGGATCGATACGATGGTTTCCCGGCCTATACGGCTTCCAAAATGCGGATTTTCTCCCATCAGGGGCCTTCCGACAAGGCCATTTTAAATGCCGCCGATCCTGTGGTGCTTCCCTTCTTAAAGGGAATCAAGGGACAGATTTTAAATTTTAACGCAGCGCATATTTCCGAACCCGGTTCCAGTATCCAAAAAGACCATATCGGATTTCATCCTGATGGAACCCAAAACCATATGCTTGATCTTTCGGGAGTTCTTCTCAAGGGAAAGCACAACCTGGAAAACATATCGGCTGCGGGACTTGCGGCGATGGCGGTCGGTTGCGGGATTGAAGATATCCGATCCGTTCTTGGGCAGTTCAAGGGACTTTCTCACCGGGTTGAATATGTCAAAACCGTCCATGGAATAAAATTTTTTGACGACTCAAAAGGGACAAATGTGGACGCGGTCAAAAAAGCGATCGAAGCCTTTGATGAGCCGATTGTTCTGATCATGGGAGGCAGGGACAAAGGGGGCAACTTTTCCCTTGTCAAATAGGGCGTGCGCGACAGGGTCAAACATCTGGTGGCCATGGGTGAAGCCCGGCACATCATTTCATCTGCCTTAAAAGACTATGCAAAGACAAGCTGCGCAGTCGATATGAAAGATGCCGTAGCACAGGCGGTTGAGGCTGCCTCGCCAGGCGATGTGGTGCTTCTGTCTCCCGGGTGTGCAAGCTTTGATATGTTTGAAAGCTATGCCATGCGGGGAGATGCGTTTAAAAAAGCAGTCAGCGGGATAGACGAATGAATTCCATTCACGAGAAAAAGGCTGAGAATGTCAAAGACCGGGAACTGGTTATGCAATACGATATTGTGCTGTTGTTTTCGATTCTTTTTCTCGTGGGCATCGGCATTGTCATGGTGTACAGCGCCAGTTCGGCCCTGGCATTGAAAAAATTCGGCAGCGACTTGTATTTTTTAAAAAAGCAGGCCATTTATTCATTTGCCGGCTTTATTTTGCTGGTGACATGCCGCCATATTCCCTATCGCTTTTTCCGGCCTATGGCCTACCCGATTTTGCTGATGTCGATCCTGTTTCTGGCGGCCGTCAAACTGACCGGATTGGGCTATTCGGCGGGAGGGTCCACAAGATGGCTTCGAATCGCCGGTTTTACCTTCCAGGCGTCTGAATTCGCCAAGTTGGCCATTGTGGTCTACCTGGCGTATTCCATGAGCAAGAAAGCGGAGAAAATGAAAGCGTTTTCCATCGGATTTATACCCCATGTCGTTATTTTCGGGGTTATTTCCGGGCTGATCATTATCCAGCCGGACTTCGGGTCGGTTGTCATCCTGGCCATGATCACATGGATCATGCTTTTTGTCGGGGGGGCGCGGATATTTCATCTGGCCGGGTCACTTCTGGCGCTCGTTCCTGCGGCCTATGTTTTTATGACCGGGGCGCAATACCGTATCGAGCGGCTGACAACGTTTATGGATCCATGGAAATACCCCGCTGATGAAGGCTATCAGGTGGTTCACTCCCTGATGGCTTTTGGTACCGGAGGAATCTGGGGCACCGGGATCGGGAAAGGCTACCAGAAATTGTTTTATTTGCCTGAACCCCACACGGACTTCATTTTTTCGGTAATCGGGGAAGCGTTGGGACTCATTGGCGTTTTGCTGATCCTTGGGCTTTATGTGTTGATTTTTTGGAGGGGAATTTTGATTTCGCTTCAGGCCCCGGATTCCTTCGGTTCTTTGCTGGCGGTCGGGATAACAGCCCTCATCGGCCTTCAGGTTTGCGTCAATATGGGCGTTGCCCTGGGACTTTTGCCGACAAAAGGACTGACGCTGCCTTTTTTAAGCTACGGCGGGACATCTCTGGTATTCAGCATGGCGTCCGTAGGTATTTTGATGAGCATCAGCGCCGGGAAAAATAAAACCGGCCTGCCGTTGCCTTCAGCCAGGCAACGGGAACGCATAACGCAAAAAGGCTTTCATGATGATTTTTAAAAGAAAAAGAGAACACCGGCCGGCGGCGGCCTTAAACGTCGTTATTGCAGGAGGCGTTACCGGTGGACATCTTTTCCCGGGCATCGCCATCGCCCAGGCTTTTATGGAAAAAAACCCGGAAAATAATATTCTATTCATCAGTTCGGGAAATGTATTTGAACAATCGGCGTTATCGCGTGCGGGGTTTGCGCTCAAGGCAATCCCCGTCATGGGCATCAAAGGAAAAGGTTTGAAAAGCCAGATCAGCGCGGTTTTTTGTCTCCCCAAAAGCATATGGCATGCGCTTTGCCATCTGAACCGGTTTGCGCCCGATCTGGTTATCGGCATGGGTTGTTTTTCCGCCGGTCCTGTCGCAGTCGCCGCCCGGTTGATGGGCGTTCGGCTGGTTCTCCATGAGCAGAACATTCTTCCGGGGATCACCAACCGGATTTTATCCTCTTTTGCGGATCGTATTTATCTGTCGTTTGAAAACCGGAATACCGGATTTAATCCCAGCAAAATCCGGTATTCCGGCAACCCCGTCCGCATGGAATTCACCCAGCCGGGTGACCGGAGAACGGGCCTGCCGGAAAATGATCCGGACAAAAAAAAGCCCTTTACCGTTTTTGTTGTCGGCGGCAGTCAGGGTGCGCACAGCATCAATACGGCAGTCGTGGAGGCATTGGCCGGAATCAAGAACAAAAAGGATTACTTTTTCATTCATCAAACCGGAACCGCAGATGAAAAAGAAGTTTCACTGGCGTACGGACGGCATGGCATTAAAGCCGAGGTCGCCCCTTTTTTTGATCGTATGGCTTCCCGATACCGGGAGGCAAACCTGGTCATTTGCCGGTCCGGCGCTACAACCGTGGCGGAAATCAGCGCTTTGGGAAAAGCGGCGATTTTTATTCCGTTTCCCCATGCGGCGGACAATCATCAAACTTTAAACGCCAGAGCCCTGGCCGATGCCGGTGCGGCGGAAATGATCCTTGAAGCGTACCTAAACGGTCAGTTGCTGGCCAGACGCCTGGGGCACTACGCTGAAAACCCGCAGGTTCTTTCCAAAATGGAAAATATCGCCCGAAAATTCGGACGGCCGGATGCGGCCAAATTTATTGTAAATGATTGTTATTCAGGATTGGCAGGTTAAATATTACCCCGCATGTATAGAAAAAAATATCATATTCATTTCGTCGGCATCGGCGGTATCGGCATGAGCGGCATTGCGGAGCTTCTGATTAATCTGGGCTATCATGTTTCCGGCTCCGACGTAAAAATGTCTCCCATCACCCAAAGGCTGCAAAAACTCGGCGGGTTTATTTGCGATGGGCATCTTAAAGAGCATATCGCCGGCGCTGATGTCGTGGTCATTTCTTCGGCCATCGGTCCGGACAATCCGGAAGTCGCAGCGGCCCGGCAGGCTTCGGTGCCGGTAATCCCAAGGGCTGAAATGCTGGCGGAGCTGATGCGGCTGAAATACAGCGTGGCTGTTTCAGGCGCCCACGGCAAGACCACGACGACTTCACTGGTCGCCGCTGTTTTGGGAAAAGGGGGCTTGGACCCCACGGTGGTCATCGGCGGAAAATTAAAAAGCGTGGATACGAACGCGCTGCTCGGGCAGGGCGAGTTCATCGTTGCTGAAGCCGATGAGAGCGACGGCTCATTTTTAAAATACTCCCCCACCATCGCCGTAGTCACGAATATCGACAGCGAACATCTGGACTATTATAAGGATTTGGAGGATATCAAATCGGTTTTTCTTGCTTTTCTGGATCGTGTACCGTTTTACGGGCTTTCCGTCCTTTGCCTGGATAATGAACCGATTCAGGATATCCTGCCCAAAATTAAAAAGAGGTTTACAACCTATGGGATGACCAGTCAGGCGGACTTTACGGCAAGAAACATTGCCATAGAGGGACTGAAAAGCCGTTTCACCGTCTTTCACCAGGGTGTGGAACTGGGTGGCCCCATCACATTAAATCTGCCGGGCCGTCACAATATATACAACGCTCTGGCAAGTATCGCTGTAGGCGTTGAGCTCGACATTCCCTTTAACGTGATTAAAGAGGCTCTCGAGACGCTGGAAGGCGTGCAACGCCGGATGGAGATCAAGGGACAGGAAAAAGGGATCACCGTTGTCGACGATTACGGGCATCATCCCACGGAAATCAAGAGCACGCTCCATGCATTGGGGGAATGCTGGCCGGACAGAAGAAAGATTGTGGTCTTTCAGCCGCATCGGTATAGCCGGACAAAGGCGTTGTTTGATGAGTTTGCGCGCGCATTTTATGAATCGGATCTGCTTGTTCTGCTCCCGATTTACGCCGCGGGTGAAAAACAGATCGAAAATGTAGGCAGTAACTCCCTGAGCAAGGCGATAAGAGCGCACGGCCATAAGGATGTTGTGTTTAAAAACGATCGAAAAGAAGCGGTTTCGTACCTCATGGAAGTACTTGCTGAAAATGACGTTATCCTGACCCTGGGCGCCGGAGACGTATGGCGGGTTGGGGAAGAGTTACTCGAAGTGTTGAAGGAGCTCAAAAATACATGACGCTTTCCGCTCAATGCAGAAAATGGCTCGCTGCGCAATTTGGAAGCGCAGTCTTGTTTGACGAGCCCATGAGCCGCCATACGTATTTTAACATCGGCGGGCCGGCAGATGCCCTGGTGAAACCGGAAAGCCTCGAGAAGCTGATCGAACTGATCCATGGGTGCCGGGATTTCAACATCGACTGGTGGGTCATGGGGAAGGGCTCCAATCTGCTGGTTGCAGACCGCGGGATCCGCGGCGTTACGATCGTTTTGGATGCGTGTTTGAATAAAATTGAAAAAAAAGAGGCAACGGAAAAGGAAGTCCGAATCAATGCAATGGCCGGCGCCCCTCTTGCGATGCTTTGCCGCTATGCCCTTGCAAACGCAATGGGCGGGCTTAATTTTGCCTTGGGAATACCGGGGAGCGTGGGCGGCGGCATCATGATGAACGCCGGGACCGCTCTGGGATCCATGAAAGATGTAGTGCTGGCGGTCACGGCATTGCTGCCGTCCGGGAAAATTGTCCGCATTGCAAAACAGGATATCGCCTTTTCGTACCGCTCCCTGGTGTTTACGCATCCACTGGTTTTGGAAGAAAACGGCACGGCCGTTATCCTGGAGGGATGCTTTTCCCTGCACCCGGAAGATCCGGAGACGTTGAAGGCCCAAGCCGAAACCATCATGAACAATCGGTGTGATACCCAGCCGGTGGATGAAAGAAGCTCGGGATGTTTTTTTAAAAACCCGGAATTCGGGCAGCCCGCGGGCCGGCTTATCGAAGATGCCGGTTTAAAGGGAATGACCGTCGGAGACGCCCAGGTTTCGACGCGGCACGCCAATTTTATCATTAATCGGGGGAGAGCCACTGCCGATGACGTCGCCCGATTGATGGAAAACATTCAAAGCGTCGTAAATAAAAAGTTCAACATTTTTCTTGAACCAGAGGTCAAAATTGTTGGCGAGCAGACATCATAAAAAAAGGTTCCGAAAAAACCATTACAAAAAGCGGTCCATCTTGAAGCGTTTCAATGCGATGGGATGGGTGGCGTTTGGCGGTAAAATGGTACTGGGCATGACCCTGGTGGCGGCGTTAAGCGCCGTCTATAGTTTTTCTTACGGCCTTTTGACCCAATGCCAATATTTTAAGGCCAAAACGATCGGCGTTGTGGGCGCAAAACGTCTGTGCGAAAAAGATATTCTGAAGCAGGCGTCCGTATATCCGGAAATCAACATCCTTTCGGTGAACCTCGGGGCTGCGAGAAAGCGGCTCCTGGCGCATCCGGATATTGACGATGCGGATATTGTCAGAAAATTTCCCGATGGGTTGGCGATTCGGATCAAGGAACACGAGCCGCTGGCGATTGTTGATCTCGGGCGGAGGTTCTTGATCGATGTAAACGGAAAAATATATAAGGAATGGACTGGATCCGATCCAAAAGATCTGCCTGAGATCAGCGGGCTCCAGTTCTCGGATCTCGGGCTTGAAGAAAAAGGCGGGGCTGATGATCCGTTTACCGCCGTCATGCAGGTGCTGCAGATGGGAAAAGATCCGCACTCGATCCTGCCGAATGCATCGATTAAAAAAATCTGCGTGGATCGGGAAATCGGCGTCACCTTGTATGCCTATGACCAGCAAAAAGCGATTAAATTGGGATATAACGATTACCCGGATAAATACTACAGGCTGGGAAAGGTGACCCAGTATTTGAAACAGCAACTTCAAAGTATTGACTTTGAATGGATTGACTTGATGAATACCGGTCGAATTGTTGTCAATCCGATGGAAATTCAACCGACGAGTGAAAAAGGCAAGGAGGTTTAGATGGGTTCGCATAAGCAGATCATTGTCGGTCTGGATGTGGGTACAACCAAAATTTGTGCGGTGGTGGGCGAGGTTTCAGGTCCCGAAATCAATATTATCGGGATAGGCACGCACCCTTCGATCGGTCTTCGTAAAGGCGTTGTGGTCAACATTGAGTCCACGGTGGAGTCAATCAAAAAAGCGGTCGAGGAAGCTGAACTCATGGCCGGTTGCGAGATTTCATCGGTATATGCGGGAATTGCCGGCGGCCACATCACCGGATTCAACAGCCGCGGCATCATTGCCATTAAAGGCCCGGAGATTACCCAAAGCGACGTGGATCGGGTGATTGACGCAGCCCGGGCTGTTGCCATTCCCATGGATCGGGAGGTTATCCATGTGCTGCCCCAGGAATTCGTGGTGGATGACCAAACCGGAATTCAGAATCCCGTTGGAATGGCCGGGGTCCGGCTGGAAGCCAAAATTCACATCGTGACCGGGGCTGTGACCTCGGCTCACAATATCGTAAAATGCGCGAACCGGTCCGGTTTGGATGTTTGCGATATTGTTTTGGAGTCGCTTGCCTCCGGCGAAGCGGTCCTCACGGATGAGGAAAAGGAACTGGGGGCAGGCCTGATTGATTTCGGGGGCGGGACAACGGATTTGGCAATTTTTTCAAGAAACAACATTCGGCATACGTTTGTCCTGGCTCTGGGCGGAAACAATCTGACCAACGATATCGCCGTGGGTCTTCGGGCGCCGTTGGCGGAAGCGGAGAAAATTAAAAAGCAATACGGCAGTTGCGTTTCGCAGGAAATCGATGGAGACGAAACCATAGAAGTCCCCGGGATGGGGGGAAGAAAACCAAAAAAATTGCCCCGCCAGATACTGGGCGAGATTCTGGAGCCGCGGATGGAGGAGATTTTCTCCCTGCTCAATCGGGAGATACATAAAGCGGAAATGGAAAATCTCATTGCGTCAGGGATGGTGATCACCGGTGGTTCGGCGCTTTTGGACGGGACGATCGAGATCGCGGAGTCGGTTTTCAATGTTCCCACCCGGTTGGGACGGCCCAGGGGGATCACCGGCCTTGTGGATGTCGTGAATAACCCGATGTTTGCTACAGGCGTGGGATTGGTGATCTATGGGGCAAAAAACCAGACGGCGAAAAAATTCAGAATCCGCGACAAGAATATATTTAACCTGCTGGTAACCCGAATGAAAAGATGGTTCAAGGATATTGTTTGAAATCTAATGGTAAGTTAACGGCACGACGGCATAAGGGGGGAGAAAATAATGTTTACCTATGTTGAAAGCGAAAAATCTGCAAAAATCAAGGTAATCGGTGTTGGTGGGGCTGGAGGCAATGCGATCAACAACATGATCGACTCCAATCTCCAGGGTGTAAAATTCATCGTGGCAAATACGGATGCCCAGGCTCTTGAAATTTCCAGGGCCCAGTGCAAGATTCAACTGGGAGAAAAACTGACCCAGGGTCTGGGCGCAGGCGCCAATCCGCAAACCGGAAGGGAAGCGGTACTCGAAAATACGGAAGCCATCCGAAACGCGCTGGAAGGCAGCCACATGGTATTCATTACGGCGGGATTCGGCGGGGGCACCGGAACAGGCGCTGCACCGGTGATCGCTGAAATTTGTAAGGATTTGGGTGCGCTTACGGTTGCCGTCGTGTCGAAGCCGTTTTCCTTTGAAGGGAAAAAAAGATTGAAAACCGCTGAATTGGGACTAAACCAGCTTAAGGAAACGGCGGATACGGTGATCACGATCCCCAATGACCGGTTAAGAGGCCTTTCATCAAAAAATGCGAAAATGACCGATATGTTTAAACGTGCCGATGAGATATTGCTTCATTCAGTCAAAGGCATCACCGATCTGATCATGATTCCGGGGCTTATCAACCTTGATTTTGCCGACGTCAAAACCATTATGTCCAAAGCCGGCATGGCGATTATGGGAATCGGGATCGCCAGCGGGGAAAATCGGGCCACGGAAGCAGCGGAACGCGCCATATCCCATCCCTTGCTCGAAGATGTGTCCATTTCAGGCGCCAAAGGCGTTTTGATTAACATCACCAGCACAAGCGATTTAACCATGGACGAAATGACCGAAGCCTCCGAGCGCATATACAATGAAGTGGGAGAAGAGGCTGAAATCATCTGGGGAACCGCCATCGATGAGACGCTGGGAGATGAAATCCGGGTCACCGTGATCGCAACCGGAATCGGAAAAGAAAAGGAAAAAATGGCTCACGGCAGGCGCCATGATCCCACGCATGGGGGTAAGGTCAGAGATATTTCACCTACAGATCTTCCGAGTATGGTGGATTATGACGAGCCGACCTTTCTCCGTCAAAAACAGGCGGTGAACGATTCTTCGGGATCTCCTTACAAGAGGTACAAAGGGATCGTCATCGACAACAATGATTTGGATATTCCAACATTTTTAAGGCGAAAGGCAGATTGATCATCGATCAAAACGCCTGACAACCGATTTCAAAACGGCGGCTTTGGAAATGACTCATTATGGCCAATCCCGGCAACCCCAATATATGGATTCCGAAACCGGCACGATTCGCAAAGGCCGGATGGGGGAAAGCATCAGGGTCGCTTTGGTTTATCCCAACACCTACCCGGTGGGAATGTCCAACCTGGGGTTTCAAACCGTTTATCGGTTGTTTAATGAAGTGGAGCATGTTGTTTGCGAAAGGGCCTTCCTCCCTGAGAAAGGCCTTTTGCAGGCCGGGATCAGAACCCTGGAGACCCGCGCACGTTTGAACGATTTTGACATCATCGCCTTTTCCATCTCTTTTGAAAACGACTATCCCCATGTGTTGAGCATTCTCAAGAATTCGGGACTGCCGCTGCGCTCTGTTGACCGTCCTGTTTCGATGCCGCTTGTATTGGCCGGAGGGGTTGCCTGCTTTTTGAATCCCGAACCCCTGGCGTCTTTCATAGACTGCTTTTTTATCGGTGAGGCGGAACCGATTATCGCGGAATTTTTTCAACTTTATCACCCTAATATTGAGCGTCGGCATTTCTTGCGGGAATTGACCGGCCATGTGCCGGGCATTTACGTTCCCGCCCAGTACCGGACGGATTACCATAAGGATGGGACGATAAAATCCTTTGTCCCGATTTCCGATGTGCCTGAAAAAATCCGCCGAATCTACGTCAAAGACCTCGCAGAAACGTCAACAACCAGCGTTGTGGTTACCCCCCATACGGCTTTTGGGCGTATGTTCTTAATTGAAGTGGGGAGAGGATGTCCCCACGGATGCCGTTTTTGTACGACCGGGTATGTGTATAGACCATACCGGTTCAGAGGGGGGGCTCAACTGACTGCCTCTTTGGAAAAGGGGTTGTCCATGACCGACCGGATCGGTCTGGTGGGGGCTGCCATAACCGATCTCCCGGAATTGCCGTTGCTGTGCCAGAAGGCAGTTGAAGGCAAAGCGCAGGTTTCTTTCAGCTCATTTCGGGCCGACCGGCTCTCTTCCCACCTGATTTCACTGATCGGCCAAAGCCGTTCAAAAACAGCAACCATCGCTCCGGATGCCGGATCGCAGCGCATGCGAGATGTTATCAAAAAAAAAATAACCGAAGAAGACGTTTTGAGTGCTGTGGACAAGCTGGTGAGTGCCGGCATTCCCCATATAAAACTGTATTTTATGATCGGGTTGCCTGCGGAAACGCAAGACGATGTGGTTGAGATCGTCACTTTATGCCGCCGGGTCAAGCAGGCTTTTCTGGATTCCAGCCGAAAAACAAGGCGAATGGGAGCCATTACGGTCAGCATCAACCCGTTTGTCCCGAAACCGTTTACGCCATTTCAGTGGGCGGCCATGGATAAGGGCAGTGTTTTGAAAGAAAAAATTCAGATCATTCACAACGGTCTGAAAAAAATGCCCAATGTGCGGGTTATTGCGGAAACGCCCAAACAGGCGTTTATTCAGGCGCTGCTTTCACGAGGCGATCAAAAAACCGGCGATATCCTCCTGCGATTACATGAGTCAGGTCACGGCTGGACCAAAATCCTCAGAGGAGCGGATATAAACGCCGATTTTTATGTATTGAGGGAGAGAACTGCTGATGAAATTTTGCCATGGAGCCATATCGATCACGGGTTTGCAGATTCCCTTCTTGAACGCGAATATGAGAAAGCCAAAACAACAATGACCTGATTTCCCCCCGATCAGATGACCCTTATCCTGCCTTTCGAATAACGTTTTTTTTTAAGGATAACCGCAGGGTGTAAAATAAAAAAGCCCTTGAAAGTATCAATCCTCTGTGATAGTCGCCATCTTTGATCTTGCTTATGCCTTCACCTCCGATAACGTTCTGAAAGGAAAAAAGATAAGATGGATTCAAATAAGCAACTGCGGACAGCTTATGGCCTCGCCTTGATTTTATTGATCGTGGGTGTGACCGGCTATGTGGCTTTTTCCGCGAAGGCGCCGGCGGAACCTGTTCGCCTGATGTATGCAACATCTGCCGGAAAAGTATTGTTTCATCATAAAACACACGCATCGGCTCTCGGCTTTGGGCTGGCCTGTTACGATTGCCATCACCATCCTGCAGGCGATGAGTCAGCTATAGAAGCCTGCGGCGCCTGCCACGGCCGTGAAGGTGAGGAATCCGGGACGCTTCAAAATTGTTCGCAATGCCATGAGGCCGAAGAGATCAAAGATGTTGAAATGGTGAACCGGACCGACGCCTTTCATTCACAGTGCATCGGCTGCCATAAGGACTATGAAGCAGGGCCTGTGGAATGCTCCGAATGTCATGTAATGTGACCTGAAGCAAAAAACGGCGAACCTCTTGCAAATCGCCGCCATTCATAAAAAAGGACAATTATGATCAAGAGACCATTTATCTGTCTGAATAAACCACGGATCGCCTATGAAATTATCGGTGGTCGATCAATCGAACCGATTAAAATCCCCCTGCCTAAAACCGTCATCCTGTTGCTCGACGGCGCTCTGACCCAAAAGCCCGATTCGATTAAAGCGGGGGATGGTGTTAAAACCGGCCAAAAGCTTGCACTCGCCGACAATGGCGCATCGTATGCGATTTCATCGGTTACCGGGGTTATATCCTCTATCTCGCCTTTTACGGGCGACTACGGAAAATCCTATACGGCGATAACCATCGACACATCGGCAACTCAACAAATCGACGAACAATTTTCTTCCCTTTACCGGGAACCGAGTTTACGCCTTGCTGCAGACTGGCTGGGGTATATGCCCGGAAATCCGGGTTTTGGCTCTTTTTCTTTTTCGGAAAAACCTATTGACACGATTGTTGTATTCGGAGGGAATTCCGATCTATTGATCGCCACCAATCAATACGTGATCCGCAACGAAATAGAAGACATTACGCATGGAATCGGCATATTAAAGAAAATTACGGGGATTGAACAAATTATCATCGCCGTCCCTCGGGACCTGGTTCCCGGTTTTGGTCACACGGGCGCCCAGCTTAAGGGCGTGGATCTGGCATATCCGTCGGCACACCCCAAGATGATCATGAATAAGGTATTGGGCAAACCCGTCCCTGCCGGGAAGACGTGCGAGGACATGGGCGTTGCCTTTTTCAGCGCTGAGGCCGTGGCTTCGATCGGAAAAGCGTTTTCAGGAGGACAGATTCCGGTCACAAAGACAGTGACCCTTGTGAAGAAGGGCGGTGAAAAAATTCTTGTTTCCGCCCGGATCGGGACCCCGCTGAAAGACATCTTTAAAACATGTGAAATCACGGTTAACGAAAAGGACAGGCTTATTATCGGCGGGCCCCTGACCGGCGCCGCGGTTTTTTCCGAAGACCATCCCATAGGTCCGGATACCGATGCGGTGATCGTCCAGGACGGCGCCGAAATCTCCCTGGTTTCAGACTACCCGTGCATCAATTGCGGCGAATGCGTCCGGGTCTGCCCCGTACATGTGCCGGTCAACATGCTGGTCAGATTCCTGGAAGCCGGGCTCTATGAAACGGCCGCTGATGAATATGACCTTTTTTGCTGCATCGATTGCGGGCTGTGCAGCCTGGTATGCGTCTCAAAAATTCCGGTTTATCAATATATTCGATTGGCAAAATATGAATTGGACCGGGTGAATAAAGCGGAGGCAACGAATGAACAGTGAAAAAAAACTTATCGTTTCCCATGCGCCTTTCTGGCATGACGGAAGCGCCATCTCCGAGAGAAGTTGTCATACGATGCTGGCGGCTTTGCCCGCGGTGTTGTTTGGGTTCTTTCAATACGGCCTTCCGGCCCTTGCGGTGGTATCCCTTTCCGTTTCAACCGCTATCCTCTGGGAAACCTTATTTAACAGGATCGCCAAACTTCCGGATACCATAGGCGACGGCAATGCCGCGCTGATCGGGTTGCTGTTTGCAATGCTGGCCCCGGCAACGCTGCCTTGGTGGGTTGTCCTGGCCGGTACCTTTGTCGCTGTTGTAATCGGAAAATTTATCTATGGCGGAATAGGCGGCAATGCGTTTAACCCGGTTGTCATTTCCTTTGTGATCCTGACCATCGGCTGGAAGAACCAAGTTGATTTTGACGCTTCTTTGGTCAACTA
>CAYTSY010000097.1:0-12867 GCA_964440555.1 uncultured Desulfobacteraceae bacterium
ATTTGAATTCCACAATCCGCACACGCTGGATGGTTTCCTCGCGAACGCCGAAAAGTCCTGTGGCCACCTGCGTGATCATATGATCGTCATAGGGTTTCATCCGCTCCATATATCCGCCTTCTCCGGAGCAGGAGAAGGTATTCCACGCGGCGGCCGCACGCACTTTGGCCAGTTGCGTGACATTGCTGACCGATCCGAACGACATGCCGCCGCCGTACCACGGGACATCAATGGTGATCCGGGGGCGTCCGTCACCCCGGCGATTCAACAGGATCCGGGTGTCAATTTCATCTTCCATCAGGTCCACGGGCGGTTTTTCCGGAAACTTCAACCGGATGCGGTCAAACCCCCCTCCGGAGTTGCCCGCTTCATAACCGTATTCATATTCATCCGCGGGCGGAGCCCCGGTTTCAGCCATCCGCCAGGTCGCCAGAAGCATATCCGCCGGCCAGCGATAATCTCCCAGGGCCTTGATCATGGGGTTTTCAACCATTGTAAGCGCCTTTTCGGGACAGGCCGAGATACAACAATGATCTGTTTTTTCGCAAGCCTCCCCGATGCACAGATAACTCCGGGGGCCGGCAAAGTACTTGTACCCGGATTTCAGCGTGTGGACTTGCTGCGGACACAATTGCGCACACTTGCCGCACCGGATGCACTCCTCGCTTCGAAAGATGATATATTTTGCGATTTCATTGCGATAGCGTGACGGCGCCGGTTTGACCTCCCGGCTGACGCCGACCTGCGGCACGCGGGTTGCCATCGTTTTCTCCGGCAGGATATCCTCAAGCGTTTTTTCTTGTTCCGAAAAGCGTTCCAAAAATCTCCTCCTCAAGGTCTTCAAAAAACATCGCGCGCCCGACATCGCCGCGCAGGCGGCGGGCTTCACGCATTCCCATGGCGCCCATCAGCTCAATGAGCTGCAAATGCCATGCGGCAATCAGATTTCTGATGCGGCCGGTTCCATATTCAAAGCCGATTTTTTCCAGCCTGGCGGGACAGGCAAGCCCGGGGGTGCAGGTCCGGCAGACACGGCATTCCAGAGCGATCAAAAAAGGCAGCCAGGCGGACACCAGATCCGCGCCGCAAAGCAGTGCCTTGGCCATATGTTCGGGCAGGGCGATACCGCCGCCGGCGATGAGCGTCACCTCATCTCTTCTGCACGCCTTTATCAGGGATTTATGGATGTTGCGGATCATGTCCTTGATAAACCGGGGGGGTTTGGCATTGATCTCATCGCCATTGAAATCGGCGACAACATGGATCACTTCAGCGCCTGCGCCAGCCAGTTCTACGGCACGCGCAACTCCCCGCGAATCCAGGCCGACCCTTACCGAGACAATAATCCCCGGATAGGTTGCCTTTAGTTCTGCCATATGCGCGAGGCAGTCGTCGGTGTCCGGTATTTCCACCATTCTGGTTTTCGAAAGAACCGCTTCGGGCAGATCCGGCCCATCCGGGTGTAAGTAAAACGCGATATGCGGAAGATACTTGTCCATACTTTGAGCCCCGCTGTCATGGCCGGCGATCGGCCATGTGGCGGAATCCAGGATGGCGATCAGACCGGTCAGCCTGACGGCTTCAAGGATAAACGGCTCCAGGTGCGGCAGAGCAAACTCAGGCAGGCTCATATCAACGATAAGCGGCATCGGTATGTCGATGACAGCCCCCAATTCAGGCCCCTTTGCGCCGGCATGGAAGTTAAGGTAGGACGGCTTTTTTCCGATATCCACCGATGTGGAGATATATTCCCTGCCGTGAATTCCGTCCCGCGTCGGGCGCACAATTTCAGACATGTCGGTCCACATGGAATCAAAACCGTGACCGGAAAATTTCCCCCGGTAACCCGCCCCGGAGACCGGAACCGCCGCCGTCTCGGCCTGCTGCCAGGTGGCATGAATGATTTCAGGGGTCCAATATCTGTTGCCCAACTGTTCATATTCGGAATTGATCGTCAGGCACAAGAGGTTCTTCGTGCAGTTCTGAACACAGGAAAAACACCCCATGCATTCGAAAAAAAGGAAATCCGTGTATTCAAGCTTCCGGATATATTCCGCTTCCTGGCGGTGGCGATCGTAGACGCAGGCTTTTTTAACGCAGTTATGGCACCTGGCGCAGTCTTCCCGCCAATCCACGATGCCGTGCTTGCCGATACGCGGAAGGCGGGGCGGAACCGGGGTTGTTTTAATATGATACTTAGCTGGCATTTTCTTTTCCCTATTGTCCATCCGGGACCGTCGTCTTTTGGCCCAGAGCGTCGTTGCAGCAATTTTGAAATCCTCGAAATAGCCGGGCTATTCCTGTGGTTTCAAAATCGCTTTCGCCTTGCTCTGAGCCAAAATCCACCATTTCCGGAGGGACACCGATTATAATGCGGAAACGATTTCAGGCACGCACTCTTCCTTGCCGCCGGAGAGAATATGCACACCCCCTACCCCATCCATTTTCCGAATCTTCTGAATTATTTCCATACAAGCCGCCATGCCTTCTTTTTTCTGCGACGCGTCATCGCCCGCTGCCCTGAGCCGTTTTATAATGGTGTCAGGAATGGATAAGTCCGTATATTTTCCCCTCAGACGTTCGGCCTCGTCAGCGCCTGTCAGCGGCATGACGCCTGCAATAATGGCTGTTTTTTGGGTTACTCCCCGGGCATGCGCCTGTTTGAGCCAGAGACTGAAAGCGTCCGGGTCAAAAACGGCCTGGGTCTGGATAAAGTCGGCGCCGGCGTCCACTTTCTTTTCAAGGCGCAGCATATTGAGTTCCATGGGTTTCATATCAGGACTTCCGGCTGCACCGATCAACACGGAAAATGAACCCGCAATGGTGCTGCCGTCAAGGAGAAGTCCTTCATCATTCATCTTTTTTACGGCAGCGATCCATTGAATTGAATCGATATCATAGACGTTGGCCGATTCGTTGGAAGCGGTAAGCGATTGATGGTGCCCTGAAAGGCACAAAATATTTTCAATCCCCAGCGCGGCTGCCCCCAGAAGATCCGATTGAAGCGCGATACGGTTTCTGTCGCGCGTGACCACCTGATATATCGGTTCCACGCCCATCCGGCTCAAAATCAGGGAACCGGCAAGGCTTGACATGACCGGTCCGTGCGGATTATCCGCAACGTTTACTGCCGTCACCCCGTTTTTCAAGAATACCGCTTTCTCCTCGACAGCCCTGCTGTCTGGGCCAGCCGGCGGTAGAAACTCTGCCGTAATGATAAACTCTCCGTTTTTTATCTTTCCTGCAAGGGTACCTTTGCGTTGCATTTCACTGTCTCCTGGAACTGGTTCCGTATCGATTCTCTTAGAGATTTTACTTCTTCAATGATCTGTTGAATGCCGCCTTCATTTGTATTCTGAACAACGCGCATGCGTTCTTTGCTCAGTCCGATTTCTCCGAGAATTTCCGCGACAGATGCCCCCCGTTTTCGTGCGCGGAGGTTTCCTTCCAGAAACTTGCAGTCCCCTTGCCTGCAGGTGATCAGCATGACGCCGTCGGCGCCCTTTTCAAATGCCTTCAGCAAATAAAGGAGGTTCACCTTCCCGGAACAGGGCAAACTGATGGTCGTCAATTCATCTGCGCCCATATTATTTGCGCTTTGTCTGAGCTCATCCGCGTTCAAGCTGTTTGAGCAATAAAACAGGAACAATTTAAGCGGCTGATCATTCATTATGTACACTCGGTTAAAATTGATTGTGTCGTAGGTCCAAAATAATTGTCACACGAAGAGCACGAAGTACACGAAGCTGGAAATATTATATGTTTTTATACCCCTTCGTGCTCTTCGTGTTTTTCGTGGTAAAAAACAGACTTTTTGCGAATTCATACAAATTCATATTAAACGTTTTTGCTATATTCGATGGTCCTCACGGACGATGACACGGCATCCCCCGGCAAGAGAAGGCTCCCAGTTCTTTGGCGGCGCGATTTTTTTAAGCCTGTCCAGTTGGCCGATGTTTTTTAAACGGCGATAAATCAGTTGCCAGGCGCATGACCTGTCCGGCCGCACTTCGCAACGTTCTTCACGGGAGCCTCCGCAGGGTCCGTTCAACATATGTTTCGCGCAACGGGTAATCGGGCAAATCCCACCGTACCGGTGCAATACGCAAGCGCCGCAGGCGGCACATTTCTCGGTCCACAGGCCCCTTTCCTCAAGAATGCCGATAAAAGAGGTGTTGAGTCCCGCATAGACCGGCTTCTCACCAAAGCGTTCGGCAATGGCCTGGACGCCTGCGCCGCAGCCCAGGGAGAGAACCGCATCGTTTCTGTTTATCGCATCCGCCGCCCCTTCAATAAATACATTGTCGCACTGGCGCTCAATGGTGAGTTCTTCAATTTCAAGCCCCAGGTTTTTGACGTTGGAAGAAATCCGCAACGCCGAAGAAAGGATGCTCACTTCCCGCTCGCCCCCGGCAAGACACACGGTGACGCAAGTGCCGCATCCCAAAACCAGAATTTTTTTGCAGCCCTGTACGATACCCACAAGCTCGGGTATGCTTTTTCTTTCCGCTACGATCATACATGCATCTCCTGTTCCATCAGTGTATGGCTCCGGGGCAGCCCCATGGGATTTTGTCCGAGCCTGCGGACGGTATCGACCATCTCGTTGACCAGCTCAACAAAGCGACGGGCATCCGCGGCGCCGATGTTGACCATTCGTAAACGCTCCGGGTCAAACCCGGATTCGGCCAGGATTTTACGGGTATAATTCACCCGGCGCTTTGCCATCAGATTGCCTTCGATAAAATGGCAACTGCCTTCTTCGCATCCTGCCACCAGAACCCCATCCGCGCCTTTTTCAAAGGCTCTCATAAAATATTCCACTTCCAGCTTGCCGGTGCAGGGCGTTCGTATAATACGGATATTCGTCGGGTATTGAAGTCGCATCGAACCTGACAGGTCCGCGGATGAATACGCTCAGTAGTGGCAGCAAAAAGTGAGAATTTTCGGTTCAAAGCTATTTAAGTCCATATTTTTTCTTATTTCTAATTCAAGTTTAATTTGCCAATTCTATCTTAGATCCGAAAAGTTGATCGATCATCACGGTAAACTGCTTTGCCTCAAAATGCTTCAACTGAATAGCCCGGGCCGGGCATTCGGAAGCGCATATGCCGCAGCCCATGCATTTGGCGGCCGCAATCTCCGCCTTGTGATCCTTGTTGACAAACGGCGCGCCATAAGGGCATGAATGCACGCAGGTCATGCAGGAGATGCATCTGCTCTGATCAACCCGGGAGACTTGGGCACCCACTTCGAGATGCGTCTTTGAAAGCACGGCGGCAGCCCTTGCAGCGGCAGCGCGGGCCTGGGATATATTTTCATCCATAAACTTCGGCGAATGGGCCAGTCCGCACAGAAAAATGCCTTCGACGGCAAAGTCGACCGGCCGCAGCTTTAAATGCGCTTCTACGAAAAAACCGTCCGGATTCAGCGGCACCTTGAGTATATTCGAAACCCGTCTGTTATCTTCAGGCGGGCTGATGCCGGTGCTCAAAACGACAAGGTCGGCTTCAATCTCAATGGGCTCGGGAAAGTCAGAGCTTTTAAGCGCAACCACAAGGCCCTGGTCTTCAGTCACCACAGGTGGTTTTTCCTCATCATAACGGATAAAAACAACTCCGGCCTTTCTGGCCTGCTTGTAAAATTTTTCCCTGAAACCATAGGTCCGGATATCGCGGTACAGGATGAAAATGCCGGCGTCAGGACTCTGCTTTTTCAGGGCAAGGGCGTTTTTGACGGCCATGGCGCAACAGATCCGGCTGCAGTATGCCCGTTCACTGTCGCGTGATCCAACGCATTGGATCATGACGATGTTCTTGCCGGACCCGTTCCCAATCCCATCCAATGTCTTATCATACAGCCGCTTTTCAAGTTCTGCCTGGGTGATCACATTGTCAAAATCATTCCGGCGATATTCAGCCGTTTGCGTCTGATCCGCCCCTGTGGCAACGATAACCGCACCGCAGGGGACTTCCTCAAGCCGGTTGTCCTTTGACAGTTTTACGCTGAATTTGCCCACATGTCCTGCGATGCCGACGACCTCCGTGTCCATATGGAGAACAATAAGCGGATGCATTTGAACCTTCTTGATCAACGACTCCCTGAAATCCGATATGTCGTCGTGTTCAAGCGTAGTATAAATGTCGCGAAGGTGGCCGCCGAGAGTTCCGGTGCGCTCGACCAGATGAACCTTAAATCCCTGTTCGGCAAGAGACAGCGCAGCTGTCATTCCGCTCAAGCCGCCGCCGATAATAAACCCGCCCTGGTCAACGGCAAGGGCTTCTCCAATCAACGGGCAAAGGAGGCGGGCTCGGGCAATGGACATCCGCACCAGTTCGATCGCTTTTCGGGTTGCCGCTTCGGGCTCGGAGGCGTGTACCCATGAACACTGATCCCGGATGTTGGACAGATCAAAGAGATAGGGATTCAAGCCCGCCTCCCGCAATGTTTCACGAAACAGTGGTTCATGGGTCCTGGGCGTACAGGACGCCACGACAATGCGATTGAGCCTGTGTGCGGCGATCGCTTCCTTGACCTGGGACAGACTGGCATCGGAGCAGGCATACATGGAATGGGTTGCAAAAATGACATCGGGATCATGGGCAATCGTTGACGTGACTTTTTCCACATCAACGGTGGAGGCGATATTGGTTCCGCAATGGCATACGAACACCCCGATTCTCGGTTGTTCATCGGTAATATCGCGTTCGGGCGGATATTCTCTTTTTACAATCAGGCTGTCCCGCGATTTTGCAAGGAGTTCCATGGCCATTGAGGCCGCGGCGCTTGCCTGGGTCACGGTTTCAGGAATGTCTTTGGGTTCCTGGAAGGCGCCGGCGACAAATATCCCCGGCCTTGATGTTTCAAGGGGAAAGAAACGGTCGGTACGGCAGAAGCCGTACGCATTGAGTTCAATCCCGAGCCGTGAAATCGTCGGGGAAACCGTCTTTTTCGGGTCCAGCCCGACGGAGAGAACGACGATATCAAAATCTTTTTCCCGGATGCCGTCTTCCGTTATGAACCGAAGCCGCAGGTCTTTTGTCCCGGGCATCTCAAGGACCCGGGAGGGGATGCTTTTGATATAGGAAATGCCGTCCTGCTTTTTGGCCCGCTCGTAATACTGATCAAAATCCTTTCCAAATGCACGGATATCCATATAAAAAATGGTGGCTTCAAGCCCGTTGACATGTTCGCGGGCCACCACCGCCTGTTTGGTCGTCGCCATGCAGCAGATGGAGGAGCAGTATTCGTTATCGCATCGCAGGTCCCGTGACCCCACGCACTGAATAAAAGCAATCCTTTTGGCTTCCCGCCTGTCGGAAGGCCGCAAGATATGGCCCTGAAAGGGACCCGCGGCCGACAGCATCCGTTCAAATTGAACGCTGGTCAGGACATTTGCATATCGACCAAACCCGAATTCGCCTTTTGCTTCGGCCTGAAATTCCTGAAAACCCGGCGCGAGAATTACCGAACCGACCTCGCGTGTAATGACTTTTTCTTCCATGCCATGGTCAATGGCTTTCTTTTCACACGCCTCCACGCATGCTCCGCATTCGGAGCAGAGCGCGCAGTTTAAGCATCGCTCGCATTCCGCGATGGCGTCTTCTTCTGAAAAGCACTTCTCTATCTCCGAAAAGTTTTTTGTGCGCCCGGAAACCGGCAATGTTTCAGCGACGGCTCTGGGTTTTTTCTCAATCTGTTCCCCGGAGGGAAGCGATTCGGCCGGAATGGGTTTAACGCTGTTCTCAAACCGCGGCGATGCCGGATCGATTCCGCGAAGAAATCTGTCAATGGATTCGGCCGCCCGTTTGCCCGCGGCCACGGCTTCAATGACCGTCGCCGGACCGGTGACAAGATCGCCTCCGGCAAAAACATCCGGCACTTGGGTTATGCCGTATTTGTCGGCGATGAGGTTTCCCCTGTGATCGGCCTTCAGGCCGAACCCTGATTCAAACAGAAAACTGTCCGGCCGGCTCCCGATCGCCAGGATAACCAGATCCGCAGTCATCTCAAATTCCGATCCTTCAACCGGAACCGGTCTGCGGCGTCCCGATTCATCGGGTTCGCCCAGCTTCATTTTAATGCATCTGACCCTGCTGAGTTTTCCGGCGCCATTGCCGATAAATTCCACCGGGTTGGTGAGAAATCCAAAATGGACGCCTTCTTCCCTGGCATGATGGACTTCTTCCGTAATTGCCGGCAGTTCTTTTTCACTTCTGCGGTAGACAAGGCTGACTTTCTCCGCGCCGAGACGAATGGCGGAACATGCCGCATCCATGGCCACATCGCCTCCGCCCACAACGATCACATGGCCTTTGAGCTGCGGTCTGCCGCCGTCGGCGCTTGCCCGGCAAAGAAAATCCAGGCCCTGGACTACGCCGTCGAGATCATCCCCTTTTACTTTCAGGGGCGTGCTTTGCTGCGACCCGATGCCCACGAATACGGCTTTATAGTCATCCCGCAATTTTTCAAAAGAGATGTCTTTCCCGATTCGGCAGTTATACACAAAGGCGACGCCTTTTCTTCGAATCAGTTCAATTTCATAGTCCAGAATATTTGCCGGAAGGCGGTAATCGGGAATGCCCCACCTGAGCATGCCGCCCGCGGCAGCGGAGGCTTCGTACACGGTCACCGCATATCCGCGGTCCGCAAGATCCTGGGCAACAGTCAGTCCTGACGGGCCGGCGCCGATAACCGCCACTTTGGGTGCTTCCGGGGAAGGGATTTTTTCTTCGGGGAGCGCGATTTCACCCGATGCAACCATTTCCATTTCTTTGTCGGATGCAAACCGTTTAAGCTGTCTGATGGCGACCGGAGAATCCACGTTGCCGCGGGTGCAGACGGTTTCGCAGGGATGCGTGCAAACCCGGCCGCATATGGCTGAAAGCGGGTTTCGCTCCCTGATCAACCGCACCGCTTTGACGTATTCTTTTTTTTTGATCAGTTGTATGTATCCCTGCACATTGATGTTTGCCGGGCAATTGATCTTGCAGGGCGCATGGCCGAGTTTAAGAATTCCGGCAATGTTGGGGATTGCCTGGGGCGAGTATTTGCCGACGGCCTTCCGGGTTCCGAGGTCCCGGTTGAATCTGTCTTTAATGTCAACAGGGCAGACACGGGAACAGTCGCCGCAATCATTGCATATTTTGGGATCCACATACCCGGGAGACTGCTTCAGGGTCGCTGTAAAATGGCCCGGCATCCCCTCAACGTTTATCAATTCCGAGTATGGCAGGATTTCAATGTTCAAGTTGCGGGCACATTCCACGAGCTTTGGCGAAACAATGCAGGTTGCGCAATCGCCGGTGGGAAAGGTCTTGTCCAGGTGGGACATCATGCCGCCGATGGCCGGGCCGCGCTCGACCAGGTATACCTTGAAGCCCGAGTTGGCGAGATCCAGCGATGCCTGAACGCCTGCAATTCCGCCCCCCTGAATCAGTACCGCCCCGGTTTTTTTATGTTCATTGTGTGCCATGATTTTGTTAATCCCCTGATGCCGTCCGGCAGGCTGTCGGCTTCACTGCATTCATGATTTTTAACGGAGACACGACAAGCTTGTCAAAGCCGAGTTTGTCCCCGGGGATGCCGAGGCATAAACCGATCAACTGGGTAATGTATAAGATCGGCATGTCGTACTGCCTGCCGGTTTGTTTTTTGATATCCATTTGCCTGAGATCCAGATTCACCTGGCACAAGGGGCAGGCCACGGCAATACAGTGAGCGCCGGCAGCCTGCGCCATCCCGATGATCGAGTCCGCCAGGCGGACTACAAGATCGGATTTTGTGGTCAACGAAAGGCTGTTTCCGCAGCAATCGACCTTGCCGGGCCATTCAAGGCTTTCCCCTCCCATGGCGGTCACCAGCCGGTCTAAAAATTTCGGATTTTCCGGGTCGTCAAAATACGTCACCTCATGAGGGCGAACCAGCAGGCATCCGTAATAGGACGCAACCTTAAGACCGGCCAGGGAGTGGGTAAATGATTGCTTGAGGGCATCCGCGCCGAAATCCTTTAGAAGCACTTCCACCAGATGTTTTACATTCACCGAGCCGTCATAGTCCCGGCCGACGGCGTCGGCTGTTTTTCTGCGCATGTCCAAATGAGTTGATACTTCGTAATTGGCCATTTTCAGTCTGCTGTAACAGGCGGCGCAGTTTACGACGACATCAAGCCCCATATCCTTAGCCAGTATCAGATTTGCCGCGGATAAGGACGCCGCCAGGACCTTGTCCGTCTGATGGGCCGGCGTTGACCCGCAGCAGGACCATCCTTTTATTTCAATAAAATCAATACCCAGGGCCCGCGCCACCGCCATACTTGAACAATGCTGGTCCCGGGCGGACGATTCAGATGAACACCCGGGATAATAGGCATATTTCATTTCATTGCTTCCTTGTTTTGCCCGGTTTTCTTGAAAATCCGTTTTATAGTACTGCGGTTGGCACTCCATGACGGCAGGACGGCAATCTTTTTCTTCTTCAACATGACCGGTATTTTCCCGGCATCCTGCGCATAGGAGGAGGTGCCGATTTTGTAGATGGCCATCAGCGCAAGATCATAGGTGCGGCCGAAAATATGTACCGTTTTAAGAAATGCGCGGTTGAATAAAGGGATATTTCCTTCGCAGATGGCAGCCTTTCGCGCAACGGCCAGTTTACGCAGCGCATCCATAACCGCTGCCATGTCGACTCCCATGGGACATCGTGCATAACAGGTTTCGCAGGACACGCAGGTCCAGATCAGGTCGTTTGCAAGCAGTTCATCGCCGGCCCCCAGTTGCAGCCGTCTGATGATTTCCGAAGGCGGCGATTGGGCAAAAAAGGATACCGTGCATCCGCTTGCGCATTTTTTGCACTGATAGCAAACACTCAGATCAACGTCGGACATGGCGCTGACCGTATGGAGCAGGCCTTTTCCGGCCGAGCCTTTTTTTATTCTGATGGTCATATATACCCTTAGTTATAGAGATCCCCCACGGTCTCCATTTCAAAAATCAGATTTTCCTCTTCTTTGGCGATGACGGCCCCGACTGCGGAAGGAACGACTTTCCGGTATACCTTGCCGGGGGACAGGCGCTGTCCCTCCACCGTCAACAGATCCTCGATCCTTATGCCGAAAAGCCGCTCATTTTCTTCAAGATAGGGCAGCATCAATTCCCAGTCTCTCGGCGTCAGAGGCAGAAACATGCCGCCGTTTAACTGGCCGTCCACCATGATTGCATGCGGATCACGGATATAGATCGCCCCTCCCGAGGCAAGGGAAAACAAATTGCTGCCGGGATAGGGTTGCGGCAGCGCAACAATGCCGCCGTCATCATCGAACCGGATGCCGTTTAAAATGACAAAGCCTCCGCCTTTATGGGGATCGCCGGCCATAAACGATTCCGCCAGAAAATCAAGCGAGGTCCCGTTGATCACCACCCTGGGCCGTCCGACGGAATTGATCAGCGGCCGTCCGGCGGCATTGCCCATGATATAGACCACGCCGCCTTTGGCGCCGTACATGAACGTTTGTCCGACATCCCCGTAAACGACCAGTTTGCCGCACTTGATGATCTGGCCCAACTGATCCTGAGCGTTGCCGTGAACCGCAATGGACAACCCATCAATTCCGGACGCGAGATAATCTCCGGAACTCCCGTAGATATCGATTGCAACATCCTCTGTTTCCGGGCCAAGGCCGCATCCGATATATCTCTGACCCGCGCATGCATACACGATAAACCGCCGCCATCCTTTCTTATAAGCGTCCACAATCAGCGCCGCATCGCAGTCATCGCCTTCGGGGGGAAAGACATGGGCATTGATGACCAGAGTCGTTTCACCGGAACCGGGCGGTCTCAACGAATGACGGGTTTCAAAATCGATCAGTCGAAATTTGCTCCTCTGCGCCCCTGTGGATATAAATGTCGGCAGACTGCTGAAAAGATGATTCAGTTCACTGCGAAGGATATGCAGAATATGGCTGCGTTTTTTGGAACCTGCCGCGTATCGAAGGTCGTTGAGCAAGGTGAACGCCCCGATAGCGGTTTCGGTGTTTTCAGGATTTTCAGCCTGTTTTCGGACGGCATGGCACATTTCATACACATCGTCAAACGTCCAGGCGGCCATATTTTCGCAAACATAGTCGAAGACATGTTTCGCGTCGCCGGCATCCAGGCACTTTTTTAAATCGGTTTCAATCGGTGTAGCCGATGCACCGGGCCTGGTTATCGTAAAATCGCAGGGTTGCAACGGTTTTGGCAGGGCAACCGGGCTGCCGAACTTATCCGTGCAGGTCATTCGCATGTTGCCGGAAAGGTCCGGTTCGAGGTTGAAGATAAACGCCCCCCCATCCGTATAGCTCCCGCCCCGTGCATTCCAATAGCGGTCCGCGACAGGGCAGATCCGTTTGTCGTCGAGAGACAGGCTGGTGAGCGTCGCGTCAATCGCCTGTTTTTCAGAGGCAATCAACCCGACCTGCACGTCGCCGTCTGAAAATGCGAACACCTGGGGACGCAGCATGGAGGTGTCGGTTATGCCGAGAAGCTGAAATTTATGTTGATCGGGAATGTTCCGGGCAATGATAAAAAACCAGGGGCCGTCGGGCGAGCCGTGGATATGCGTGGCCTGTATCGTCCTGTAGATGGACTGCTTGTCCTTTGCGAGATGATCAAAATCCAGTTCCGTCGTCGGGGCCAGGGCTTCGATGATGTATTCAAGCGGATACTTATAGGTACTGTTGAACAGATCGAACATCAGGGCCGACACCTCCGTATCCGTAATAAACTGGGGATAGATATTGCGCTGAAGAAGGTATTCGGACACGCTATGATCATTGGCGAAGTCGCCGTTATGAACCAGCGCCATATTGATCCCGGCAAACGGGTG
>CAYTSY010000098.1:0-12509 GCA_964440555.1 uncultured Desulfobacteraceae bacterium
GGGCCGTTAACTCAGACGGTAGAGTATCTGCCTTTTAAGCAGAGAGTCGCTGGTTCGAGTCCAGCACGGCCCACCAAAATCCGGATTGCCTGTTTTGCGTCCCCATCGTCTAGCCCGGTCCAGGACACCGGCCTTTCACGCCGGCGACAGGGGTTCGAATCCCCTTGGGGACGCCAAATAATATAAAAGGGCCTGGAAAAAAATCCCAGGTCCTTTTATATTTTGGTGCGCGTGTTCCGGTGACCTTGCCCTGTTTAACAAGGCCTATGCCGGCACTTCACTCAGCGGGATGCCCATCGCCTCAGCGACCCCTTTGCCGTAAGCCGGGTCGGCCTTCAGGCAGTTACCGATATGGCGGATCTTGATTTCCCTTGGCGCATCGGCGATCGCCCGGGCCGTGTTGTCGAAAAGCGCCGCTTTCTGTTCATCGCTCATCAGCCGGAAAAGCTTCCCTGGCTGGGAGTAGTAATCTTCGTCCACGCGATGATTCCAGTGGTCCGCGGCTCCTTCCAGGCTTAAGGGCGGTTCGGCAAATTCGGGTTGCTGCTGCCATTGCCCATAGGAATTGGGCTCGTATCCCAATGTGCTGCCGTAATTGCCGTCCACCCGCATGGCCCCGTCGCGGTGATAACTGTGGAACGGACACCTCGCCCTGTTGACGGGAATCAGGTGGTGATTCACGCCGAGCCGGTACCGTTGGGCATCGCCGTAAGAAAAAAGCCTTCCCTGCAGCATCTTATCCGGCGAAAAACCGATCCCCGGAACAACGTTGGCCGGGTTGAAAGCAGCCTGCTCGACTTCGGCAAAATAGTTTTCCGGGTTCCGGTTGAGCTCCAGTACGCCCACCTCGATCATGGGATAATCTCCGTGGAACCATACCTTGGTCAGGTCAAAGGGGTTGTAGGGGCAGTTGGCCGCCTTTTTTTCCGGCATCACCTGGACGAAGAAGGTCCAGCGGGGGAAATCCCCTTTTTCAATGCTTTCGTAAAGGTCGCGCTGGTGACTTTCCCGGCATTTGCCGACAACCGCTTCGGCTTCCGCATCGGTGAGGTTCTTGATCCCCTGCTGGGTTTTCAGGTGAAATTTAACCCAGTATCGTTCATTCTCGGCATTGATCAGGCTGAAGGTATGGCTTCCGAATCCGTGCATGTGGCGGTAGCTCAAAGGAATGCCCCGGTCGCTCATCACGATGGTGACCTGGTGAAGGGCTTCGGGCAGGGATGTCCAGAAATCCCAGTTGTTTTTCGCACTGCGCATATTGGTGCGGGGATCGCGTTTGACCGAGTGGTTTAAATCTGGAAATTTCAGCGGATCACGCAGAAAAAAGACAGGCGTGTTGTTCCCGACCAGATCCCAGTTGCCCTGATCGGTATAGAATTTCATGGCAAAGCCGCGAATGTCGCGTTCGGCGTCGGCGGCCCCGCGTTCGCCGGCCACTGTGGAGAACCGGATAAAAAGATCGGTTTTTTTCCCAATTTCCGAAAAAATTTTGGCCTTGGTGTAACGGGTGATGTCATGGGTCACGGTAAACGTGCCGTAAGCCCCTGATCCCTTGGCATGCATCCGCCGCTCCGGGATCACTTCCCGGTCAAAATGAGCCAGTTTTTCCAAAAACCAAACATCCTGAAGCAACTGAGGCCCTCTGGGCCCGGCAGTCATGACGTTCTGGTTGTCAACGACTGGAGCGCCCGCATTGTTGGTGAGTTTTTTTTCTTCGGTCATTGTGTTCCTCCTTCGCATCAAATAATTATTATTTGAAGGATATACAGGTATCCCCTGCTCCTGTCAACAAGGTGTTTTTGGGTTTAAATCCTGACGTTTGCAACCGAGGCTTGAAAAAAGGGAACTGTTTCTGGTACGGTAGCGATCGGCAAAAAACCTTTGAACTCAAAAAAGGAAACTCTTTAAAACACAGGAGTCGCTTATGAAGATCCTTCGCGTCAATATGGAACTTGAACAAGCCATTTTTGAAGACCTTCCCGAAGCGTGGAAGCTGATCGGCGGGAGCGGGCTGATTGCAGCCATAATGAATCGGGAAGTGCCGCCGGATGCGGATCCTTTGGGGCCGCAAAACAAGTTGATCATTGCGGCAGGCCCGCTGGCCGGAACCATGGCGCCCCAACTGGGAAGAATTTCAGTGGGTGCAAAAAGCCCGCTGACCTATGGTATAAAAGAAGCCAACGCCGGCGGTCCTGCCGCCCAGAAACTCGACAGATTGAATATTCGCGCCATTATCGTTGAAGGCGCGCCCCAAAACGGAAAAATGTATTGCCTGGTCATTACCCATCAGGGCGCCAGGCTGACATCCGCCGATCATTTTAAAGGTTTTAAAACCTATCCTCTGACCGATGCGCTTCATGCCGAATACGGTAAACAGGCTGCTGTTATCTGCATCGGCATTGGCGGCGAACGCTTGTACCGGTCCGCATCCGTATCGCTTACCGACAAACTGGGCGATCCGTCGCGAAATGCGGCCCGCGGCGGGTTGGGCGCTGTCATGGGCGCCAGGGGGCTTAAAGCCGTGGTCATCGATGCCGCCGGCGCACCCCCCGTGAAAATGGCCGATCCGAGTCGATTCAAAACTGCGGTCAAATCATGGGTTCATACCCTGGAACACGACGTAAGCTGCACCCTCATGTCCAAATTCGGCACTCCTTTTGCCGTGGTGAACTCCAGCTATACCGGAAGCATGCCGGCAAACAACTACACCTCGGGAAAGCCCGATGGGTTTAAAGCGGTCAGTGCTGAAGCCATCCAGCACAGGGTGTTTGAGCGCGGCGGCAAAATGCACGGCTGTATGCCGGGCTGCGTGGTCAAGTGCTCGATTCTTTACCCGGACGAAAAAGGCAACCGCCTGGCCGGGGCTTATGAATATGAGGCCATCGCCATGCTGGGAACCAATCTGGGAATCCACGACCCGGATGCCATCGCGCATTTGAAGTTTATCTGCGATGACCTGGGAGTCGACGTCATCGAGGTCGGGGCCTCGCTGGCCGTTGCAGCGAGTGCAAATAAAATGACGCCCGGCGATGAAACCTCGGCTGAAAATCTGCTTCTTGAGATTGAAAAGGGGACCGGGTTCGGAGACATACTGGCAAACGGCGTGGTGAGTACGGCAAAAGCGCTTAACGTTGACCGGGTTCCGGCATATAAAGGCCAGGCCATCCCCGGTCATGATCCCAGGGGCGTTAAAGGCACCGGCGTAACCTATGCCACAAGTCCCATGGGCGCGGACCATACCGCCGGGCTGACCTACCGTAAACCCCATGCCAAATCGGGCCAGTCCGACAATTCCCTCCGATTCCAGATTTTGGCCGCAACCTGCGACACCTTCGGTTACTGTATTAACGCTATTCCCGGGGGGCAGGCGTCCATTTATGCGTTTCTGGCGGAACTGGCCAATGCGAGGTTCGGGACGGATCTGTCTTCCGCCGATATTGTGGATATCGGAAAACAGACATTAAAAGACCAGATTGAGTATAACAAAAAAACGGAGTTTCATACCCGGCATGAACCGGCGCCCGCCTTTGTCCGCACGGAAGCGCTCAGCCATACGGATTTTGTATTTGACGTGGATGATTCGGAGATCAACCGGATCTGGGAAGGACTGGGCAGCTACAGGGAACCTCAAAAGGCCTGGGAGGTCCGCATGCCGAAAATGTCGCCCCTGTTGCTGGGTCCCGGCGTGTTCCGCGATCTGGGGAAAGCAGCCAAAGCGTTCGGAGTCAGCCGATTTATGATCGTATCGGACCCGTTTATGGAAAAGACAGGGAGGACAGACGAGATCAGAAAAATTCTTTCGGCCTCCGGGATGGAATCGTCCTTATTTGCAGAGGTGGAGCCGGACCCGCCCGTGGCGCTGATTGAAAGGGCGGGAAAACAATACGAACAGGAAAACTGCAAGGGCATCATCGCCATCGGCGGCGGCAGTTCCATGGATGCCGGAAAAGCCATTGCCCTGCGGGTCTCTCATGAAGGGAAAATGGAAGAATTTGAAAGCATCATGGGCGGCACGGCAAAGATAAAACCGGTTGTACCCCCGATCATCACCGTGCCCACTACTTCGGGTACGGGAAGCGACGTAAATCCCTATGCGGTTGTCACGGATACACAGCGGGGCGTAAAATTTGCACTTTTCAGCGAGCACCTGCTGCCCCGGCTTGCCGTTGTGGACCCGAACCTGTGCGCAACCATGCCGCCCATGCTGACGGCTGAAACCGGGATTGACGCCTTAAGTCATTGCATTGAGGCCTATGTGGCGCTGGGGACGCCGTATCAGCCCTATTGCGATGCGCTGGCGTTGCAGGGCGCCAAATTGATAGGAAAAAGTCTTCGAAAGGCCTTCCGGGACGGATCGGGTATCGCGGCCCGGACAGACATGTGCATGGCGGCCATTTTTGGAGGCGTGGCCTTTTCCAAAAGCCTGGGAATCGCACATGCCATCGGTCATGCGCTCGGCGCGCAGCACCACATATCGCATGGAAAATCGGTCGCGCTCGGCTTGCTTTTTGCGGTGAGAGCCAACCGGAAATACTGTGAAGAGCAGTATCGGGACATGGCCTGGGCCCTGGACCGCTCCGATGATCTGGAGCAGGCATTATTGCGATTGTACGGAGATTTGAACATGCCGGTGCGGATTGAGGATCTGGGTGTACCTAAAAGTGAATTCAAAAAAATCGCCTTTGCCGCTTCCCGGGAGGTCGCCAATATCGCTTCCAACCCCGCTCCCATGGATGAAAACAAAATCCTGGATTTGCTGGAATGACACCTGGTTACCGCCATGATATTTTTGGTGCATTTCGCAGCGGGATGCGCTGATAGTGATATTTCGGGTACCCGAGCATCATGCATTCATAGCTTAAATGGTTGGGCGGAAGGCCGATGGCCTCGTTCATGGGGGGATAAAACTGGACGGCGGCCTGGAAAAAACCGGCCCAGCATCCGCCCATGCCCATGGTTGATGCACAAAGCTCCAAGGCTGTCATGGCAATGGCAAAGTTGGATCTTGCCGGGTAAATGTCTTTATGGTCCTGGGGGGCGTGGGCGATGATCAGGGCCGGGGCGCTTCTGAAGATATAATCCCTGCCATTGTCCCATTGTTTGATCAGGATGTCGGCTTCCATGGATTTGCCCATTTCCGGGCTCATTTGCATGACCATTCGCATCCAGTCGACCACCATGCCGGCCAGCCGTTTGATCTCTGGCTGGTCATCGATGACCAGCCAGTGGATCAATTGGGAATTGTGGCCGGAAGGCGCATAGGAGACAATGTTGAGCAACTGCTGAATCGTTTCGCGGGACACGGGTTTTTCCTTGAACACACGGATGGACCGTCTGGCTTTCACGAGGTGCCCGATCTGCTCTTCGGTGACCGACATATCCTTTTGGACCGGCAGGCAGTCGGCAGGGTTCATGGTCGTCAGGGTCAACGCGCCGGTCGGGCAAACCGCCATGCAATGGCCGCAGTTCATGCACCGCTCCGCCGCAATGTCAATGGGCGTGGGGAGCGAATCTTTGGCTTTCATTTCGATCAGGGCAAAGGGGCAGATAGCCACGCAGATGCCGTCGCGGTTGCACTTTTCAGGATCTACAGTAAATAATGTCATTTTTTATCTCTCCGGTTTCTATACGTTTTTGTTTCAGGCAAATTCAGAAAATTTCATACTCCTGGGTCATAAAAACAGAAGACCGCGAAAAGTCGATGAATTTCGACTCATCTTCCTGGAGCGCCTGGGCTGCCGCCAGTCCCGCTTCATGGGCATAGCCGGCCTGCATGTCTTCCAGACTGTTCCACCACACTTCCGTGATGCCGTCATACGGGCCCGCCAGACCCCGTGTTTCCATAAAGAGCTGATTCATTTCAGGCGCTATGGTATGGCTCTGCACATACCGGACGGCGTTTATGGCCTTGGCGAAACTTTTGACCAGAGGCCCGTGGTTATTCAGCCAGTAATGATAAAACGCCTCGGGACTCACATCGGCTCGCTTTTGAATGCAATACACCAGTTTGACCATACATCCCCCTTGTTGAAAAAGTTTTGGGTTTTGAGTTTTGAGTTTTCATGGCAGGTCCGGATTCTGGGGGCATTTCATGCCGGCGCCGTCATCATCGCTCATGGTGGAGAAGCAAGTCCAGCAGTCCAGGCACTCCATAACCTCTTTTTCGTCTCCTCTGAAAGACTTCTTCACCAGTTCCGGATCAGCCACCATGGCCCGTCCGACAGCGACCAGATCCGCTGCGCCGGCCGCCAGAATTTCCTCGGCTTTCTCAAGCGTTTTGATTGCGCCGACACAGATCACGGGCAACTTGGTCGCTTCCCTGATTTCAGCCGCCAGCCGTACAAACCCGCCGCCATACATTTGTTCAATGCCCTGCGGCGTCATTCCGGCGGAGACATGGATATAGTCCGCTCCTTTTTCAGCCATCCATTGGCTGAATGTTTTCGCGTAGTCGATCGTGTATCCGCCTTCTGTAAATTCATCCCCTCCGATCCGGACGCCGACCACCATATCTTTCCCGAGCGCCGCCCGGGTGTTTTCGATGATGTTCAATGCAAACCGGGCCCTGTTTTCCGGGGACCCGCCATAATCATCCGCCCGCCTGTTGGACAGCGGCGAAAGAAACTGGTTGATCAGATAGCCGTGGGCGCAATGGATCTCGACAAAATCAGCGCCTGCCGAAAACGCCCGACTGCTTGCCTTTACAAAGGCGTCTTCAAGCGACGTGATTTCATCCAGCGACAGCTCATGGGCCACGCCGCTTCCGTCCGGGCAGGCAAGGGCCGAAGGCGCGACCAGGGGAAGCCCCCCGGTTCTTCGGGTATTGGAGGATATCCCGGCGTGAAACAACTGTATGCCGACTGTGCTGCCTTCACGTTTCACCGCATCAAACAATTTTTTCAACCCCGGAATATGATTGTCCGAGTCGATGCGGGTGTTTCCCATCCACCCTGAGCCTTCCGGCGCTACGGCCGTGGCGCCCACGATGACCATTCCGGCCCCGCCCCTTGCGATATCCGTGTAAAACCTGATCTGCCGGTCGCCAACGGTTCCATCCGGATTCGAATATCCGGTAACAAACGGCGGGAAAACGATCCGGTTGCGAATGGTCAGGTTGCGAACTTTTAGTTTTTCTTGAATACGGTTATACTGATCCATGAAAGCCTCCTTTCTCAAACAGCTAAACTGATACTATTTATTTATCGCCGTCAAAAACCCGTCGCACGATTCCCGCAAGCACATGGGTTGATCTGATCAGACGCCTTGCTTATTCAGGTTGATCCCCGCCAGTAAGGCAGGGAATTCCGCCCACTTCGTTGACTTCCACGGTGATGTGGCCGAGCCGGTCGAATCCGGACAGCAGCGACTTGTAATATTCGGCGGTTTTCGGATAATGGGTGACAATGGAAATGATGGCCGCCAGTTGACCGGAACCCAGGGGCCAGACATGGATGTCGCAAACCCGGTTGTCGGAGTCGGATTCGACGGCAGTTTTTATTTTTTCAATGGTTTCCAGGCTGACCCCGCTGTCCAGTAAAATACTGCCGGTCGCTCTCAGCAGCCCGGCAGACCATCTCGTGATCAGAGCCGCCCCCACAATTCCCATCATCGGATCCATCCATATCCAGCCGAATGTTTTCGCCGCCAGCAAGGCAACAATGGCCAGAACCGACGTCAGAGCATCGGCCAGCACATGCAGGTAAGCGGCAGACAGGTTATGGTCATGAGGATGAGATTTTCCCGCTTCGTTTTCGTGATGGCGGTCGTGGCGGTCCTGTAATAACCAGGCGCTGAATATGTTCACCGCCAATCCCAAAACAGCCACGCCGATGGCCTCGTTGAATTGGATTCGCACCGGTTCTATCAATCGCACAATGGATTCGACGGCCATGAGAAACGCAACCATCGCCAGCATCACGGCGCTGGTATAGCCGCCCAGCACGCCCACTTTTCCCGTACCGAAGCTGTAAGCCGGGTTCGCCGCATGCCGCCGGGCGTAATAATAGGCAAAAACGGTGATTCCCAGGGCCATGGCGTGGGTTCCCATGTGCCAGCCGTCGGCCAGAAGCGACATGGAACCAAACGCCATACCTGAAATAATCTCGATGCCCATCATCAGGACGGTTAAAAAAACCACGCGGCGGGTGTTTCGTTCACCCCGCCCGTCATCTATATGAAACTGATGCGGATGCTGCCATTGATTCAGAGTATAAATGTGCATGATTCAATTAAATTCATACAAGATGGACGATGTCAATAGTATTCCATGCCGCCTTCCATTTATGCAGTTACCCTTTGATTCTTTTGATGATTTTGGGGATAAAAAATGAAAAGACAAACAGGCCGAGGGAGAAAAACACCTTGAAAGAAATCAGCTCTTCCCAGTTTCCGGAGATCCAGACTTCTTTGGCCGTCCCGATAAAGAACGTAAATATGAACGTCCCCACAAGAATTCCCAGGCCGGTCCCCAAAATATAATCCGTAAATCTCACCCGGGTGAGTCCCATTCCGAAATTCATGGGTGTGAAAGGGAAGTAAACCAGTCTCAGATAGAGCACCGCGGTAAACCCGTTTCGCTCGATCGCATCATCATATTTTCGCAACCGGTCTCCAATCAGGGAAGCGGCAAACTCTCTGCCGAGGGTGCGACCGATGATGAAGCCTGCACTCGCGCCCAGCATGGCCCCGATCCACACGTAAACAAAGCCCTGATAAGGGCCGAAGATCGCCGCTCCTATTCCGGTCAGAAGGGTGCCCGGCAAAAAAAGGCACACCCCCACCGCATAGACGACCATGTAGGCGGCGGGGGCCCATACACCCGCGGCGTCAAGAAAATGGCCGAGAGCCTCGAACGTAAAATACTCCCTTACGGGCGTAAATCTTACCCCATAAATTGCGGCGACGATAAAGGCAGCGAAGATAAGCGCCTTGACGACTGCTTTTTTTCTGCTATTCACACGCTCTTCCCTTTAAGTGAAAGAAAAATTTCAGCCCTTTCCTGACCTTGTCGGAAAAAATCCTTGGCGAAAAAAAGGCGCCGGCCACCCGCTTGTTGATTTCCCCGAGTGTGGGATAGGGATGGACCGATGACGCCAGGGTGGAGAGCTTCACTTTTCCGTTCAAAACAGCAACCCACTCGCTGAGCAGCTCTCCGGCGTGCGGACCCAAAATCTGGACGCCGATGGGTTTTTCATTCTTATCCAGAAGCATCTTGATTTTACCTGTTTTTTCGCCCTCGGCCAGGCTCCTGTCATTATCCTTGAAGGCTTCCGTAAATACCGAATACGTAATCCCCGCTTCCTTGGCGCCTTTTTCGTTGAGCCCGATTCCCGCCAGTTCGGGATCGGTATAGGTACACCAGGGGAATAAGGCATAGTTGGCTTTTCTGGGAAGTCGAAAAATCGCATTGCTCACCACGATGCCGCCCTCATAACCCGCGGCGTGGGTGAATTGAAATCTACCGGTTACATCACCGGCTGCATAGATGTGCTTCTGGGAGGTTTTCATCCGGCTATCCACCAAAATCCCCTTTTGATCAACTTCAACGCCGATTGTCTCGAGATTCAACCCCGCAAGATTCGGTTCCCGGCCCATGGCAACGAGAATTTGCTCCGCTTTCAGAGATAATATTTTACCCAGTTTGTCCTTGAAGCGGACTTCTTTTTTATTCCCGCAATCCTTCACCTCAAGAACTGAGGTCTCCAGGTGAAAGGCAACTCCCTCAGCCGCCAGAACCTGCATGACGGTATCCGCCATGTCCTTGTCTTCCCTGCTGAGAATTTGCCCGCTGCGCTGTATAACCGAAACCATTGTGCCCATCCGATGGAAAGCCTGGGCCATTTCCGCTGCAATCGGCCCTGCCCCCAATATAACCATGGATTTCGGCAGATGCTCCAGAGAAAAGATTTCCCTGTTGGTGATATAGCGGGTATGAGCCAAACCTTCAATGCGGGGGATCTCAGGGGATGAACCGGTTGCAATAACCCAGATTTTTGCAGAAAGGACCCGTCCGTTCAGCCGGATGCTGTGCGCATCGGCAAACGAGGCTTCTCCGAATTCCACCTTTGCGCCAAGTCTGCAAAATCGTTCTTCTGAATCATGTTGTTGAATGGCGGCGATCACCGATCGGATTCTTTCCCTGACCTTGCTGAAATCGACCGGCGGCAGTTCCACGGCAGGAAGTCCAAAGCTTTGGGCATTTTTTATGGCATGGCAAATCCGGGAAGACCGGATCAGAGTTTTGCTGGGGACGCACCCGAAATGAAGGCAGTCGCCTCCCAGCTCTTTTTCTTTTTCAACAAGGAGAGTTTTGGCGCCCAGTTGAGCGGCGCCGGATGCGATGGTCAGACCCGCTGCCCCTGCGCCGATGATGCCGATATCATAGTCGTAAGCTGCCATTATGCTTTTCCTGTTTTAAGTCGTCTCCGAAGAAAAACTCCGATTTCCCTCCCCATCGATGGGGGAGGGCCAGGGTGGGGTGATTTATGTCAAGGATTTAAAAGTATAAAATGACCCCGTTCTTTTGTCAAGTCATTTGGACGAAGGCCATAATATACGGAAAATATGACACATACTGAACTTCAGCTTTTATATTGACCCGATGTGTGATATGGAGGGGCAAACCAAGATACAAGGAGGAACGCCAAATGATAAATCTCGAATCAATGCCTACGGATCCCTACTTTATTGACTACCCCGAACGTATCCGGCAGATTCAACTGGCCATGGCAAAGGAAAATCTCGATGTATATCTGGGATCGCGCCTGAGAACCCTGTCCTGGACCACGGATGCATTTTGTCCGTGGCGAAGCTTCGTGGCCATACCGTCAGAGGGCCTGCCGACGGTTTTTACCTTTCTGATCGATCAGGCCAGGGTCGCCGACGATTCCTGGCTGGACATCGACCATGTGGTGGGATACGTTCATTTTGAGGGCATGGACCAGATATCGATGATCTGCAATTTCATCAAAGACCAACTGAACGTACGCAAAGGCAGGATCGGCATTGAATCCGGCATGTCGAACTATCTGGCCGAAGGCAACCTCACCCATTATGAATTTGAACGATTCCAGGCTGAATTATCCCAACACCAACTGGTCAATGCCCATCATATTATCGATAGATTATCCCTGATCAAGGACAAAGGGACTATCGCAAGATTCAGAGAAGCCTCGCGAATTGTGGACATCGGACATCAGGCTGTTTTTGACGCGCTTAAAAACGGAGGCTGGAAAGGCATGACCGAGACGGAGGTTGCGGGAATTGCCGCCTTGGCCATGCGCAGGGCCGGAAGCGAATGGGAGTGGTCTTTTACCGGAGGAAACGAAATCGCCAGCGGATATCGCACCGGTTACGCCTGGGGGGCCTGTACGCCGGCCACCCGAAAAGCCCTGCAAAAAGGCGAACCGCTGATGGTTGATATCCATGCCATGTTCAAACTGGGACTGGGCGACCACTCTCATAATTACTTCATCGGCGAGGCCAATCGCCGTCAACGCCGGCATTCTCAAAATTTTATCGACACCGTCACTCTCTGCATTGACAAGTACAGGGCCGGAGCCACACCGGGCGGACTGGCGGCTGAAATGACGGCATTTGCCGCCAAAGGCGGATTTGAAGCATGGCTTCTGGGAGGGTTTGAGCATGGCATCGGCGTCATGGGCGATGAATGGCGGATAGGCTTAAATGAAGGGCCTGTCGACTACTGGACATCGCCAAACCATGTGTACCGGGAAGGTGAAATGCTCATTTGCGCGATTCAATATGCCTGTCCGGAAGAAAATATCGGTTTCAGGTATGAAAACCCCATCATCATCGGCAAAGACGGGTGTGAGGTTCTTTCCAGGTATCCGCTGGGCGTTGAAGAAATAATCTGAAGAACCGGTGCAATTGACCTTCAGCCTGCTTTGAAGATATAATAGGTTCCGGTTGCCGTGGCGATCACCCTGTCTCCCCGGTCTTTCACCGTGGATTCCAGAAAAGCGACGCTTTTGGCTTTATGGATGACCCGGGTATCGCAAACCAGTGTGCCGGAGCGGATGGATTTCAAATAATTGATCTTGATTTCAAGGGTCGCACAGGATTCGCCTTCTTCCAAATGGGAATACAGTGCGCCCCCCATCCCGGTATCGGCCATGGCGTATATCACAGCCCCGTGTAAAACGCGATGGGGGTTTAAAAGTCTGTCAGCGACGTTCAGACTGCACCGGCTGTATCCCATATCCAAATCAAGGAATTGAAGACCGATCAGTTCACAGAAAGGGTTGAACGGCTCTTTTTTCGCGAAAGCTTTCTCCACCATGAGTATAATTCCTCATCACCTGTTTTTATTGCGCCTTTGTTTGTAATTCCGGCAAATTTCTGAAGAGAAGTCCGCCTGTCACGCCAATCGAGATGTATTGGGGACGCTCTACCTATTTACAGCTTTTCACCCAATAGCTTAAAGCCGTTTGCCTCGGCTATCTTTTCACCGCGAATTACCGATTGACTTACCCCGGATAAAGAAAGTT
>CAYTSY010000099.1:0-613 GCA_964440555.1 uncultured Desulfobacteraceae bacterium
TCTGCATCAAGGATATGGCCGGTCTGATCGCGCCCTATGATGCTTTTGAGATCGTAAAGGCATTAAAAAAGACCGTTAAGCCGCCGATTCATCTACACAGCCATTTTACATCCGGCATGTCGTCCATGAGCCATTTGAAGGCGATCGAGGCCGGGGTCGACATCATCGACACCTGTATGACCCCCTATGCCTACCGCACTTCCCATGCGGCCATCGAACCTCTGGTCATGACCCTCTTGGGGACCAACCGGGATACGGGTTTTGACATCAGGCATCTGGCCAAAATCAACGAAACCCTGGAAAGGGAAGTCTTACCGAAGTACCGGCATCTTCTCGATGACACCAAGGTATCCATTATCGACATCAATGTTCTGCTTCACCAAACCCCGGGCGGCATGTTGTCCAATCTGGTGAACCAGTTGCGCGAGATGGATGCGCTGGATAAAATCAACGATGTCTATGCCGAGCTCCCCAGGGTTCGCAAGGACCTCGGCCAGATTCCGCTGGTGACGCCCACCAGCCAGATTGTCGGCATCCAGACCGTCAACAACGTTCTGTTTGATGATGAAAAGGAACGATACAAAATGATCACCGGTCAGGTCAAGGACCTGTG
>CAYTSY010000099.1:697-12417 GCA_964440555.1 uncultured Desulfobacteraceae bacterium
CAACGCCGAGGTACAGAAAAAGGCGCTCAAGGGGTATGAACGGGGAGAAGAGCCCATTACCTGCCGGCCGGCGGAAGTGTTGAAACCCGAACTTGAAAAAGCCCGGGAAGAAATCAAGGATCTGGCTGTGGATCTGGATGATGTGCTGATCTATGCGCTTTACCCGGTCACCGGAAGGAAGTTTTTAAAGTGGAAATACGGCAAGGAAACGCCGCCCGATGAGGTAAAACCGCGCACTCTGGAACAGGTTAAAAAAGAAGAAGAGCTGATCCACAAGGCCAAAGCCGGTTTACTTGTTGAAAAACCCCAAAAAGCCGCTCCTGAAAAGTCAGGCGCTGCCCGGTCGTTTAATGTGTTTGTGGACGGCGAATACTTTGATGTCGCAGTGGATGAAGTGGGCGGTGCACCGGTTGTGACTTATGTCCAGCCTGTTGCCCCGGCACAAGTCGCCCCGGCGGCGTCTTCCAAGCCTGTTGAAGCGAACAAAAACAAGGCGGAAAAACCTGCGGCGCCGGCCCCGGCGGCAAAAACGGCGGAACCGGCGGACGGAACGGCGCTAAGGGCTCCCATGCCCGGAATGATCGTCAGCTATGCCAAACAGGTCGGCGATGCTGTTGCGGAAGGGGAAACCGTTGTGATTCTGGAAGCGATGAAAATGGAGAACGCGCTTGCCGCGCCGGTTGGTGGAACCCTCAAGGCCATCTATTTTGCCAGCGGCGACTCGGTGGCCAAAAACGACGTCCTTTGCATTATCGGCTGACCCGCATGATGCCGATCGGTCGATGAACTTTTTAAAAGATGCAAACGATAACAAGAATCCAAAAAATCAGAGAATCATCACTATACGAAGGAGACTGGGATCATGAAGATCCATGAATATCAGGCAAAAGAATTGTTCAGAAAATATAATGTTCCCGTTCCCCAGGGAGGCGTTGCCTTCAGCGCGGATGAGGCTAAATCGGTTGCGCAAAATCTGGGCGGTTTTCCGGTTGTGGTAAAAGCCCAGATCCATGCCGGCGGGCGCGGCAAAGGCGGCGGTGTAAAGCTGGCCAAATCCTTGGATGAAGTCGGAACCATCGCCGGCAGCATTCTCGGCATGACGCTCGTGACCCATCAGACCGGTACTGAAGGCCGCCTGGTGCGAAAAGTCCTTGTGGAACAGGGGCTCAATATCGTCAAAGAGCTCTATTTGAGCATCCTGCCGGATCGGGCCACTGCGAAAAATGTAATCATGGCCTCTGAAGCCGGCGGCATGGATATTGAAACCGTTGCCGAGGAAACGCCGGAAAAAATTATCAAGGTTCAGGTCGATCCGCTGCTGGGCATCCAGCCCTATCATCTGCGGGAAGCCGCCTTTGGCTTGAACATTCCGGAACCGGCCATAAAAGCGTTCCAAACCCTGTTGAAGAACCTCTATACGCTGTTCGTTGATTACGATTGCTCCCTGCTGGAGATCAATCCCCTGGTACTCACCGCCGACAACAGCGTTTTAGCCTTGGACGCCAAGGTGGATATCGACTCCAATGCGTTGTACCGTCACAAGGACGCCGCCGCGTATCGCGATACCGATGAAGAAGATCCGCTGGAAGTGGAAGCCTCCAAATACAACCTCAATTACATCAATCTGGGCGGCAACGGCAATGTGGGAAACATGGTCAACGGCGCGGGTCTGGCTATGGCCACCATGGATATCATCAAGCTGGCGGGCGCAAAACCGGCCAATTTTCTGGATGTGGGCGGCGGCGCCAATGCGGAAATGGTCGAAAACGGTTTTAAAATCATCTTAAGCGACGCCAATGTCAAAGGCATCCTCATCAACATTTTCGGGGGCATCCTGCGGTGCGACGTCCTGGCGACGGGCGTGGTCCAGGCGGCCAAGGCCGTGGGGCTTAAGGTTCCCGTGGTCATCCGGATGGAAGGAACCAATGTGGAGGAAGGACGTAAAATCCTGGCCGACTCCGGCCTTAACCTGATTTCAGCCAAGGATTTGAAGGATGCGGCCCAGAAGGTTTCGCAAATCGTTAACTAGTACGCCTGTACATTTTCAGAACAAGTGAGGGAGAACCGTGAGCATATTTGTCAATAAAAACACCAAACTGTTGGTTCAGGGAATCACCGGGAAGGAAGGTCAGTTCCATACCCGTCAATGCATTGCGTATGGTACAAAAGTCGTTGCAGGCGTAACGCCGGGCAAGGGCGGCCAGAAAATGGATGATGTTCCGGTATTTAACACCGTCCGGGAGGCGGTTGAAAAAGCCGGCGCCAATTGCAGCATGATTTTTGTGCCGCCCCCCTTTGCCGCTGATGCAATTATGGAATCGGCCGACGGCGGCGTTGATCTGATCGTGTGCATCACCGAAGGCATTCCCGTGATGGATATGATGAAAGTCAAAAATTACATCAAGGACAAGCCGGTCCGACTGATCGGCCCCAATTGCCCCGGCATCATCACCCCGGGCGAATGCAAGATCGGGATCATGCCGGCCCCCATTCACAAGCCCGGCGGGCCCATCGGCGTGGTCTCCCGTTCCGGGACCCTGACCTATGAAGTGGTTCACCAGTTGACCCAGCAGGATATCGGCCAGACCACCTGCATCGGCATCGGCGGAGATCCGGTCAACGGCACGAATTTCATCGACTGTCTGGGTGCGTTTCAGAAAGACCCGGATACCAAAGGCATCGTCATGGTGGGTGAAATCGGCGGAAATGCGGAGGAAAACGCCGCGGAATTCATCAAAGCCAATGTGACCAAGCCGGTCATCGGATTCATTGCCGGCCTGACAGCGCCTCCGGGAAGGCGGATGGGCCATGCCGGCGCCATCATCAGCGGCAAAAGCGGGACCGGCCAAGCCAAAATCGAAGCCATGCGGGCCAGCGGAATCCATGTCTGTGAAAACCTCGGCCTGCTGGGCGACCTCTGCGCCAAGGTATTCAAATAGTCCGTGCTATTCCCGGATATGCTTGACCATATGCCCTAATTCCGGAAAAATAAGGGCGTTGCAGGCGAGTTGACAGGCCTTGAGGCTTCCGGGCATGCAGAACACAAGCGTGTTTTCAATTACGCCTGCGGCGGCCCGGGACAGCATCGCGGCGGAATCGATTTCCTCGAAGCTGAGCTGGGCGAAAAGCGGGCCGAATGCCGTCAGTTCCTTTTCAAACAAAGGACTGACGGCTTCAATGGTCACATCCTTGGGGCTGATTCCGGTTCCGCCGGTGAGCAGCACCGCATGGGGCGATTTTTCGCGGATCACGTCCAAAAGGGTATGGGCGATGATTTCCCGGTCATCGGGAACCACCTGGTAGGATACGGCCTTATGCCCTTCCTTTGCCGCCTGTCTGTCGATCCAGCGGCCGCTTTTGTCTTCGGCCGGGGTTCTTGAGGTGGAAACGGTGATAATGCCGATCGTAACCTGCTTGGGCGCATCTTTTTTATGCGCGTGCGTACTCATCTGCTTTCCGCCTTTTCTTCAATGACCACCCGGTCCGTACCGTCGTGTTCCTTTACAAGGACGCTGACAAATTCCGTACGGCGGGTTTCAATCACTTTCCCCACATAATCGGCCTGGATGGGCAGTTCCCGGTGGCCGCGATCGACCAAAACGGCGAGTTCGATCCGTTGCGGGCGGCCGAAATCCATGACCGCGTCCATAGCTGCCCGGGTGGTCCGCCCGGTGTACAGCACGTCGTCGGTGAGGATAATCTGCTTGTCGTCCAGATTGAATAAAATGTCGGTGGCCTTAACAACGGGCTGTATGCTTTTCCGGGTCCAGTCGTCCCGGTAGAGGGTGATATCGACATTGCCGGCCGGAACCTTTATGCCTTCAAGCGCGGCGATGTTTTCACATATCCGTCTGGCGATATGGACGCCCCGGGTTTGAATGCCGATGAGAACGAGGTTCTCCGCGCCTTTATGGACTTCGAGAATTTCGTGGGTCATCCGCATCAAAATCCGGGCGATATCATCCTGATCCAGTATGGTGATGGGTTCGGTCATCTCTTTGTTTCTTCTGATTTCGCCGTATGGGCACATGCCCGGGAAGCGACTTTTTCATCAAGCATCAAGCGTGATGAGTGCATTTTTAACGCAATGCAACAATAGTGTGACACAAAGTTCGTGTCAATTAAAATGTTTTATCCGCCATCTCCTTCTTCTTTAATGGCCTTTCAATGATTTCTCGACGCTTCCGCGATTATCGCCAAAAGCTCGCCGAGATGGTCTATTTTGTTGATGTTTGAATGATCCGGACACAGGTTGTACGGGCGATTCAACAGATAGACTGTCATGCCGGCGTCAGCCAGCATGAGTGCCGTTTTTCTCCGGTCCTCGACAAACGTATCAAATTTTCTCAGGTGGTTAATCTTTTCGGTGTGGCTTTCAACCATGGAGATCCGGAATGGAACCGGGCAAATCCGATCAACCAAAAGAAATGTCTCGGAGGCGAACACTTTGGGACGTGCCGTGACAATCGTGACGACGTCATCGGTAACCTCATAGACCAGCTTCAATAATTCGGAGGCATAAGGGAAGGGTAAAATCTTGTCATACATCTTGACGGATTCGTATAAAAGGCTCGTCACTTCAGCATCTTAAACACCATCCACCAGTATTTCAAAGCTGCCGGTATCCTCGGCGACCTTACCGTATCTTCCATAAAGCAACCGATCAAAAACATCCATAAGGTTCACCAGAACCCCGTCCAAATCAAAGGCGATCTTCATCGTTACCTCTCTTTTTATATCTTCTTATCAAACCTCTTATGAACAAGACAACTTTTTGTTTAAAATCTTCGATCGTCCCATCACTAACGATAACCTTGTCGTACTCATAATTTTCGACGGTTTGGCCGGCATGATCTTCCCGTCTTTTATTCCCTTGATTTTGATGCCTGATTCGCTTAATCTTCGCCCAACGTCAATTGTTTAGAGGGCAGACCGGAGAGCGGCAGATCAAATGAAGTGTCCATGCAGCGGAATCATATTGGCCGGAGGGGAAAACAAACGGTTTTTCGGCGAAAACAAAGCCTTATTGGCGCTTGACGGGAAGACAATCATCGACCGCATCTATTCGGTGTTCACTTCCCTGTTCGACGACATCGTTCTGGTGACCAACACGCCGGAATCGTACCTGGGGTTTGATGCGACTATTGTGCGCGATCTCTTTCCGGTTCGCTCTTCCATGACCGGCATTCATGCCGGCCTGTTTTACGCAGCCCATCCCCATGCGTTTGTCGCCGCCTGCGACATGCCGTTTCTGCAAAGCGGCCTGGTGTCGTACCTGGCATCGCAGATCCGGGAAAATATCGATGTGGTCATACCAAAAACCGAGAAGGGTCTGGAGCCGCTTTGCGCCGTGTACGCCAGGGATTGTATCGGCCTGTTGGAAAGAAAGATCCTTGAACATAAATTCAAAATCCAGCAGATTTTCAACAAAAACCGGGTCAAAAAAATCCCGGAGGCAGTGTTGAGAAAATATGACCCGGATCTGGCTTCTTTTTTCAATGTCAACTCGTCCGGGGATCTTAAAACAGCGAAACAAAAGTTGTCTGCATTTACAGAACAAAAAGAAAAGGGGGAGGGGCATGGAGCCTGCAAAACTGATTCAACAAATCAAACAGCATCCGCGGTACCCTGAAGTCGGCATGATTTTATGCCACAACGGCGTGGTACGCGGGACTTCACGGGACGGCCGGAAGGTTTCGGGCTTAAAAATTTCCGTGGATCATGAAAAACTGGCACAAGTGATTTCCGAGCATAAAAAACGGGAAGGAATTGTCGAAATCCTGGTCGAAATTGCGGAAAACAAGGATCTTACTCTTGGAGACGACGTCATGGTTCTGGTGGTGGCCGGCGATATCCGCGACACGGTGATCTCCACATTGAAAGACACGTTAAACGCCATCAAGACCACCGTTACCCGGAAACAGGAATTTTTCGTTTAAAGGAGACCGTTCATGGCCTCATTTACCCATATCGACGAAGAAGGCCGGGTGCGCATGGTGGATGTCACGGAAAAAACAGCCACCCTGCGCACAGCCACGGCCCGGGGCAGGATTTTCATGGAGGCGGAGACGCTTTCGATGATTGTCGCCCAGCAGGTCAAAAAAGGAAACGTACTCGAAGCCGCCCGGATCGCCGGCGTCATGGCCGCCAAAAAAACAGCGGATCTCATTCCCATGTGCCACCCCCTGGCCATGACTCATATTGTTGTGGACTTTTTTCCGGACCCCGACACCCATTCCATTGAAATCCGGGCGGGCATTAAAGTCGAAGACCGCACCGGCGTGGAAATGGAAGCTTTGACGGCTGTTTCCGTGGCGGCCCTGACCATTTACGATATGTGCAAGTCCTATGACCGGGCCATGGTCATTTCAGACATCTGCCTGATGGAAAAAGCCGGGGGAAAGAGCGGGGCGTTCCGCAGGCCGGAGACCACGGACTGAAGATCAAAAATAAGGAATAACATGCTTATGCGAAGGTGCGCAAAAAAATTCGCGGTTTTGATGACCCTGTTGATTTTTTCCGGCTGCGGTGGGCGGAGGCCCGAACTCCCGCCCACGCCTCAGGCCCCGCCGGTCCCCGAACTTCCGATGGTCGCGCTGACCGGATCGGAATTGCCGTATTTTTCAGATGATCTGGCGCATAAGGGGATAAAAGACGGTATTCTCCAGAGCATTGCCTACCTGAAAAAAATACCGCCTGACCGGCAATTTGAATTCGGAGAAGATCGCTACAGCGCCCGACACATGATCGCATCGATGGAACGCTTTCTGGAATTTCTTGTATCCGGGCCTTCTGCGGAAGCATTGAATCAATTTATATCCGACAACTACCGCGTTTACCAATCCCGGGGAAGAACCGAGGACCGGGAAGTATTATTCACCGGATATTTCCAGCCCGTTCTCAAAGGGAGACGGGTCAAACGCAGCCCATATCTGTACCCGGTTCACAGCCTTCCCAAAGATCTGCTGACCATCGACCTCTCGCTGTTCTCAGAGAAATTTTCCGGTGAAAAAATCATTGGAAAACTTTCCGGAAACACCGTCATCCCCTATGATGAGCGAAGGCAAATCATTGATGATCCGCAGTTTGAAAACCGGGCACCCCCTATTGCCTGGGTTGATGATCCGGTGGCCCTGTTTTTTCTTCATATCCAGGGTTCGGGAAAAATCATTTTTGAAAACGGCGGCTCGGTTCAGATCAATTATCAGGGCCAAAACGGCCGGCCCTATCGCAGCATCGGTCAATACCTCATTGAAAACGGGAAAATCCCGGTGTCTGAAGTTTCCATGCAGTCCATTGCCGCCTATCTTGCGGCCCATCCCGATGAAATGCGCGGGATCTTAAACTACAACGCCAGTTACGTGTTTTTCACCGAAGCCCAAAACGGGCCTTTCGGGTGCATCCAAACCCTCCTGGTACCCGGCCGGTCGATTGCATTGGACAGAAAAATGTTTCCCATTTCCGCTCTGGCCTTTATCGAGGCGAAAAAACCGGTCATCGATCAGGCGGGCAGGATAGCCGGTTGGTTGGATTTTTCCCGGTTCGTGCTGAATCAGGACACCGGGGGCGCCATCAAGGGTCCTGGCCGGGCCGATATTTACTGGGGTGAAGGGAAGAAAGCGGAGATTACGGCCGGGCATTTAAAGCATCCGGGGAAGCTTTATTTTCTGGTTTTAAAGCCGGAGATGATCGGCGGCGGGATATAATCGATCAAAAATAGCGTTCGCCGGGAATTGCTGAAAAGAAATTATGGATATTGACATCACGGCCATATCCCATATATATTCAAGCTCATGACAGGCCGAAGCGCTTACAGGAGGGCTGATCAAAATGAAAATATTGTTTGCTTATGATGGTTTAAAAAATTCAGCAAGGACTTTTGAAGTGGCCCGATCCCATGCATTGGCCTTTAATGCCGAAGTGCATATATTTACCGCATCCGGCCATAGTCCGGAATTGCACACGGCCGAAATTGCCAAGCTTGAAGCCCAATTGAAAGAAATCAAGGATCGCTTTGATGCCGATCAAATCCCCTGTCAAATCCATACGGTTTTTCGGAGTTTATCCCCGGGGGAGGATCTCGTGGATTTTGCCAGGCAAAACAATATGGACGAAATCATTATCGGCGTCAAACATCGATCCAAAATCGGAAAGCTGATCATGGGCTCCACCGCCCAGTTTGTTATTCTGGAAGCGTCCTGTCCTGTGGTGACGGTCAAATAAATGTGTAAAAGCGCCCGGTCTTTGAATCCTTAAAAAAATGAATCCAAAGGGGCTTTGCATTTCCGGCTCATTTCCCCATAAGGAGTATGTCCACCCGCTGATAAGCAAACCTGGTTTGAAATTTGTAGTCAATCCCAAAGGCGATGATTCCGGAAAACACAATTGCGATGATCGTCACGGAAACCCCTTTTCGCAAAAGGGTCCGGGTAAATGACCGGAAAAAAAGATCGCGGAGTACCAGCACAAACTCCCTGTGGCTGATTCCCAGTGCGCGTTTACAGGAAATGAGCATCAGGATCAGGACCAGATAAAGCACAGCACACATGATGCATACCACGTTGATCACAAAAAAAGAAATAAAGGCTTCATAGAGAGAAAAAAGCGTCATCAGGTAAATGACCAGAAACACAAAACAATACAGTGCTTTTTGAATCTCAAAATACAAAAGCCGTTCCACCACGATGAAAAGTATCAGAAACAGGAAGGCAAACATGCCCCAGGTTGATACGGGCACGTCCATCAAGGTGGATCCAACGCTGACGGCTGCTTTATCGCAATCAACGGTTTCAGAAATGGCGCAAAAGCTCTTTGTTCCCGGCTGCAGGATATTGATGTGGTAGTGATTGTAGGTCAGGTATATCGAATCGGTCAAGCCGATGATTAAAAAAAACAGCATCGCCGCAAACCATTTGGCTCTCAAGTTCAAAAGTCCCCCGGGGCTCTCTGGATGGATAAGATAGCCTCATTATTAATGACAAAAAAGGAGGAAATCGACATGGCCCTGTTTAACAAATTATTGTTTCCCGTGGACCTCTCGGACGCTTCAATCAAAATTTGTCCCTACGTCAAGGAAATGGCAGATAAGTTTTCTTCGGAAATCCACATCATTTTCGTTGTGCATGTCACCCATTACTACTCCAATCTCGATTTGTCCGCGGCATACGTCGGAAACCTGGAAACCGAAATTTTCAAGGGCGCGGAAAAAAAATTCCAGGAATTCGTCAATGTTCATTTTAAGGGGTTACCGGTCAGAACAAAAATTCTTGTAGGCCGGCCCGGCGATGAAATCGTTAACTATGCACGCACGGAGGGAATCAACCTGATTATCATGGGCCACAGCAGCACCGGCATCGAGAGAGCCATTTTCGGCAGTGTGGCCGCTTATGTGGTTAAATATTCCCCGGTTCCGGTCATGGTCGTCAGTCCCGCCGTGATCAAGGAAAAATAGCTTTCAGGGCGACAGGTATTCAATGTCCTTTTGCATATTCTTCCCGCAATACATTGCGTTTTACCTTGCCGCCCTCAAACGTACGGGGAAGCGCTTCCACGAATTTAATAAATGAAGGCGTTTTGTAGCTTGCCAGATCCGCTTTGCAAAACTCGACCAGCTCTTTTTCGGTCAGGGTTTCGTGGGGCCGCACGACCACGGAAGCGGCTACGATATGACCCCATTTCGGGTCAGGCGCTCCATAAACCGCTACTTCCATGACTTTGGGGTGCCGGGCGATAACGCGCTCCACTTCAATAGGGTAGATGTTTTCGCCTCCCCGGTTGATCATGTCTTTGGCCCGGTCGGCAAAATAAAAATATCCTTCCTCGTCCCTCCACCCCATGTCGCCAGTGTGAAACCAGCCTTCGCGGTCGATGGCCTTGGCGGTTGCCTCGGGATTTTGCCAATATCCCGGCGTGACCTTGTCGCCCTTGCAGATGATTTCACCCACAACGCCGGGGAGGACGTCTTCTCCGTTTTCAGTCACGATCCGGGTTTCGATGCCGAACGTCATGGCGCGGCCCACGCCTTTAAGCCGTTTGAGCTTTTTATCGATTTCTTCCCCGGTGCCTGTCAGGTCATGATCTTCAGGCCTTTTGGCGATGCTCGTGGCGTTGCACTCCGTACATCCGAAATGGTCGCTGTACAGTATGCCCTGGGGGAATTCCCGGATAATCCGCTTCAGCAAATGATCGCTCATGGGCATGGCGCCGTAGGCAATGCCTTTTATGCTGGAAAGGTCATATTTTCCGAAGCTCGGATCTTCCAGAATCATATGGAACATGGTGGGAACCAGATACGTGCTGCTGACTTTTTCCCGTTCAACGATTTGCATGAAAGATTCGGGCGTAAACATGTCCGGAAGAACCATGGCGCCGCCGCTGGACATCGTGGCGTAAGTGGAAATAATTCCCGCGATATGATACAGGGGCACGGTATTGAGGTACATCGGATATCCGAGTTCAGTCTCAAAATTAGCCGGATCCCTTAACCCGCCGCCCATTTCCGTGGAATAAAAATTAACCATGATGTTTCTGTGCGTCGCGATGGATCCCTTGGGCAATCCCGTTGTCCCGCTGGTGTAACAGATCGCGCAGATGTCGTCTAAGGCGATATCGGGGGCCTCAGGGTTATTTGCCGCAGATTGTGCAAGTGATTGTTCATAATCCACGGCCCATGAAGGAACATCTCCCGTAACGCAAAGAAAATGCCTGACGGTTTGGATGTCGCCTAAAACGGGCGCAAAAATCGGGGTATAGCGTTCTTCCAGCAGAAGAGCCACTGCGCCGGACTGATTGAGGATAAACAACGCCTCCGGGCTTTTGAGCCTGAAATTCATTGGAACACAAATGCCTCCGAGCTTTAACACCGCCAGATATTGCTCCAGGTATTGCCAGCGGTTGGTTTCAAACAGCGCCACCCGATCCCCCTTTTTCACGCCCAGACCCGAAAGCAGGTGGGCCAGCCGGTTGGCCCGCGCGTTGACCATTTGATACGTAAGCCGGGTTTTGCCGTCGCCGGACACAACGAGCTCCCTGTCCGGGCACTGACCCATCATTTCCATGACGTGTTCCAGGATATTGTTTTTTTCATACGTTACGTCCGTATAGGTTTCCGATGCCATGCGTTCACCCCCTTTTTATTTGAGCAATTGTCTTAAAGTCCTCGCTCCGCGGCAATTTTTTCAATGGTCTCATCAAATGTTTTCGGCGGCGCCAGTGTTTTGTCTTCGCGCGGCGCCATTGAGATGGCATCCACCGGACAGCGGTTTACGCAAAGGCCGCACCCGATGCACCGTTTCGCCATGACCACGGAAATACCTTCCTCGTCCTTGATGGCGTCCATGGGACAGATCGTGATGCACTCTCCGCAGCCGGTGCATAATTCTCCATCAATGACCGACCGGTAATACGATGTCACCATTTCACCGGGATTGGGAAAAATTTTGATATTTTTAAGCGTGGGGCAGCAGCAGGAGCAGCAGCAGCACAGGGCCTCAAGCTTCTGGGAGTTGGTCGGACTCAACACCAGACCGTTTTCTTCGGCCATGTCCAGAACTTTGAACGCCTCTTCCCGGGTAAGCTGCCGGGCGTTGTCGTTGTCGATGTAAAACTGGGCAAATTTTCCGAACATCATGCAGACTCCCTGGGGTTTTTGGCAGGGGTCTCCCATTATCCCCCGCTCTTTTTTGCAGATGCACTGGGCGACTGAAATTACATCCTCATGC
>CAYTSY010000100.1:0-6640 GCA_964440555.1 uncultured Desulfobacteraceae bacterium
AAACCCTGCAACTTGAATATAACCGCCTCCTGATAGAAGCGCTTAAGCTCAAAACCACCACGAAAAAAAATGTCAATGTGCTTCAGCACACGATGGGGTATTTCAAAAAGGACCTGAGCGCAGACGAAAAAAAGGAACTGCTCGATATTTTTGAGCAATACAAAAACGAACTTCTCCCGCTTATCGTGCCGGTTACCGTGATAAACCACTACGTCAGAAAATACGACAAACCCTGGCTGAATCAGCAAACTTATCTCAACCCGAACCCCATCGATTTAAAACTCAGAAACCATGCCTAAGCCGTTTGTCAGGTAGCCGCTGCCGCGGCTACCTGACAAACCATCACCCATCACCCATTACCTAACGCCCATAGCCCCTATCGAATAACATCGGAATGGACAAGTCCATAGCCGTGTTCACCATGAAGAGACTGGTCCAGTCCTTCAATTTCCTTTTGCAGATCCACCCGGAATCCGACCGTCTTTTCAACGATGAAATAAATGATCAGGGTTCCGGTCACGGCCAATGCGATGGTCGCGCCCATACCCATGAGCTGAACCGCCAATTGGTTCCATAGGGTCCATGTCCCGGCAGCCTGAGCTGCTTTTTCCATCCAACTGTCGCGGATAAAGAAACACAGCAGCAATACGCCGGTGCCGCTTCCGATGCCGTGAATACCAAAGCAGTCGAGGCTGTCGTCGTATCCGAACCTGGTTTTGGCCTGAAGTGCGAAATAACAGATGACAGACGACAACGCCCCGAGCAAAAGGGCGCCGATAGGCTGCACAACGCCCGCGGCGGGGGTTATGACAACGAGTCCCGCCAGAATCCCGGATACAAAACCCAGCGAGGTGGCTTTCCTGAATTTGACGGCTTCGATCAACAGCCAGGTCAAGGCTCCGCTCGCGGCCGACACCTGGGTCATGGTCAAAGCCCGGGCAGTATCCAAACCGCTTTGCACGGTGGACCCCGCGTTAAACCCGAACCATCCCACCCATAACAGACCTGCGCCCATCAGGGTCATCACCAGATTATTGGGGTTCATCGCTGTTTTGGGATACCCATGGCGTTTGCCCAGCAACAGCGCCACCACCAGCGCACTGAAACCAGCGGATACATGGATGACCAGCCCGCCGGCCAGGTCGATGACGCCCGAAGCTCCGGCATTATAAAGCCATCCGTCTGAGGCCCAGACCCAATGACAAAGCGGGCAGTAGATGAAGAGAAACCATAGCGCAATAAAAAACGTATATCCTCGGAAAGAAACGCGCTCGGCGATCGCCCCGCTGATCAGGGCCGGGGTAATGATGGCAAACTTTCCCTGGAACATGGCCAGGACATATTCCGGTACCCGGCTGACAATGCTTTCATCAATTCCTTTTAAAATAAAGTAGTCGTTGTTCCATCCCACGAATCCCCATAAAACGCTTTTACCGAAAGCCAATGAATAGCCGCATACGGTCCAGAGCACCCCAATGACGGCCATGGCCACAAAACTGTGCATCATCGTGGTCAACACGTTTTTTGTCCTGACCAGGCCGCCGTAAAACATTGCCAGACCCGGAACCATAAGAAGGACAAGTGCCGTGGATATCAGCATCCAGGCCGTTGTACCGGAATCAATGTCCGCACTTTCAGTTGCGGATGCCAATGTTGAAAACAGCAAAACAAAAACGCCGGTGCATAAAATAAGGAATTTTCTTTTCATAAGGCCTCCTTGTAAATGTTTATGCAAGGCTCGAATCAGCAAAAAACATGCCGTTGTCCATAAAATATAACCACTTAAATTAACAATCATATTTTACTGTCCATATAAACACGGCTACCCGGACTATTACATTAATGGAATTTATCACCTAATTTATTTCCATTTTTGTACTTTGTATGAGATTTTAATTTATGATTTCATTCTTGATTCTTAAATCGTTTTTAATTATCAATAAAAACAGCATTTTTGTTTAAAGTCAAAAAAAACGCTGATTCGTTAAAATAAGAATTTGAATGAATATAAAATTAAAAAAGATACTGACAATAGGCGCAGGGTTAGCCTTTTCGCTGATACTTTTTATCAGGCCACTCTGTCTCGCATCGTTTATCTCCATTGACGCCAGTATCGCCGTTTCTGTTAAGGACGGATTAATAACGGTTGATTGCCAGGTAGCAAACAACGGAGATGAACCCGCCCATCATATCGAGATTGAAGCTGATTTTACGGAAAAAAAATTTACCTCGCATCCCGTAGATACTCTTCCCCAGGGCGACAGCCTCCGTGAGAAATTCCAATTTCTGCCGAAAATCGCTTTTTCCCGGATGGTTATTCCCTTAACAATACGATATAAAGATGCAAACCAATATGTGTTTAGCGCCATATCCTTTGCTGATGCGAAAGCTTCAACCGATGCCGCACCCGCCATATTCTGCAAGGTTGAAGATGCAAGCATTTCAACAAAAGGAAACCTTGTCCTTAAAATTAAAAGCCTTGACCAGAATTCCCACAATGCTTCCATAAGGATTGTCATGCCGCAGGAGCTCACCGTAACGCCCCCCCTGAAAAGCATTCAGGTGCCTGACAAGGGATCTGTTGAAGAAACATTTGAAGTAGAAAACTTTTCAGCGATCGCACCCAGTTCATACACTGTCCTGGCAATTATAACGGAAAAGAGGAATTCCGATCAGTATGATGATGTTGCCATCGGCAAAATCAAGGTAATGCTGGCGGAACAAAAATTCAGTTTTTTATCGAATCCCCTCCTGGTGTGGTTGGTCGTCGTTTCATTGATCATATACGTTATATGTCAGATATGTTATAAAAAAAGGCGCAAAAAGGGTTAAATGAAAGTAGAAAGCAGAAAGTACCTGTATGCGCTCATTGACGCAAGTCTGATCCTGCTGGTTCTGCTTTATGTGGCGGAAAAGTTGCAGTGGCTGAACTTGTTCACCCGGACGACTACGACCGGCGGCGACATGGCCTCTCACTTTCCAACGGCTGTTTATTTAAAAGACATGCTCCTTCCCAAAGGACGCCTGATGGGCTGGTATCCCGGGAATTTCTGCGGGTTTCCCCTGTTTCAATTTTATTTTCCCCTCCCTTTTTTACCGATTGTTTTATTAAGTTATGTTGTTCCCATGCAAATCAGCTTTAAATTGATTTCGGTTTTGGGCGTTTTTCTGCTGCCCCTATGCGCTTATCTTTCCATGCGGCTTGCCCGTCAAAAATTCCCCACACCTGCCCTGGCCGCAATATTTAGCCTTGCTTTTTTATTTTCCGAAGGAAACTCCATGTGGGGGGGGAATATCCTCAGTAATCTGGCGGGTGAATTTTCTTTTCAGATATCTTTTGGACTGAGCATTGTTTTTCTGTTTTCCATATACCGAAATATACATGCCTCGCAGTACGTTATTTTAAATGGGCTGTTATTGGGAGTCATCGGGCTTTGCCACGGGGTAGGATTAATTTTCGCGGTTTTGGTTCCGGCATTTTTCCTGATCCGGCCCGTGGCAGGCCTCTGGGAACGGCTCATCTATCTATTACGCATATATGGACTGGCGCTCGGTTTTATGGCGTTTTGGTTTTTTCCTTTTCTTGCCGGTTCCAGATGGAGTACCAAATTCAATTTTCTTTGGCAATTTTCAGGTATTAAAGAAGTTTTTCCTGAAATCCTCTGGCCTTTTTTAGTTATTGCAATCATCGGCACATTTATTTTATCCATATCCCAATTATATGAAAAGCGGATAAAATCCATTCCTTTTTCCGATGTTTTTATTCTTGCATTATATCTGTGGTTCGCTGTCGTTGTCGCAGTGATTCTTTTTGAAACAGCCTACGAGCTAAACGTTGTTGATATTAGGTTTCTTCCTTATGTTGAATTTTTCCCGGCGCTGATTGCCGCATTAACCATAGGATATTACGCCCGCTCCCTCAAAGGGATTCCTTTTTTGGTTTTGATTCTTTCACTTGGAACCGGTATTTGGGTCCATCATCACGAAAAATCAGTGAAAAGCTGGTCAAGCTGGAACTATAATGGATTTGAAGGCAAACAAACTTGGGCTATGTTTTACCGGATCAATTACTTTCTTAAAGGAAATCAAAATGATCCCAGAGTTGTTTATGAACACTCACCATTATACAATCGGTTCGGAACGACAAGAGCTTTTGAAAATCTTGCCTATTTTTCAGGAAGGTCAACCCTTGAAGGGCTCTACGTTCAATCTTCAATATCTGCTCCGTTTGCATTTTATCTTCAATCAGAAATATCATCAACAAGCTCAAACCCTCTTCCTCAATATGACTACAGCAGTCCGAATATAGATAAAGCCGTCCGGCATTTCAGGTTGCTCAATATCAGTCATTTCATCGCCGTAAGCGAACAAATAAAATTAAGCGCAAAGAAGCATAAGGATCTTCAAAAAGTTGCAACATTTGACGATATTGAAATTTTCAAAGTCAAACCGGATAGGAATGAATATGTTGTTCCCCTGGAGTACCACCCGGCGACAAGCCCAAAGAAGGACTGGAGGAATATTGCTTACCAGTGGTTCCGTAAATACAGCGAGGATTTGCCTTTTATCTTATTTAGCGATGATGCAGACAGTCAGATTCCATATATCGCCTCCCTGAAAAAATTTACGACATGGGGAAACTTCATGTCGTCTGAAATTAAAGGGGAAACACCCATTGTAAAAAGTTACCTTGCTAAAGACGCTATTGATATTAAAACAACAGAAATCGGGCGTCCATTGCTTGTCAAGGTTTCTTATCATCCCAACTGGCATTGCAAAGGCGCCATAGGCCCTTTTCTGGTTTCCCCATCTCTTATGATGATCATTCCTACGAAAACCCATATCCAAATGGTCTTTAAAAAAGGACCGGCTGAGTGGGCAGGACTTATGACAACGTTTCTGACGGCAATATTATGTAGCTTTAAAAAAATCAGACCTGTTAAGTGGCTGTTGAACGGCGACTGGAAGATTAATTGGATTAAGATTTCTTCAAAAAAACAAGTCGCTTTAACTGCTGTTTGCTGGGTTATCGTAATCGGTTGTGTTTCTATTTTTACGATCGATAAAAGATTAAACAGCCCGGAAAGGCTGAAGCAAATAGCCATGAAGCATTATTCCTCCGGCGAGATTGATGATGCGATCACAGTATTTTCCAAAATTTTAGATATTTCTCCTGATGAGAGCTATGGTGATGATGCCAATTATTTTCTTGCCTTATCCTATTGGCGCAAAAATGATTATAAAAATACCGCATTGTCGTTTTCAGACTTAATCCGGGCATATCCGGAAAGCCAGTTTATACCCGAAGCGCTTTTTCATATTCAAAAAAGCGAAACCATGCAGGGGAATAAAGACAAGGCCCGGGAAGCCGCCAAGCAACTTATGGAACAATTCCCTGATAACTTGTGGACCCAATATTCAGTAAAATACATTAAAGAAAATCCATGAATACAGCCTGCTCAATTTTCATCCCTTTATACAACGAGCAAGACATCATTGAAGACAATATCGCCCGGTTGACGACCTACCTGCATGAGCATGAAATAAATGCTGAAATCATTCTGGGGAGCAACGGCTCAACCGATTCCACACCTGAAATTATCGATAATCTCTCAAAGCAAAATACTGCAATCAGATCCTTTCACCTTGATAAAAAAGGGCCCGGAACAGCTTTTGTCCAAGGTGTGAAAATGGCATCAAACGAATTTATCATTTCCCAGGATGCGGATCTTGCAGTGGAACTTGACTTTATTCCACTTGCCTTGGATTTTTTGGGTAAGTGCGATATGGTTATCGGCTGCAAGCGGATGCGGATTCAGAATCGCTCTTTTATCAGAACATTGGCAAGTAATTTTTTCATCTTTACAGCCGCCACAGTTCTCGGTGCTGCTGCCGCAGACTTTTCAATAGGTGCGAAAGCATACCGGCGAAGCTTTGTGCTTGCACATGCCGAGAGGCTGGATCCCTGGACGGCTTATGTATTGGAATTGTTTTACTATGCCATCGAGGAAAAGCGGCGGGTTGCAGAAGTTCCGGTGGAATGCATGGATACTAGAGACAGTCATTTTAAGCTTTCCGCGGAAGCTTTTTATAAATTTAAGCATTTATTCAGATTTGCATGGGAATAAAGAGTGGAGAGAAAAGATGCGACGGCCAGCGTCATCTTTGTAGAGATTGACTGCCTTTTGTCTTCTTGCGGTCTTATTCACCCAAAAAATGAATTATATTGATATCCTGCCAGTGATTGATTTTCACTGGATAAGCAGCTATGTTCCGAAACCAGGCTTTTCCTGTTACAGTCGCGCCATAATGCCCTAAACGCAGACAAAAAGGTACCTTTTGGCGTCTTGCCGAACTATTCACGATTACAATCTCAACCAATTGCCAATCATGAGTATTGGTGATTCTACGTGAATCCGAATCGGTGTCTAAAATACCAATAAATGCGCCGGATGTGCCTTCGACTGTCTCTGTTCGAATTTCGGCCTCAAATTTGATCGCCTGTCCGGGTTCAATCGTGATCGGCATAATGATCTTTTGATCAGCCGGGGAGTTATGATTTAGAAAAAAGACGCGCTCCTCAAACAGCCATTCACTGCATCCCAATTCTGATTCCCAGGCGGTGCGTGTCCATTCGAGG
>CAYTSY010000100.1:6650-12299 GCA_964440555.1 uncultured Desulfobacteraceae bacterium
GAGTGATCGGAAAAATCAATAATCGGCCGGCCGGTCTGCTGAAATGGAACTTCAACGACGGGGCTGACGGTTCTTGCTGAGGTGAGGCTATCCGGAGTCTGAGTTGGGAAAAGCCATGCTTCCGGAAAGACACTCCAAGTCCTGTTCTGTTGCTGCCATTCAAGGGCGATGAATTGTTTAGTATCCGGATGTATCGTCATGTCCAGAGAAAAGCCGACCAATCCGTCCTGTTCGACCTGTGGCCTTACCACCCGGCTATTTTCCCGGATGACCGGACACTTTAACTCGAATTCGACATCCGCTGGCACACGCAGCACCATCCCCGGCTTTACGTATAAAAACCCTGTGAGGCGAACAGGCTGGCTGAATTCCAGGCTTTCGCCAAGATAATTGGTAATGTGATACGTATTGATCAGGTAGGAAAAAACATGATGGATATAATGCGCATCTCCACTCCACACCTCAAATCCATTAGGGTTGCTCTCGACCTTGACTCGATCAAGGACGATGGTATGACGGTATTGTTTGTGATATTCGAAATAGCGCGACTGCATCAATTGCGATAATAACCACATATTTTCTCGATTTGTGGCAGCTTCACTCCGATCCAGAATCACGCGCTCAATCATTTGAGGGGAAAGCAAGAATCGGTTTTCCTGAAACCATTGCCACCAATAATTGCCGATCCAGGGATTCGGGAAAATAGTGCATATATTCCGGGCGGCAAACTTCGCACCTAGAAAAGGAGAGACCGCAACCGCCATTTCCGGCGGAGTTTGAGCTAAAATCTGATTTCGCTCCTTAATTTTTGGATTCTCCAGCACATACCGGTATGAATCCCTTAAGATTGACAATTGAGATCCGACCGGTAGCGTAGACCAACGCACATTGGCAATTACCGAACAACCGATTATGACCACCGCGCAGAAATTGCGAAGTTTTGGTCCCGGTAGCCGGGTGAATGCCAGGATCAAGGCCAGGAACAGAAAGACGGACGACAGACTATTATAATGGTAGTAGACAGAGCTATGATACGGGACATTCCCTATCACATTGATCATTATCGGGATCAAAGCGATCAAAAAAAACTCCCAGCCCACGATTACCATAAACGCCAAGGGAAACAACAGTTGAAAAAGATACTTTAGCTTCGCAGTTTGCAGAATTGTCTCACAATAATACGCCGGATTAAATACATTTGCCGTCAAGCCGGCAAACCAATAGGATGGGATGTTCGGCAATTGAGCGGAAAAAGGCATGATACCGTTTCCTAAAGGCCATACGATTTTACTGTGGATAATATACCAACAAAGGCAGAGCAACGCGAGCAAAAAGCCTTCTTTACGCTTCTTTTCTTTGAAAAACAACAGAACACCTAAAAAAAAGAGTACTACCGGATAATCCTCCTTACACATCAGCCCCAGCAACACCGAGATCCAAAACCCGCATTTTTTGCCCCGAATCCAACAGTCCCAGCCCAGCAAAACCCAAATTGCCCCAATTGTTTCCGGATGAAAATTCTCCAGGTTCATATTCACAATCGCCGGGCTCAATGCCCAGGCGGCACACACGGCTACGCTCTGTATACGCCGTAATTGATAAAAATCACCAATGTGCCATAGCACCACAACACATCCTCCCAGACTCAAAGCTTGCAAGACGAGTAAGGTTGTCAAGCTATTATGGAGGCAAAGAAACGGTGATAGCAAGAAGGCAATATAGGTGGCATGGTCTCCAAAAAACCCGGCCCCTCTGATTGTGCCAAACAACCCCTGGAAATGACTTATTTTGTAAATTCCCTGGTAGTAAATTCCGGCGTCAAAACCGGCATACGCATACATCCAATAACCCAGAATTGATTTTGTCAACACTGGAAGAAGATAAAACAGGAAAATCGCCAGAGGGATCAGGAGTACCAAAGGACGTTGGAACCGCAGCGGGAACCTGCGTTTCAATAAACCGGACATACGATAACTCATACAAACTATCCCCCCTTTAAGAGCATAGTGCTCCGGAAACGAAATTGTCTACAAGTGATAGAGTTCACACCTGACATATCCATTCAATATGGGAGAAGACAAGGAGGAGGATGGCTGAATTATGCATAGCGCAGTAAGATATAATTTTCCAATTAAAAGCCCTGAATTATCGACCATCCCCTTTCGTCTTTGGGGTGTCTACTCATATCCTTCAGGATTGCCTGCCTGCCAGCGCCATGCATCCCGGCACATTTCCCCGATACCGAGCATGGCTTCCCAGCCCAGTTCTTTTTTTGCCTTGCCCGGATCGTTGCAGCAAACGGCGATGTCGCCCGGCCTGCGGGTTACGACCCGGCAGGGGATTGTTTTTCCGGAAGCTTTTTCAAATGCCTTTACCACATCCAGCACGCTGTACCCGCGGCCGGTCCCCAGATTGAAGACTTCGACACCGGGGTTTTTCGTCAATTTTTCGATTGCCCGAATATGGCCCAGAGCCAGATCCATGACATGAATATAGTCGCGAATGCCGGTTCCGTCATGAGTCGGGTAATCATCGCCGAAAATCAATAATTTTTGTTGTTTGCCGGCCGCCACCTGGCAGATAAGCGGCATCAGGTTGTTGGGAATTCCGTTCGGATCTTCCCCGATACGGCCGCTGATATGGGCACCGACCGGATTGAAATAGCGCAACAAGATGATGTTCCATGCGTTATCCGCCGCATGGACATCCCGGAGGATCTGCTCAATGAACAGTTTTGATCTTCCATAAGGGTTGGTAGGGGCTAAAGGGAACTCTTCCGTGATGGGCACTGTGAGCGGGTCTCCATAAACCGTGGCTGAAGAACTGAATACCATATTCTTCACGTTGTTTTCCATCATCACTTCACACAGCGCCAACGTACCGGACAGGTTATTTTCGTAGTATCGCAGCGGCTGGTCAACGGATTCGCCGATCGCTTTTAGTCCTGCAAAATGAATCACGGCATCAATTTTGTTTTCCCCAAAAACAGCGCACATTTCTTTCTTGTCCCGGATATCAATCGGATAGAAGGTTATGTGTTTTCCGGTTAATTCCTCTACCCTGGTCACGGATTGTTTTTTGCTGTTTGAAAGATTATCGACAACAATCACTTCATACCCGGCTTCGATCAAACAAAGACAGGTGTGGCTTCCGATGTATCCGGCGCCGCCGGTTACCAAGACAGACATATTGCTCCCTTGTGGCTTAAACTCAATGTTGAGGATGGGGCCAGAAATCTGCTATAATGGACTCCGAAATTTAAACTGATGGTTAAGCTGCTTTTTCTGTGATATTAACTCCATTATATAGGAAGCAAAATGAGAAAGCAATATCCAGGAAATTTTAAAGCAACGTCTATGTTGAAAGCTATCAGGCCAGAGGCTTGATACTGGATCGAAACTGCATAAGGAGGAGTAAAAATGGGAAATCGTCTTAAGGATAAAACAGCCATAATCATCGGGGCGGGGCAGACTGCCGGAGACAGGGTCGGCAACGGCAGGGCCATGTCGCTGCTGTTTGCCCGGGAAGGCGCTAAAGTCATGCTGGTAGATCGCAATCTGGATTCCGTACTTGAAACCAAATCGATGATTGATAAAGAAGGCGGAGAAGCGTTTGCTTTTCAAGCCGATATCGCCATCGCTGAAAACTGCCGTCTGATTGCCGAAAAATGTGTCGAAATTTATGGACGGATTGACGTACTTGTCAATAACGTCGGCATCGGTACCGGGGACAACAGCGTGGTACGCGTGAGCGAAGAGGCCTGGGATCGGATAATGACCGTCAACCTGAAGGCTATGGTTTTGACCTGCAAACATGTACTTCCGCAGATGGAAAAACAGGAGAGCGGCGCCATTATAAATATCTCTTCGGTTGCAGCGGTTTGTGCAACCCCCATGATTACTTACAAGGTCGCTAAAGCGGGCGTCAATGCATTAACGCACCAACTGGCGATGACTTATGCCAGGAAAGGCATTCGCGTCAATGCCATCATGATGGGACTTCTAGACACACCCATGGGCATCGGAGAATGGGAAGCGGCTTTGGGCATCGATAAAGAAGAGATCAGAAAATTTCGAAACAACCTGGTTCCGCTGAAAGGCGGACAGGGAGACGCATGGGATACGGCCCATGCAGCGCTTTTTCTGGCATCTGATGAGGCAAAGTTTATTACCTCTATATACTTGCCGGTAGACGGGGGGCAATCTGCGAAAATCGGCGGCGCCTAAACCCGGCGACTATCTCTGATACGCCATGTGAGAGGGTTTCCGAAAATCTAGCTTAACGCGTCTAACGCTGAGCCGAGACAGCCGCATCATGCTCCAATAAGTTGCTTGAATTTGAAGGTCACTCCCTCCGGTTTGTGTTGATAAGGGAAGCTGTTGTTACTGCCAGCACAATCATTGCGCCGCCTATAAGCGCATGAGTCCCCGGGGTTTCCCCTATCGCAAAGAACACCCATACGGGGTTAAATACCGGCTCGATGACTGCAATGAGGTTTGCCGAAACCGCGGAAACCCGTTTAATTGCGACGGAAAATAAAATCGCCGACAGCCCCACCTGAACAATTCCTAGCACCGCGATTGCAGCCAGTGATTTGCAGGTTACATGCGGCATTGGAAGAAAAAGCGATATGATGATGCTTATCCCGGCCGTGAGCCAATGGGACAAAAGAATCGATTCCAGCGGCGAACCGTCCTTTTGCATACGCATGAATACGAAATAAAAACTGAATGTAATCGCCGACATAATCGCAAGAACATTGCCGAACCATTTTCCTCCGCCAAGTTCGTCAAAAAGCATAACAACCATGCCGAACATTACAAGTGGAAATGCTGCAAAATGTTCCGCATACATGCGTTCCTTCAGTAAACCGACGCCGATAAAGGCAGTTAAAACCGGTGCAATATACTGAAGAAGGATCGCATTCGCCGCCGTGGTGGTTTTATTGGCTGAGACGAACAGGAGCATGGTCGCAGCATTGGCGATTGAGGCAGCAATCTGGGGAAAAGAAAGATGAATCCTGGGGCGTTTGAGATAGATGAGAATGACGATTGACGCGATGAGACTGCGCATGCCTGCTATTGCAACAGGATTCCAGTCGATTAATTTTATAAACAATCCTGCGAGGCTCCAGAGAAAGGCCGTGGCTGCCATTGCAAGAATGCCCGCAGTTTTATTTGAAATCACCATTGTCTATCCCAAATTCTGCAGCGAATATGTATTTGTACACTTACTCCCCATTAATATCGTCACTGATGCTGCCAGGGAATATGCTTTTTCAACTTTTCGGCAAGCCGTATTTCTTTTTCAGTTGCAAGCACATAGCTTCCGATGGTGGGAGACATGACGTCATTGGAGTGTCCACCGACATACGCTTTGGCTGTCTTCTCCGTTAACGCCAAACTAATTTTATTTTTCATTTTTCCCTCCTTGTAGGTTTGTCTTTATTTTACAATTGCCTGTCCACGGATTTTTTGAATTAGCCTGTCGGCCGAATACGGAAGTGCGCTCTCGGAATTTTATTGCTCTGGGGCTGATATTTAAGAGTTGTTGCTTATTTTTTCGCTTTTATAAGCAAAAAAATATAGTTAATCAAGCTAAACGTTAGAAATATTTGATAGTTTTTTTTTACATTTTTTTCACATCATA
>CAYTSY010000101.1:0-229 GCA_964440555.1 uncultured Desulfobacteraceae bacterium
AAACCAAGGAATTATGGGCATGCATGGTGGTCTTATGTTTTTTTTTTTTTTTTTTTTCCGGAAGCCGTCAACCGGCAATAAAAACAAACTTTTACCTCTTTGAATATGATCCGCCGGTTGTTTCCTCAGAAAACTCCTTTCCCGAAACCTTGCGCGTCAAACGGTTTGAGATATCACCGGCATATGATACGGAAAATATTGTCTTCAGCGAAAAAAAATTTACCCGGGA
>CAYTSY010000101.1:239-1927 GCA_964440555.1 uncultured Desulfobacteraceae bacterium
ACCATAAATGGCGTTCCAACCCACGCGACCTGGCAACATACTATCTGACCCGGGACCTCTCCAGATCCGGATTGTTTAAAGCGGTTTTCCCCCATTACGCTGCTGAGACGGCTTCTTATTGCGTTACGGGAACAGTTGACGAGTTTTACGAAACCGGCGGAGAGGTCTGGGAAGCTGTTCTGTCATTGAACATTGCCTTGCTGAAAGAAAATGAACCGGATTTGGGAAAGCGGGTTTTATTTCAAAAGCATTATTCTGCCCGAAAAACCTGTGCCGAAAAAACGCCGACGTCAATTGCGCAAGCCATGGGGTTAGCGATGTCGGATATTTCAGGAAAAATTATCGCCGACATTCATCAACGCCTTTTAGCCAACCATCCGAAGCAGTAAGTCTTCTGCCGGCCGGAAAGAAAGGAAATCTTTATGCACCCGCAAAAAGTAAATGACTCTCCTGAATGGGCTGATTTGGCCATACATGCAAAAGAAATCAATCTCCCTGAAAATCATTTAAAGCATCTTGTAAAAAAGCAGGACCGGATTGAAACCTTCTCAATGAAAGGCGCAGGCCTGTTTTTCGACTTTTCCCGTCAGCGCGTTACTGAAAAGACCTTGACGCTGTTGCGCCGGTTGGCGGAAAAAAGGCAACTCAAGGAAAAATTCATCAAGATGATGGCCGGCGAGATCGTCAATGCAACGGAAAACCGTGCGGCCCTTCACACGGCTGCCCGGTGCTTCGGCAAAGATCCGGTCCGGGTCAACGGGAAGGACGTTATGCCCGAAATTGCCGAACAAAGAGAACGTATAAAAACATTCGCACATCAGGTCCATTCGGGAAAAATAACAGGCTCATCCGGAAAAGCATTTACGGATGCCGTAGTGATCGGAATAGGAGGCTCGTACCTGGGGACCGAGTTTGTTTCAACCGCTCTGGCGGCATACGCGGACAAAAAAATCCGACTTCACTTTCTGTCCAACGTGGATATTGATGATTTCGGCCGCGTCGTGTCCGAAACAGACCCCCAGACCACATTGTGGGTGGTTATTTCAAAAAGCTATACGACGGCGGAAACATTGGCCAACACGGAACAGGCGTATGCATTTATGAAGGACAGGGGCATTGATCCGTCCAAACATGTTGTTACGGTAACGGCCAAGGGCAGCCCCGGGGATGATCCATCCAACCCTGTGCTGGAGACTTTTCACATGTTCGATTTTATCGGCGGCCGGTACAGCGTCTCCTCTGCGGTGGGAGGCGTGCCGCTAAGTCTGTTTTTAGGCTATGATATGTTTGAACGGTTTTTGAAAGGCGCTGAAGAAATGGATCGGCATGCAGCAGGGGCGCCCTGTCAGGACAACCTGCCTCTGACATCGGCGCTTATTTCCACATGGAACAATAACTTTCTTCACTATCCGGCAATGGGGATCATTCCTTATTCAGCGCCTTTGGCAAAACTCGCATCCCATATTCAACAGCTGAGCATGGAGAGCAATGGGAAATCGGTTGACGAAAACGGCGTTCTCCTTGAAATGCCCGCGGGGATGATCGTTTTCGGTGAACCCGGCACAAATGCCCAGCACTCCTTTTTCCAGTTGGCCCATCAGGGGCGACCCTTTCCCATCGCCTGCATCGGGGTGCGCACGCCGCATTACGGCCAATTCACCGCCCGCAACAAGGGCGTCACCAACCAC
>CAYTSY010000101.1:1937-12217 GCA_964440555.1 uncultured Desulfobacteraceae bacterium
CGAATTCATCGGCGTTGTAAACCCGCAATATGCGCAATATACATGCCGTTCCAAAGGTGTGACCAATCATCAGGAGTTGTGGGCCAACCTCATTTCTCAGCCGATGGCCCTGGCCCAGGGCATGGAACACGAAAATCCGGCCAGGTCTTTTTCCGGAAACCGGCCGTCTTCAACGCTGGTGTTGAAAGATCTTTCACCTGAAAATGTCGGCCGTCTTTTATCTTTTTACGAAGCAAAAATAGTCTATGAGGCCTTCCTGTGGGGAATCAACCCATTTGATCAATTCGGCGTTGAATTGGGAAAAACCATGGCCTCCGGAATCAGAAAAGAAATCGCCGCAAAAAATATGAGCCAGGCTCACGACACAAGCCATTTGGACCCCATATCCAACACTTATCTGGAGTTTATTTTTTCAAACAAAGTATAGCGAACACCCTCTTGCGGCATAAAATTTAACGCCGGCTATTGGTTTTTACTTGACGTTTATAATGGATTCAGGTAGTTATAAAAAGTATGGCACTACCCTGCCTAACCCGGCCAGCGACTGCTACAACAACAGGGAGTCTGTTATGGAAATCAAGCAAATCGATTCTGTTCTGACCTTTTATCCGGACAAAGAAAACAATGCCGTGATCATCTGCCCTGCATGCGGGAATTCAAAGAAAATCGAAGCGTCGAAGTATCAAAATACCGGGAACGCCCTGACTGTAAAATGTAAATGCGGTGAACATTTCAAATGTACCATTGACTTCAGGAAATACTACCGTAAAAAAGTCAATTTGTCGGGCGAATATATTATTTTAAAAAATCAGCGAAAGGGCGACATGCTGGTGGAAGATATCTCCATGGGAGGCCTCGGCCTTATCAATATGACGCCCCACAAACTTGAAAAAGACGATATTCTGGAAGTAAAATTCAGGCTTGACGATAAAAAGCGAACCGATATTGTTCGAAAAGTTCGCGTCATGATCATCAAGGGGCACTTTGTGGGAACCGAGTTTTTTGAAAAAAATCGATTCGACAAAGAGATTGGATTTTACCTGGCCCCCTGATCTTATCGTTCAAAACGGTAGATGATGCTGCCCCAGGTGAGGCCCGCGCCAAGCCCGAGAAAACATACCGTACTTCCCTTTCCCACCAGGTTCATTTCGATGGCTTCATCCAATGCGATCGGAATGGTGGCCGCGGTTGTATTTCCGTAGCGTTGAATATTGTTGAACACCTTATGCTCCGGAATATCCATGGCCTTCTGAAAAAACTGATTAATTCTCAAATTTGCCTGATGCGGGATAAAAAGATCAATGTCCTCCTTTGATAATCCGGCTTTCTTCAACGTCTCATCGGCAACTTCCGGCAACCGCCGCACTGCCAGTTTAAATACCTGTTTGCCATCCATTATGGGATAGTGACGGCCCTGATCCAGCATTTCCCTGGAAATTCTCGGATTCGACCGCGAGGCCGGCGCTTCTGTGTACAGGATATCGGCCAATTCACCCTGAGCGTGCAGCGCAGTGGACAACACGCCGACGCTGTCGTCAGTATCCACCGCTTCGATGCAGACGGCCCCGGCGCCATCGCCGAAAATAACCGTAACATCCCGCCCTCGGGTGGAAATATCGAGTCCCGTGCTGTGGACCTCTGCCCCGACCAAAAGGATTTTGTCGGCAAGACCGCTCCGGATATAGGCATCCGCGATGCTCAGACCGTAAATAAATCCGGTGCATTGCTGCCGGATATCCAACGCCGGCGTTGAATCCAGACCGAGCTTGCCCTGAAGCAGACACCCTGAGCCCGGGAAAAAAATATCCGGACTCAATGTCGCAAAAATTATCAGGTCCAGATCACCGGCAGCCCACCCTGCCCGGCCCAGTGCAATTTTTGCCGCTTCAAATCCAAGATCCGCAGGGCCCGTATCCTTTCCTTCTTCTATCCAATAACGTTGTTCAATGCCTGTTCGTTGTACAATCCATTCATCGGAGGTATCCATCCATTGTGCCAGGTCCTTATTGGTCACCAATCGAGGGGGGAGATATTTGCCGGTAGACCGGATAATCGCTTTTCGCATGAACATTCTCCTTTTTAATTTCCGAGCATCTCCCGCAATCCTGCAAATGGTACGGAATAATGCTGATTTAATAATGTTTTCAAGGCCAAAAATCGACACCTGATTTCGCGCCCTTGAAACGCCCGTATACAGAAGTTCCCGCGTTATAACGGGAGATTCATGATCAGGCAACAAAAAAATAACGGATTCAAATTCCGACCCCTGGCTTTTATGGACTGTCAAGGCATAGGCGGTTTCATGTTCAGGAAGCAGATGGGGTAAAAAACATCTGATCTCACCGGATTCACTTAAAAAATACACCAAGAACCGTTGATCTCCCCCTTTTGTTTCATTCCATGCAATTCCGATATCTCCGTTGAAAAGACCTGACGGATAATCATTTTTGGTAATAAGAACCGGCCGTCCCCGATACCATTCCGGGCCGGGCCGGATAAGTCCGGCTTTACCAAGAATGTGCTCCGTTCTTTGATTGATCCCTTCCGTACCCAGCGGCCCTTTTTTAATGGCGCATAATATTTTAAATCGGTTGAATTTTTCAATAGCATTTTTAGGGTCCTGCGCTTTGAGGTACTCGGTGTACCCGGCGACAATATCTCTTTCAAGCGTTTCAATCCAGTCGCCGTGAGCCTCAATCTCCTGAAATCGAATGCCATGCCGGCCCGGTTCATTAAAAAGTCGGACCAGTGTTTCCGAATCTCCCTGCTGAATCGTTTGACACAGAATGTGCATATCCGCATTTTCTTCAAAACGAAAATTTCTACCCAAGTTGACAATACAATCGCCGACGTTTTTTTTCGAAGCCTCTTCGGAACTGTTTGGCATAAATATTTTTTGCAAAACCCTTTCCAATCGGTTTTGCCATACTTTTGAATGCCCTCCGGTACTTAAACCGATGCAAATATCGCTGAAAACAGATCCGGGCTCAACCGATGCCAGTTGGTCTTTATCGCCGATTAAAATCATTCTCGCATTTTTGGGAACAGCCTGCATCAGTTTCGACATCAGAGCAATATCCACCATGGAGGCTTCATCCACGACAACAATATCCACAGGAAGGGGTCTTTCAGCATTATGATAAAAGGACAACAACGACCTGGACAATGGTTTGAGCAGCCTGTGAATGGTTTGCGGGTCAGAGGGAATGGCTTCCTTGACCCAATCCGGACAGGCAAGGCCCGCTTTACCCATGCGAATCGATTCACCCAGGCGTATGGCGGCTTTCCCCGTGGGTGCGGCCAATGAAATCCGAAGTTTTTCATTTCCGGGCTGTTCCAAAATCGCGGCCAGAATTTTTGCCGCGGTTGTGGTTTTCCCCGTTCCCGGCCCGCCGGTGATAACGCAAAATCGTTTAAAGCCTGCCGTAATTACGGCACTCCTATATGACGTCAGGTCACGCTTGTCCGATTCCGGGAAAAAACGATCCAGGCTGTCAAACAGACGGTACGGATCAACCTCAACATCAGGCAGGTTGATCTTTTCCAGAATCTGAAGCGCCAGCAGATGCTCGTATTTCCAATATCGATGCAGGTACAGACGGTTTTTTGGGTCCAGAATCAGAGGCCGTTCATCTCCGGGTTGACCGATAACCGGGCATGCGGTCAGTTTTCTGCGCCAGGTTGAAACTGATGGGCATCGGATGGTTTCACATGACCCGGTTCCCGTCAAAAGGCTTTGATTTGAAATGGATTCCAGATCGAGACACACATGTTTTAAAACAGTTGCATTGCTTACCAATGCGGCCGCCAATGCCAGATCAGGGTCCTGCTCATTTGCCAGATCCGATATAAATTCTGCAAAATGAATATCCATCAATGTTAATAAATCGTTTTTATATAGATTTGTTAGTATATTATTTTTCATGTTTTACTTTAATGATTCGCTGCCGGTATCAGGCGTGAGGCTTTCCCGGAGATGTTCGATGAGTTCCGGATCAGGGAGATCAAAATAAATGCCTGCGGATTGTTGGTCTGCCGGATTGATCCCCCGAATAAACAAGTAAAATACACCTCCGAAGTTTTTTATGTATTGATAGGAAGAAACCCGTTTGGTCAAGTAGCAATGAAGGGCCAGAGCGTACAAGTGATACTGAAGAATATAATGATGGGTCATCATGACCTCATGGATTTTGCCCTGATGATAGTCGGATCGGGCGGGTCCAAGCCGGTTTGATTTCCAGTCAATAATATAAAACCGGTTTTCATGGAAAAATACCAGGTCGATGAACCCTTTCATAAACCCTTCAAGTGGCGCAAATGTCAGCCTCTCAAGGGCATTATGATAGCCGTCAAAAAATTTTTGCCGGCCAAACGGCGCGAATATGGAACTAAGCGCACCAGGAGAAATTTTTTTAATGGGAAAATAAAAGTCCATTTCGTTCAGCCGGTTTTCTCTTTTAACGGAACAAAGCCGTATATTGCCTTCAGAGGTGTTCAGAGGTGTTGAAAGCACATTTGAAATCGTGCGGATAACCTCTTTTTCCCATGCCGGATCAAATCCATGGGTGTTGAGTTGCCGGGCTATCGCGTATTGATCCGGGTTCTTAATGAAGGAATCAAATTCGATGTTTTCAAAAACAGAATGAAAAAATAAGCCTGACCGGGTTCCTTTTGGAAACCCGGAAATATCTGAAAAGTCCTGTCCGATATCTGTGTTGTGATTATCATGTTCCAGGTCATTGGCCGCGGCTGGTGTTCCGGCATCCCAATAGTTATCGAAAAGATCATTTGCCTCTGTTTTCCCGGCGCTTAAAGACGAATAACTGGCAATGCGAAACGCATTTGAAATGGCGCCTGAGAACTCCCTTGGGGAAAAATTTCTCCCCTCAATTGACTTGAATAGAGTTTGCGTATCCGTATGGGAAGGGAGAGCGGCAAGGCGTATCGTGCCATGTGATCGCTCAGATAACACGTTTAGATCATTTATTAAAGCAGCATCACTTTTTAAGGAAAAGGTATTTTTCAACTCCGCCAGCGGATCAGCGCCGTCCCCGGCGCAATGGAACAGATATGCCGGGGCGGACGTTTCGCCGCCCTTGATGCGGCCCCAGACGATATAACATTTATTTTTGGCCCGGGTTAATGAAACGTAAAACAGCCTTAAATTTTCAGCAAGCCTCTCCTTTTCCGCAATTTTCTTATTTTCCTCAAATCTTTCAGATCCCAGATCAATTGCCGGGCGATTATTTTGGGAAGGGTCATGGAATTCGACTTCCTTTTCGCGGACCTCTGATTCATCCCAGGGAAACGGGCAAAAAACAATTGGGAATTCAAGCCCTTTGCTCTTGTGAAGGGTCATGATGGTCACAGCCCGGGCGTCATTTTCAAGACGGATCAGGTGTTCCTCGGAATCAAACGGAAAAGAAGTTATTTTATTTGCCAGCCATTTTACCAATCCCAACATGCCCAGACTGTTTTCAATTTCCGCCTGATGAAGTATTTCAGAAAGATGGAGCAGATTGGTCAGCCTTCTTTCCCCATCCGGATATTTCATTAACCGCTGTTTGATGTGTTCTTCAGCCATCAATCGTCTGAACATTCTCATAAAGCCTTCGGTTTTCCAAATGGCGGAATACGTTTTTATGGATGTGATTTTGTTCTCAACCGTCATGGATGAGCGTTTCATGTCCAGTTCAATCCCATTAACACCGACCAGGTCCGTGGACATGGCCGCTGTCATTCTGCGTTTATCCCCGGGTTCAGCGATTCCCCACAGGATGCGCTTCATGTCGAGGGCTTCATCCGTGCTGAAGATGTTGCCGGTTTGGTAAAGAACACAGGGGATATTTTGCTTTGACAATCGGCTTTTGATCAGTTTTGCTTGGCGGTTGGTCCTTACCAGAATGGCGATGTCTCCGAATTGAACGCTGTTTTTTCCCGGGGACGCAAGGCTTATGATTTCTGCGGCAATGGCTTGCGAAGCCCGTTGCATGGCGTGGGATTTTGGAATAGGGACATCTCTTTCAATCAGGGGATCTGAAAAAAGATGCCATATAATCAATCCGGAAGAACCGGCTGAAGTTTCCGCTTTCCCGGGATTGGCGGATTGAGCTTTGCCGAAAGCGATGCTTTCAAAAAAAAACGGGCGATGATGACTTGAAAAAATGCCGTTCACGGCCTCGATAAGCGGCGGGTCGGACCTGAAATTTTTTAACAGGGTATAGGGGTTTTTGACATGGTAGGCAGCCTCCATATATGAAAAAATATCCGCCCCGCGAAAACTGTAAATCGCCTGTTTGGGATCCCCGATCATAAACAGGGCGTCATCGCCGCACCCAAAAAGGCGGCTGAAAATTTCATACTGAACTGCATCCGTATCCTGGAATTCGTCCACCAAGGCGGCTTTGTAGATTTGACGGATTTTTTTTACCAGATCCTGCCCTCCTTGCAGATCAAATGCCCGTTTAACCATAATCAGCATATCGTCAAAGCCGATCATATTCGATTTTTTCTTTCTGCCGGCAAGGCAGTTTGCAACATACCTGAAAAATTCCGATTTAAGAAAAACCAGGAAATCATCCATTTCTGCTTCAAGCATTTTTGCTTTTTCAGTCAGTTTATCGCAAAGATCAAAAAAGGGGTGATGAGGCGGAGTTTGATTTTTTTTGCCGGCGTCTGACAGTTTTGTCCGTGTAAAAAGTTCAAATTTCTTAAACAAGGGAAAACCCGGGCTATTGTCTGCAACAAGCCGGTCCATGGAATTTCCAAGGCTCAGGATGGCCGCGTCTCTTTTGCTGACATCCGGATATTCCGGGGCAGGTTTCGTGCTGCCGTATACCTTGCCGTTTAAAGCGGGATCTTTGAGCAGAAGTAAAATCTCCCGGGCCCCTGCTTCCCAGGCGGTTGCCATTTCGCTAAACAACCGCCTGTAATCATCCATACTTTTCATATCAGGACGCTTGATTTGCGGAAACGCAAGAAGGTTGGGCCGAACCGCTTTTGCAGATAAACGATAAAAATAGTCCGGTCCTGATAACTGTTTCAGTCCATAGGAGACCAGTTCAACCGGCGCACTGTAAAAGTGAATCCTCCAGAAATCGTCGGCAATTTCATTTAAAAGCCCCGACATATCCGTAACGACTTCGAACTCAAACAAATTTCGGGTTTCAAAAGCGCTTTCAGCGAGGATCCTCTGGCAAAAGCCGTGGATCGTAAAAATGGCGGCCTTGTCAAAATTGATCAGCGCGTTTTGTAAAAGCCCGGCGGCATGGCGGTGATCTTTTATTCGCGCGCACAGCTCCCCGATAAAGGGTTCCTGGCAGACGCCGGAAGTAAATGCCGCGTTCGCAAGCACCAGCTTTTGCCTTATCCTCGTTTTAAGTTCTTCCGTTGCTGCGCGGGTGAAGGTCACCACCAGTATTTGATCCAGCGTCAATTGTTTTTCCAAAAGCAGCCGGATGTACAGCCCCTCGATGGCGTATGTTTTACCGGTGCCGGCACTGGCTTCGATCAGGTTGACCCCTTCAAGGGGCGCGCGGGATATGTCAAAAAGGTTCATGAACGCCTTTGCGTTTGAATTTTCTTCTGCAAATCGGTCTGATTGTGGTATTCTCTGATTTTGTTGGCCTCGTATTCCTCTTTGTCAAGTTCATAGAGCTGCTTCGGATATTTATTCATCATGTCGTAATACCTGGAAATCCGACTCTTGAAGCGTATCGCTTCCGGCAATTGAAATGTTTCCAGAAATGCCTGGATGGAAAGATAATATCGCACTGAATTTCTTTCAATCATCCCTTGTGCACCCCTGGTGTAAACCGCATCTCCTTTTTTGTCCCTGCCGGTAATGGTAAACCCGATTTTCCCGCGTCCCAGAGTGGCCAGGTACATCCTGAGGGCTGACTTAAACGCAAGGCCGCAATCATAGGCATAACTTAAATGTATAAATGCCTCCCCTTTTTCCAGAGGCACGGCATTGATCCGGATTTCATAATTGTCGGTATTCAAGGGACCTTTATCTCCGGACATGGAAATATCCAGATTCCCCGTTGTTCCCCTCTCGACGTGAAAGGCAAGAGACAGGGCCGTCACTGTATCCGGAGCCTGATAATATTTTCTCCCGCAGTAAAGGGTGAGAATTTCCCTTTGGTTCGTATAAGCAACCGTACAGGCCTTGGTGTTGGGATGAAGCAGCAAGATGTCGCACCAGTTTTTGGATTGGCTTAAAACATCGCACAATTCTTTAAAGTCATGATGCACAATTCCGTAAACATCACATTGTGAGCGGGATTTATCGTCATGGGTTTCAACGACGATGGGAACGTCAAACGGGGTGTTTTCCAGGCGTGTTTTCATGCGTTCATAGGTATCGTTCAAACTGCCTGTCCGCGTTTCACAGGAACCGGCGGAGAGCCCGGTGAAGAAAGGAAGCGAAAAAACCATAAACGCCATGAATATGGGAAAAGACCTGAATCGCGTCATTTGCATGTGTGTGTCCTATATTTTAGTTGTAAATATCGTATTTTCAATTTAAAAAAAAGATAAATAGTACTCATGCGAAAAAGGAGGAATGGCGCCTTGGTCAAAGAATTCGTGCACCATAAAATAGACGAGGAAATTCGGGCCATCGGCGGTCAATACACCCTGACCAAAGAGGTCCGGCTGCCTTTTGGCGATCGTGAAGTCCTTTACATAACGGGATATGCCGTATTTGACACAAGCTGCTGCGGCAGCGGCGGTTGCGGCTATGCCCTTGTGCCCGGTTTTATCAGAGACTGGAAAGTAAAACAAAACTTAAACGGTCAGGGCATCAGCCGGGTGGAACCGATTAGAGGACCGGGCATCCAAAAAGAAATCCGTGAAATAATCAAACAGCGGGAAATGGTTCAGGAAGTACGGTTTGAGCCCTGAATTTCTGCGATAAAGACTATGTCATGCCCTTGGCCGTTTTCGGCGACAGGGGTGTTTTGGGGCTCGATTTTTTGACCAGCATTCCACTGATCATTTCATATTCCCTTTCAGTCCCGTCATAATCAAATGATGCGGTTTCATCCGTTATGGGGATGAGCGTCAACGGTCCCCGGAAAAAACCGGAGGTGATTTTTTCACAATCCGTAATACTCAAATCCCGTTTAATAAAATATTTAGAATAAACATTTGCAAACCCGAGATTCCTGGTAATTTTGAACAACCGGATCTGAACGGCGGGATTTAAAGATTTTCTTAAATTATATGCGGTATTGATAGTATTGACGTCGAACCGGTCAAGGTTTGCCATCAGCAGCGAAGACAGTCTGAAACCCTGGCGACCGGAAATGTCAACATAACCGTTTATGGGATATCCGCTGTCGTTTACTAATTTCAACGGTTTTCTCCCCAATTTATCTTCTTTCGCGTTTATGAAAACCGCAGGAATGATAATCGCCGTATTTTCCGCGTGCTTTGTTGCCAAGCCCAGAAATTTTCTGATAAAGCCCACGGATGTCAGGGGCGAATCCGATGCGGCAAACAATACATGGCAGGGTTCCCGGGAGGCCTTTGTCTCCATATACCCCTTTATCATATTCCCTGCTAACGAGTTATGCTTCACATGCTTGGAAATAATCTGGAAACGGGAGATGGTTTCATCTGTAAACATTTTGTTTTGATTGATTATTTTGATCGGTTTGGCAACCATTTTCAGATAATCGCCTATGCGTTGCTCAAGCAGCATTTGATGACCGACAATGACGATTTCTTCAATCTCATCCGTTTTGAGAAGCTTATCGATCATAAACTGTATCAGTGGCTTAGTAGTAGTTATACCGTTTTCGACAACCGGGAATTCCCTCAGCGGTTTGTAGCCGCTTTCAATAAAGCATTCCCCATAATTTTCCGCCACAACCTTGCTGTAACGCTTAACCTCACGTTTATTCTGATACCCGGCCATGATTACCGCACTGGTCATATGCATATCCTTATTTTATATGTCGTTGAGGTTTTGGGAGAAAGGTATCTTACGATTCATACCGGCGGTTCATACCGGAGGTGCGATATAAAACCAAACTGTATTCTTATTAGGAAAAATGAAACAGCATGTCAAGGGACTAAAACAGGGAAACCGCATTTGAAATAAACAGCCTCTTTAATTCCCCCATCGACTCCTCTGATTCCCCCATTGAGGGGGGCAGGGGGGTGTTTCCGTGAGCAGGCTTTTTATAATTCCGAACACCCCCCTGCCCCCCTCAAGGGGGGAATTGGAAATCTGTCCTGCCCCCCTAAATGGGGGAATTGGAAATCTGTCG
>CAYTSY010000102.1:0-6602 GCA_964440555.1 uncultured Desulfobacteraceae bacterium
GCAAAGTGATTGAGGGCGGCGCCATAAAGCCCGGCGATGCCATTTTATTAATGAGCGAATAAAATAGCGGGCATCACCTTAGAATGTTGTAAGGAAAGTTTTTAGAAAGGAGCTTATCATGGAAGAATGGAAAAAAACATCATGTGTATTATGTGGCAATTGCTGCGGAATCGAGGTCCGGGTTGAAAACAATAAGATCACAAAAGTCCGCGGGGATAAAGACAATCCGATAAGTGAGGGATATATATGTAGAAAAGGCATGAATATCGCCTACCATCAGCACAACAAAGACAGGGTGCTCTATCCACTTAAGAAGGTAGGAGATAATTTCCAGCGGGTCTCTTGGGACCAGGCAATCAGCGAGATTTCTGGAAAACTGAAGGGTATCCTTGGTCAGCATGGCCCCCGCGCTTTAGCTGCGCTGGGCGGCGGAGGCGAGTTCAGCTTTCTGAGCATGGCTTTCCCCTTTAGCTTTATACAGGGACTCGGTTCACATTGGTTCTATTCCGCCGCTAACCAGGAGTTTTCCGGCCGGTTTTGGGCGCACGGCCTGACCTTTGGAAGTCAAGATTTCTTTATGGAATTTGATGAGGAGAATTGCGATATGCTCATGCTTGTCGGGAAGAATCCCATGATGAGCCATCATATGCAGCAGGCCCGGCGAAAATTGACGAAGATGTCTAAAGACCCGGACAGGCTTCTGGTGGTTGTGGATCCGCGGGTGTCTGAAACAGCTAAAATTGCCGATATTCATCTGGCGATCCGCCCCGGCACGGATGCCCTCCTGTTCAAGTCAATGATTTCCATCATTATCAATGAAGGCATGTATAATAAGGAATATATTGACAAGCATACGGGCGGGTTCAACGAGATCCTGCCCTGGTTTTCCAGCTTTGACGTAAAAGCCGCGTTAAAGGTCTGTGAACTTGACTATGACCAGGTGTTCCATGTCTGCCGGGAACTCGCCACTCGCCGTTCAAGTATTGTTGATGATCTCGGAATACTGATGAACAGGCACAGTGCGCTGGTATCCTATCTGATCGTCGTGGTACAGGCCCTTTGCGGCCGTATCGGTGTGCCGGGCGGAAATTATTTGCACAAAATGGGGCTCCCATTGGATTCCATAGATCCGGTATGGAGAACCCCATTGACGGACATTCCCGCCATCAACGACTTGTTCCCACCTAATGTTTTGCAGGAAGAAATCATGTATGATCATCCGGACCGCGTGAGAGCACTGTTCTGCTTCGCCTCGAATCCCTTACGTTCATACGCCGATACGACGGCCTATGAAAAGGCCTTTCAAAAGCTCGATCTGCTGGTTGTGGCCGACATTGCCATGAGCGAAACCGCTGTCCTTGCCGATTATATTCTTCCCTGTAGAACAACTTTTGAGTCTTGGGAAGGAAATCCCGGTGGGGGTTTCTCGAAGGTGTACGCTCGAATGAGGCCACCGGTGTTGGAAGCGGAGGGAGAGCAAAAAGAAAATGCCGAGATATTCACACTGCTGGCCGATGCTATGGGAGTGGTCCCCCGGATTCCTGAATCGCTGAATGAGGCGGCAAATAGCGGCGATCTCAAGGCATACGGACAGAAATTGGGGGAATATGTGGCCGCTTCCCCGGAAAATTTAAGCGTCTTGCACTTTGTCGTCGCGAAAACGCTGGGCCTTGCGTTGGGCTCTGTTCATCTTGCCATTATCTTTCCCTTATTTATGCAATTATCCAAAATCCAACAGGAGGAGGCTGTAAAAGCAGGATTTCCTGCAGGACCGGATCAGGGCCTGTCCATCTATCAAGCCATCATGAATCATCCTGAGGGGATATTGATCGGGATACGTGATCCGGACAGAAATCTGGAGGATATCTCGACCAAGAGCAAGAAAATACAACTCTATAATCCGGAAGTAGATGATTGGATCAAGGAAATAAATCCTGTGGTTGAGGAAGAACAACTCAAGCCCGATGAGCATTTTCCCCTGATTTTGATGGCGGGACGCCATATGGACATGAACGCCAATACGGGCATGAGAGACCCTGCATGGAACAAAGGCAGAAGAGCGTGCACCTTGGCAATAAATCCCTCTGATGCAAAGACGCTGGGTATCGTTGACAAACAGATGGTAAAGGTCACCACTGAAGCAGGGGCAGAAGAAATAGAAGCTGAAGTAACCCCGGATACCAGAAAGGGACAGGTCCTCATACCGCAAGGTTTTGGTCTGGTCTACGATGGCGTTAAACACGGCGTTAACGTCAACAGGTTAACAAAAAATACAAACAGAGACTTTGTCGGAACCCCTATGCACCGCTATGTTCCCTGCCGTGTGGAGACGGTTTAGCTTGGGCGTAATTAGATATCAAAGACAGACATCAAAAAATATGTCTCAATAACCAAGGCAAGGGATTTTATTGCAGGTAAACATGAAAGCCTGCATAGCGGCTGACAAGGCGGGATATGAAAGCACCCCTCAGTTCAGTCGTGAATTCAACGCTATTTTGGCCAAAATTCCGCAGATATGATGAGGGAGCTGCGTGCCGTATGAAACGAGGCAAATCCAGTTGAGGTAGGACATGAAAGTCCTTCCAATTTTATCGTGAGTATATTTGTAGGGGCGCCGCCTTTATGCGATGCCACAAATTTGCGCCAAATGGTTATACGAATGGGAAAATAATTCCTCCAAAATTTAATTTCGAGCACTACGGCTATAAGTACTTGCAAAAACTCAAGAAAAATCACAAGAATTGTCTGATTCAGTGCTCGCTGATGAAAACCAGCTTAACTGGTCAAAGCTTCCGTGTTCATGGGCACGGGGAGACACGGGGAGTGAAATTCCCCTGTTCTCAACAACATTCACACTGTGATATCAGCATGTTGAATTGACACCCCATATGAATTGTGCTCGATTTTGGACCCTTTAAAACAAAAAAAAGCACCTCCGAATATTTCGTCAGTGCTTAAATTTATTGGTGCCGAGGGACAGAATCGAACTGCCGACACGGGGATTTTCAGTCCCTTCCAATTAGTTTCCCATAAGTTCCCATATAATAATTAAACACTTGACAAATCTATAAGTTAACGATTATTATCCTTCCCGTAACGTCATTTAAAAACTCTTTATTTCTGCTAAAAAGTGGGGACAAAGTGGGGACAACATGAAATATACCTGGAAGTCCACAAAATTTAAAGGGGTCAGATTTCGAGAACATCCCGAAAGAAAGCATGGAATAAAGAAAGATCGGTATTTTGTTATTCGTTACCAGAAGGATGGAAAACGGAAAGAGGAAAGTCTTGGATGGGCATCTGAGGGTTGGACCGATGAAAAGGCATTCCTTGAATTAGCAAAATTAAAAACCGCTCACAAGATGGGCGATGGCCCCACAAGGTTATCTGAGAAACGTGAGCAGGCAGAGGAACAAAAGAAGGTTAGAGACGCAAAAAAGAGAAAGGAAACCCGGGAAGCCATAACCTTCAAGGAGTTTTTTAAAAATAGTTATTTCCCGACTGCCAAGGCAAATAAAAAGCCCGAGAGCTATCGTAAGGAAAATGAACATTTTGAAAACTGGTTAAATCCGATCGTCGGTGTCATGGCCTTAAAAACTATCTATCCCCTTCATCTGGAAAAGGTTAAAAAAAACTTGATGGATGCGCGGAAATCCCCAAGGACGATTGAATATGTCTTTGCCACTTTCCGCCAGATCTGGAATATGGCCCGGCGTGATGATTACGTTGACCGGGAATCTCCCACCAAACAGGTAAAAAAACCCAAATTCGATAACAAACGAATCCGGTTTTTAACCCATGATGAGACAGAGGGGCTTCTTAACAAGCTCAAAGAAAAAAGCGAGCAGCTTCATGATATGGCATTGCTGTCTTTACATTGTGGGCTCAGGGCTTCAGAGGTTTTCCGTCTGAAATGGGGGCATGTGAATCTTGAATCCGGCATCTTACATATCATGGATGCCAAGGGTCATAAAAACCGAACGGCAATAATGACGCAAAGAGTTTTAAATATCTTTTCAGGCATGGATCGGGGAAAACCCGATGATCTGGTATTTCCGGATCGTAAAGGGAAACAGATCAGAAAGATATCGAATTCGTTTGAAAGGGCTGTTGATGGATTAAATCTTAACGAAGGAATAACAGACAGTCGGCAAAAGGTTATTTTTCATTCTTTGAGACATACATTCGCTTCGTGGTTGGTCCAACAAGAGGAATCTCTTTATGTTGTTCAGAGATTGATGGGACATGGATCAATTTCTCAAACTGAAAGGTATTCTCATTTGGCTGATAAGAACCTTGAAAATGCTGTCCGGAATTTTGAAAGGCGAATCGCCGAGAGCAGCACAGGATCAGGGGAAACAATAGAAATCAGAAGCGTAAAATAAAATCAGTATCCTGGGATGAGAAACGCGCCACGCTACATTTGGTCATCGTATCTTCCCAATAAAAACCCAGCACCATCCTTTGACGGTACCGGGCAGGGTCCCCGGTATTCGCTGATATGGCTAACATGGGCGTTTAGTTGATAGAGCGAACCAGTCTATAAGATTTTCTTCCTTTCATTTTTCACAGTTTGGTTTTACAAGATCCCCGTCGCTATTTTTTATCCGGCAAGGTCCGTGACTCGATCCGGTTTGCAGCGGTATAAATCGTGTACATGCTGACAGATTGCAGCCCCTCTTCATCGATAAGCCTGCTTAGATATTCTTTTGAGCGTGTGGTAACGCCGTTGCGCTGGCAGACCAGCCAAGCCACGGCCTCTGCCTCAAGTTCCGAAGCCTTTTGGGAAAGCCGCCGTTCTGGCCAGCGACCTTTTGAATCTTCTCCCAGGTGGCCGCAATAGATATGTCCCAGCTCATGGGCCAGGGTTGAGTAACGGCTTGTCCGGTCATGTTTGGAATTTAGTTTGACTCGAAACGCGGTTTTCTTTTTACTGGAAGTTTTTTGAGGAAACACCCAAAAGCCTGCTGCGGTACCGGCCAGATTGTTTCCATAATGCTCAGTTTCCACTATCTCTACGCCGAACTTTTCCGCGGCCTTTATGGTTCGCACATAATGTTCCCGGCTGACTTGGCCTTCTGCAAATAGGGGGCTTTGATCCTGGGCCGGCATGGATTCTCCCGTGGTGTCGCCCTGTTCGTAGACGAAACGCACTGGGCCAAAAGGATGAAGGATAACGATAGGAACGGCATCGGGTATGACCTTGCGACCGATTGCCCCCCATTGTCGGCGGCTTAAAGCAAGTGCGGCTCCTGGTCTTTGTAGTCTTACCAGCATGGCGTTATAAACGGAAAGGTTGTTCATTCGGCGGGCAAAGTCGAGAAATTCATCAAAAGCCGTATTTCCTTGTTTTGACAATGCAGCCTTGAAGAGCTTATCGATGGCCTCGGCGCAATCCTCAAAATCGAGAAGCCTGTTTTCAGCATGCTTATCCGGCTTTTCGTTCATGGCAGCCTCTCTTATTCGTTTTGCTCTTGATATTGGGGAAAACGAGGTCCCCAGTCATCTGTCTTTATGTCTGCAAAGGCCTCGGCCATAACCTGAATCAATCCGTCGTTAGGGCGAAGCGTTTTGCACGCCATTTGTACAACCCGTCTGGTGTTGCGATCAAATTCGCCGGCGATTGCGGACTCCAACAGAACAATTAAAAAGGCCAAAACGATCAGTTTTTCCGGTATCTGCGGAGCGTATTGATCGGCAATGGTTTTCAATGCTGACACCACCCTTTCCGGCAGTCCGTATATACGAAGGTCGTCGAAACTTAAAAGCTGCAATTTTGGACTGATCCAATTCGCATGCAAGTCATTGCATCTGCGGGCAAATTCAAAAGGTGTTGGCTGTTGCTGTTCTCTTTGCCGCTCTTCCGAAACGGATTGTTTTCTCCTTAAAAACGTTGGCTCATCATAATCTGCCAACGATGCGGAGAGAGAATACATAACCCTCCTTTCCGACGCAATCGACCCTGTCCCTCCCCAGCCGGCGGCTAGCATTTGCGGAACCTTGCGCAATGCGGGCAACTCCCTCGTTTTTTCCAGATCAGACCGTTCAGCCACAACAATATAATTGGTATAGGAACTGACAAGCTGGTATTTGAGGGCCAGTTGTTGTGCTTCAGATTTATGCATATCTGCCAAAGCCTCGTGAACCCCTAAACGGGCAAGGGCGCCGGGGAGGCCGTTATCGGTGAACGGCGATTCCAGGTCCGACGGGATTGCCGATTGGGAGAATGTTCGACCGTCCGCCAGGGTCATGGTGAGGATTACCGGACCCTGGGGTTTTTCGGTAAAAAAGCCAAAGATATGCAAAGTATCTCCATCATACACAGGCCCAATGATGCGGGGGGCGGTCCTTGACGGCTGCACTGGCCATTGAAATTCGACATGGTCAGCCCGTGGAAGATAAATCCTTCTAAAATGATGGACGATCTTTTCCGCCATGTTCTCCCGGGGAGAAACCAGTTCGCAGGCCCCGCCGGTTTCTTTGGCCAGTTGCCGGACAAACCACTCGGATACCGCGCTGCCGACGCCCACGGTAAAAACACGATGCCAGGATTTTCGCATCATTTGTATAAGCGCGTCCGTTTCCCATACCTCACCGTCTGT
>CAYTSY010000102.1:6612-8603 GCA_964440555.1 uncultured Desulfobacteraceae bacterium
AATCAGCATGATATCCTGAGGCATCGCTGGACCATTGAGGCGAATAGCAGCCTCAAGCGCCTTCTTTATTTGAGTGCCGCCCATGGTGGCGTTTAGGCTGCGGAGCAGGCGTCTGACATGGGTAATATTTTCACTGCTTGCCGGGACTTGCTCTTCAAAAAATGTTTTGGATCTGTCGCCGAAGGCCATGATATTGAAATAATCCTCGGGTCGAAGCTGGTCCAGGACATGGCTCATGGCCTGCCGGGCTTGTACAATGGAATCGCCGGCCATGGAACCTGAACAATCCACAACGATTTTTATGCTTCTGGGGGGTATCTCATCCTGGGCAGGAATCCGGGGGGCAAACGAAGCCAGAACGACAAACCTATCATCCATGTCGCGGTCTATCATGGCGACATCCCTTGCCGCCTGATCCGCATGAATGTTTAAAATAAAATCACGGTCCATAAAGCCGTCGCCTCTTGCGAGTTTCACGAAGGTCTTTCCTATGGACTTGTCTATGATCAATTGATGGGAAGGACTGTCAAGAGAGGCATCTGCCAAAAGGCCTGAGATTGTCACGCGCAGGTGAAACCGGTTATCCGACAGCAGACTATATTCCGGGTTTTGGTGCGGCTGGAGTCCCGATTTTTCGGGATCGCCATAGCGAGGGGCAAGGGTGGTCGGCAATCTGAAACGAAGGCTGTTTCCCTTCCAAAAATAAATTTCCGCATAGGTAAACGATATGGACACTTCTTCTTTAGGCCGTATATTGCCGACGTTCATGGTGTACAATCCGGGTTGAATCTGTTCCAGCATGATGACGGCATCCCCGTCCTTTATGGCGTCTTCATAACATTCTTCGGCTGAGATTTTTTCCACCACCACTCCCTGAAGTTGCCTACCGCCGATCAAAACCTTGAGATCCAGCAAAACTGCGCGGATAGACAGGGGAAAGGTGTAAACCGCTTCTATCGGCTTTGTCTCCAGATTCCGGTAAACCTGGGTCATGGTTGTTTCGCAGAGAAGGTTATTGAAACGCACCTCGACATTGACCGATTGCAACGCAACGGTGTCTCCATCGTCTGTCCGAAGACTGGGGGCAATTTGTTCAAACATAGTCACTCCTCCTCTGCCTTGATGTTTTGGTATTGTTTGAGGATTTCCCGGCATAGCGCCCGAACCTCTTCCGGGGTCAACCCTGAGCGCTGAGGCTCAATAAGCAGCTCCACCCCGTCAGCGATATGCAGATGGCTCCACACCTCGATTGAACCGGCTTTTTTGGGCCTTGGCGGGGGTGTTGCTTTGCCCAGGTCACCACCTTGGATATCGTTTCCGATAATTTCCTGAATCCGCTCAAGGGACAGGCCGGCTTCCTTCCATTTGCGTATGGCGAGAAGCTGCTCAAGGTGGCGGTGGGTGTAATGGGCTCCTTTGCCGGTCCCTTCCGGTCTGTCAACTAGGCCTTTCTGGATGTAAAAGCGGATCTTGCGCTTGTTCATGTCGACCAAGACGCAAAGTTCTTCAAGAGCGAATGTTTTATGATCATTTTTCATGACACTTATTTATAACACTTAACATGTCATTGTAAAGAAAAATAATTTATGGTATTAAGGCTTGAAAAGCTGTGGGGGGAGAATCCGAATTAAAATGTTTAGCCTTTTCAACTTTTTTAATGTTTGTAGGGTCTTCCCGACAGACACGGCAAAATTTTTATGATATGGATCATCAAAAACCTGTTGAGCCACCGTAACCTTACGCCCATAGATAAAACCCCCTGTCCGAAAAAAGGTAGAGCGATTGTTGAGAGGCAAGCGAGGGAAAGGATGAGCGCCGGGATAAACCAGTATAGCCCTGTGGAAAATTTACCACAGGCCGACACCAGCAAAACTCGCGACAAACTTACCAAGTCCATCGGCGCGTCGGAAAATAAGTTCTTTTGAGTTTCTCAATTGAAATCTAAAAACATATCTGGAGTGGGAGTAATATTTCATCATGGCTTTTGCAAT
>CAYTSY010000102.1:8613-12189 GCA_964440555.1 uncultured Desulfobacteraceae bacterium
GGGGCACGGCGGTTTTGGTTCCCGTAGCGAATATTTTATAAAGGGTACCTTACCGGACACGGTCTATGGATTTTGAAAAATGTCTTGCAGGCATAAAAGTATCCCACAAATCCTTTGCCTGGCCTGATACTATTCTCGTATCTGCAGTTGGACGATTGCTGTGTAATCTAATTCATATCATAAGTGGACTTATAAACTGATAATCAACGATCTCAATCGGTAATTGCCTCCCGCCAACCCAAAACCCCTTGACAGCAACTGCCAATAACTGTAATCACAAAAAGAAATAGAATTTGATTTTGTTTATCTTGCCCCATAGACCCGCAGAGGAGAATCTGATGGAAACGAAGCCAGAAGATGTCCTTACCATTGAGGAGTTAGCCGTCTACCTGAAAGTATCAAAGTCTACTCTCTATAAGATCGTCCGACAAGGGGATATCCCTTCTCAGAAAGTAGGACGTCACTGGCGTTTCCGGAAAAAAGCCATTGACAACTGGCTTGAGAGAACGCAAACGAACGAACTGCATCCAAAAGGGGATGAATAATGGCGGCACCGCTTGCAGACAGGGTCGAGCAAATGATCCGACAGGCATCCATTCTGTACCACCGCCTGGTTATGCTGGTGGCCCCTGCCGGTGGGGGCAAGACCCTTGCTCTCCAAGATGTGCATAAGCGTATGGCTATCCCTTTGGTCAACGTCAATCTTGAACTGGCTCGTCGAATGCTTGACCTCACCATACGTCAACGCGCGCTGCAATTACCCCGCATCCTCTCGGAAATCGTTAGTGAATCTGCAACCGAGGTGATTTTGCTGGATAACATCGAGATTCTTTTCGATATTTCCCTCAAACAGGACCCCCTCCGGCTGCTGCAAGGGCTATCACGGAACAAGACCGTCGTTGTGGCATGGAGTGGTTCCACCCATGGAGAACATCTGGTTTACGCAACACCGGACCATCCCGAATACAGGAGATACCCTTTACGGGATTTTCTGGTTGTGAGCCAGGAAGCCACGACGTGAAGATGATGAACATTAGCGAAGGGAATAAGACGAGATGAAATACGGAGACCTGATCCAATTCGAGCCCATCGAGTCTGTAGTCCAGTTGCGGGACGCAGACGAGGCCGCTGCTGCCCGGCAACTGGTGCAGACCTACGTCATTTCCGAAGAGATGGCGGAGAAACTGGCAACATTGGTCGTTCCCCAGCTTCAGTTCGATCACCCTGTCGATAACAGGGGGCTGCTGGTCGTGGGCAATTACGGCACGGGCAAGTCACACCTCATGTCCGTGATTTCCGCTCTGGCGGAAAACGGCGATCTCGCAAAGTATTTAAACGACAAAAGTGTTACCAGTGCCGCTGACAAGATCTGCGGACGGTTCAAGGTGGTCCGAACCGAGATCGGATCGACCACCATGTCTCTACGCGACATTCTTGTGGCTGAACTGGAGGAGCATCTAAGCGACATGGGCGTATCCTATTCCTTTCCGCCAGCAGACAAAGTGCCCAATAACAAACGTTCCTTCGAAGAGATGATGACCGCTTTCCACCAGGAGTTTCCCGACCAAGGGCTGCTCCTCGTGGTTGACGAGCTGCTCGATTACCTGCGCACGCGCAAAGACCAGGAACTCATCCTTGACCTGAATTTCCTGCGAGAGATTGGCGAGGTCTGCAAGGATCTGCGTTTCCGTTTCATCGCCGGGGTCCAGGAGGCCATTTTTGACAGCCCGCGCTTTGCTTTCGTAGGCCAGCAGGTTCTCAGGGTTGTCAGGGCAAGGTTCGAACAGGTTCACATTGCGAAAACGGATGTCAAGTTCGTGGTAGCCGAGCGGCTGCTTAAAAAAAATGCCGACCAGCAGGTGAAAATCCGCGAGTACCTGACTCCCTTTGCAAAGTTCTACGGCCGCATGAACGAGCGTATGGATGAGTTTGTCCGCCTTTTTCCCGTTCATCCGGACTACATCGACACCTTTGAGCGGGTTGCTGCGGTAGAAAAGCGCGAGATCCTCAAGACCTTGTCCCTGGCGATGAAAAAGCTGCTCAATCAGAACGTCCCCGACGACCGGCCCGGAGTTATCGCCTACGACGGCTACTGGACGACCCTGCGCGAGAACCCGTCCTTCCGCGCTGTTTCGGATATCAAGGCGGTCATCGATATCAGCCAGGTACTGGAATCACGCATCCAGCAGGCTTTCACCCGGCCCGCATACAAGCCCATGGCTTTGCGGCTCATCCATGCATTGTCGGTTCACCGGCTCACAACGGGCGACATTCACGCCACCTTGGGGGCAACGCCGGAGGAACTGCGCGATGGCTTGTGCCTCTTCCAGCCGATGATCGATGAACTCGGCGGCGATCCGGCCGACGATCTGCTCTCCCAGGTGGAGACCGTCCTTCGGGAAATCCACAAGACGGTCAGCGGCCAGTTCATTTCCTCTAACCCGGACAACCGCCAGTATTATCTGGACCTCAAGAAAACCGACGATTTTGACGCCCTGATCGAGAAGCGGGCCGAGAGCCTCGAAGATCAGGAACTTGACCGTTACTATTACGAGGCTTTGAAACGGGTCATGGAGTGCACGGACCAGACCTATGTGGGTGGATATAAGATCTGGCAGCATGAACTCGAATGGCTGGAACGCAAGGCTGCCCGCCAGGGGTACCTGTTCTTTGGTGCGCCGAACGAGCGCTCTACGGCGGTGCCGCCGAGGGATTTCTATGTCTATTTCATCCAGCCCTTTGACCCGCCGCACTTCAACGACGAAAAGAAACCCGATGAGCTGTTCCTGCGTCTGACAAACAGCGATGAGGAGTTTCGTACTGCGCTTCGAAAATATGCTGCGGCCCTGGACCTTGCATCTAAGGCCTCCGGACAGGCCAAATCAATCTACGAGTCTAAAGCGAATGGTTTCCTGCAACAAATGGTGCAATGGCTCCAGAAAAACATGGCCACAGCCTTCGATGTGGCCTATCAGGGGCGGACTAAGTCCCTGACCGAGTGGGCCAGGGCAAATCAATCCGCGAGCTATCAGGGATAGGCGCTCAGGAGCGCATCAATTTTCGCGATATGGTGAACACCATCGCAGGCATCTGCCTCGGGGCGAAATTCCAGGATCAGGCGCCGGAATATCCTTTCTTCTCGGTGCTCATCACCGGAACGAACCGGGCCCAGGCCGCACAGGACGCCCTGCGCGCCATTGCTGGACAAAGCCGAACCAAGCAGGCCACCGCGGTGCTTGACGCCCTGGAACTCCTGGATGGCGAGCGATTAGATCCCTATCGGTCCAAGTACGCCAAACACATCCTGAGCGTCGCCAAGAAAAAGGGCCACGGCCAGGTGGTCAATCGCTCCGAATTGATTCAGGATGATAAGGGCATCGATTACATGGACAAGGACCGGTTCCGACTTGAACCCGAATGGGTAATGGTGGTCCTGGCCGCACTGGTCTATGCCGGCGAAGTGGTTGTGTCCGTCCCGGGCAAAAAGTTCGATGCCACGGGTCTGGCGCAACTGGCCGGAACGGGGATCGACGACCTGGTCGAGTTCAAACATATCGAAAGGCCCAAGGACTGGAA
>CAYTSY010000103.1:0-8520 GCA_964440555.1 uncultured Desulfobacteraceae bacterium
CAATGGACCCCGTCGTCAAATCAGAGTTATCCAGTTTATATCGGTAGGTGCCATTGCCCCCGCTTCCGGGAAGCCAGGTCCAAGTGGGGGTTGTGTCATTGGTTGGTGATGTGCCGGTCACACCAGGGGCCGTGGGCGGAGTCAGGTCTATAGTAATGGAAAAACTGCCGGAAATTGACCAGTTGCCGACAGCATCACGCTCCTGGACATATAGGGTATGGTTGCTTTCACTTAACGCACTCTCCGGTGTATAAGATGTGGCCGTGGTTTCAATGGACCCCGTCGTCAAATCAGAGTTATCCAGTTTATATCGGTAGGTGCCATTTCCGCTGCCTCCGGAACTCCATGTCCATGTTGGGGTCGTATCGGTTGTCGGCGTTGTTGCCGTCACGATGGGTGCACCCGGCGGCGTGAGGTCAATTGTGATGGTGAATTGGCCACTTGTCGACCATATGTTAACATTGTTTTTTTCCTGGACAAAAAGTGTATGGGACCCTTCAGTAAGCGCACTAACGGGTGTATAGGATGTGGATGTTGTCTCTATTGCCCCGATCGTCAAATCACTGTTATCCAGTTTATACCGATACGTCCCATTGCCACCGCCACCGGAACTCCAGGTCCATGTCGGTATCGTATGATTGGTCGGTGAAGTACCTGTAACAATAGGGATATCTGGTTTATCTGAACACCCAAAATACACAAGAGCCTTCCCGATATTGAGCTCAGAACTGTCATAAGCAGGCGACCCGATTATGACATCGCTATACCCGTCGCCGTTGACGTCTCCCGCCGTGGAGACTGAAAAACCGAAATTAGCATCGATCTGGTTCCCTTCCGCTGTCCAAGCAGGAGAAGCCGATAACCCAGATGACGAACCATGATATTCAAATACCGTTTCTTCTATCTCGTCATCTGTAGGATTTGACCCAATTATAACATCACTATACCCATCACCGTTGACGTCCCCTGCTGTGGAGACTGAAAAACCAAAATAGGCGGTTATCTGGTTTCCCTCGGCTGTCCAGTTCGCAACAGCGGATAAACCGGATGAAGAACCATGATATACAAAAACTTTACCTTCTTCCCTCTGGCCGCCACTATAAATAGGAGCCCCTATAATGACATCGCTATACCCATCGCCATTGACATCACCGGCCGTTTTGCATGTGAAGCCGAATTGAGTATCAGCAATATTGCTCTCAACCGACCAATTCGCATTAACGGATAGGCCGGATGGAGAACCATGATAAATATATACTTTACCTTCATTAGCTTGACCGTTATTATATTGATGATCTCCAACAACGACATCGCTGTAACCGTCCCCGTTAACATCCCCGGCTGTAGATACAGAATAGCCAAAATTTAAGCCCGAATTTTCCTGTTTCGCAGCCCAACTGGCAGTTGTTGATAACCCGTTGGAAGATCCACAATATACAAAAGCTCTGCCTAGATTATCGGAATCCGCGCCGGTCGCCCCTATAATCACATCACTGTAGCCATCCCCGTTAACATCTCCTGCCGTAGATACTGATTGGCCAAACCAGCCATTGCCTCTGTTTCCCTCCAGTGCCCAGTTCGCAGATTCGGACAAGCCAGATGAAGAACCATGGAATACAAAAGTCTTACCTGCATTCGTTTTTCCAACGATGTCATAATAAGGTGCGCCTATAATCACATCGCCATAACCGTCTCCGTTTACGTCTCCTGCTGCAAATACTGATTGGCCGAACTGGCAATTATCTTGATTCCCCTCCATTGTCCAGTTCGCAGTTTCGGATAATCCGGATGAAGAACCATGATAAACATACACCTTGCCCTCGTCGACTTGACCATTGTCATAAAAAGGTTCGCTTATAATAACATCAGCATAGCCATCGCCATTGACGTCTCCTGCTGTAGATACCGACTGACCGAGTCTCGCACCAGCTTGACTCCCCTCTACTGTCCATGATGGAGAGCTCAGAAGAGGATCAACAATGATGGGAAATATTGCATCAGAACTATCAATGAAAATCTTTAACTTATTATTTTCTATGTCAAACCAGGAAGGCAAACTCCTGCCATTGGCATCAAGAACTTTCAGGTCTGCATATCTTAATACCGATGCATTTGAATCCGTAAAAAAATCTATTGCCTTTTTATCCTCAGATAAAATCGGTTTTGCGTCCCCGCTGATACGAAGAACAACTTCAATTGTCTCCGAGTCCTTTAATTTTTCTTTAATCGTAAACCCCTGTTCCAACCCCTCATGCCTGTTCTCATACCACTCAACCACCGCACCCCGCTCATACTCGATGCGAGATCCTTTAATAACCGGTTTTTCCCCCTCCGGCAGAGATATCTTTTTATTTCCACTGCCAACTGATTCAAGAGCAAGCCCCACATGCCACCTGGATTTCGGTTCCGTCTGGCTGGTGACCTGTATCCCTTTCTCCGTAAAATAAGTTCTCAGGTTCTGAGCCCGGTTCGGCGCCTGGTATGCGCCTTTCAAATCCGGCAAACGGGTGTTTCCCTGGTATGTGATATGGTATTCCTGATCCTGGATCTGTTTCTGGACCGTGGAATACCAATCCGTCTGCTTCAATGCTTCGGGCGATTGAGATTGTTTTTTAAGGTTTTTTGATGCCTTTTGGATTTTTGATTTTTCAGCAAGCAGATGGGCCAGGTTGCCTGAATTAAAATCAGCCGGAGCCGATGTAATTTCATTCTTGGTGTGATCATTTGAGAAGGTTTCTTTAGCCCATGATATCTTATGGTTAAGAAAGTTCGCGGGGAGAATAAATAAAAAGAAAGCGAAAAAGAGAAGGAAAGGCGATTTTTTCAGGAGAAGATGGAGCCTCATTTTATTATTCCCTTCGATAATAAGGTTGGGATGATAAAATAACTCGCGCATATTTGTATAAGACACCAGACGCCAGGAAATCTTACACAGATTTATCAATTAAATCATTTTTTTCCAGAAAGACACTTCTATGCGTAAAAGGATCAGCAAATATCTTCTTAAAACGCCGCATGATGATAGAGGCATGTGAGCCATCAGCATAGCGGTGATCAATTGTGATAGTGATAATGACCGAATTGGCCGCAACCACCTTGTCGTTTTGCACAATCGGTATCTTTCTGTATTTGCCTATTGCAATAAGCAACGGGCAGCGGGAATAGGGGGAAAGGGGGAGAAAAGCATTCTCAATGCCCAGGGAAGAGAGGTCGGTGACCATTGCCGAGCCAAACCGGTCCTTCGGCATCCCGAGAAATGGTATGGAAATGTTAAGGGTGAACTGCAGGAACTCTTGTATTAATAGCAACGGCCTCAAAAGCAGGGATGAAATCGGGTTTACGAGTTGTTGTACTTTGAGGTTCTCCGAATCCCTGTTTTTTCGAAGGTCCTCTGCTTTAGATTTGCATACGGCCGCTATTTCTGAGATTGCCCTGCGGTCCGCATTCCGTATGACGAAGCCTGAGACATCCTTCCCCTTGCTTCCCCTCAAAAGTGTTGTGATAAAGATATCGACCTGCTTTCGCTTGTACAAATTCCCCATACGCAGGATGTGATTCAGTTCCGGGTGCTTGTTGAGGCAGTGCGCAATGATTTTCGTGACATAGTGAGTAAGTGTCAAAGGCGTATCGGAAGAGTATGCGCGAAGGAACTCCAACGCCGGATCGACCGGCAAATCAAGCATGGCGTAAGTATTTGGGTTTCGAGGATGACGCCAACTGGCAATCGCAATTTTACGATAACTTGTAAGGTCCTGTTTTTTCTCTATGTCGATATTCATTTGAAACAAACCCCCTTCCTGCTGTTCGGGTGACCGTTATTTTTGCGGGAGGGTGCGATCGGAATTGATCCGCCCTCTGAGCATTATGGGGAAATAAATCGACATATCCTTGAGAAGCCTGTCTTCCCTTGTCGTGTTCACGACATAGGTGAACACCATGTCCGCCCCGCGCAGCATCGGGTGCGATTTGCCAGCATAGATCAGGGCGTCGGGCATGTTGTGTTCGGGTGGGGTAAAAAAACATGCCTGTGCGGGCCAGAGTCCTGTCATGGCTGTGGCAGCGGACATTGCCATGCAGGGATTCAGGATGCTCAAGGTCTGAATTTGAAGATAGCGCTTGAGTTTAGGTGCATATTCCACGGAAAACTCCATCTGTCCTTTCGCGATAATGCTGCGGGGCTTGGCGGCTGCCCGGGGCCCAACCCAGCCTGCCTCATCCCCCGCCCACCAGTGGGGACTGACAAGCGTTCCGGCCCGGGCAGAGCGCTCCGGCCATCGCACGAGATAGACCGCCCTGTCTCTGCTGTCTGCGGCAAATACGTGCAGAAATCCATTTTCCAGAATGGGGTTGCCGGAACCGACAATGAGGCTTTGCTTCTGCGGGCTCTTCAGATAGGTCAATATCCAGAGATCCGGCGTCTTTTGCGGGTTATGGATCAGCACGGCCTTCCAGCCGCAGGCGTCGAAGCCGAGTACATTGGGGGCCGTCTTGATTTCCATGAGAAAAATGAGCAGGCGTTTGCCGATCATGATCCCTGAGGCCGGCCAGTACCAATGGTCCCCCGGAGGTGTAAAAAACGCTGCCGGCTCAGGGCCCTTCATTTTCCAGAAGAATTGCATTTCGGCGGCGGTAGGATCATACCCTGTCTGGACGGCAATGCTGTTTCGCACCAGATCGGATGTCCGCCTGGCGCCGGAGCGGGACAGATCGATAAAACTGTCGCCGAAGAGCCAGAGCACACGCCCATTTCCGAGATCGACGGATGTTGCGCCGTCACCGCCAAGCCAGCGCGGATCGGATCGAAAAATCTTTTCAGCTTCTTCCCAGCGCTAAGCCTCGATGCGATATTTTTGATCGACGCCTTCAAAACCGATGCCGGCCGGTGAAAAGCCAAAGCCAACCACCCCCAGGACGACGGCAATCAGGATGCTGCGAGCGAGTTTCGCTCTGAGGGAAGCAACGAAAAGAGGTAAACGAACGAATAAGAATTTCTTTTTCACGATGTTATCGTTTCACAGAAATTGCCTTTTTTGTCAAGTTTCAACAGGGGTCTATGTAAAAAACCGCTCGTTCTTTCCAAATTTATCCGGTTTTTTGTGTCAGGGCTTTTTGTGTCGGACTGAATTCTGTTGCCCGGCCACAGTCCCGTCAGGACCGAATGTTCAGAAAAAAAGTATCGCTATTTGATGTTTTTGGCTTTTAATGACAGAATAAATTCATCCTGTGGGGGAAGAGAAGTCTTGACACTATTTTTCAGATGGTATAATTAATCAGTTAATTAAACTTATTAATTAATTAAACCAAAAGAGACCGCCCATGGCCGATTCAGACACGCCCGGAAAAATAATCGCTTCCGCCATCACCATCTTCGCCAGAGACGGATTCAGGGGCGCCCGCATGCATCAGATTGCAACTGCGGCGGGCGTGAACCAGGCCCTGCTGCATTATTATTTCAGCTCCAAGGAAAAACTCTATGAGGAAGCGCTTTTCAAAGTGTTTTCACAGATTTTTTCCCAGTTGAGCCGCCATTTCAGCGAGCAGACATCCCCTGCGGCGGCCTTTGCCAATTTTATTCATAAGTATATGGACATGTTGAAATGCAATCCGGAATTTCCCAAACTGCTGATTTACGAAATTCTTGAAGGCGGCAAGCGTCTTATCGCGGTAACGGACAGGGTCTTTTCGGAAACCGGCGCCTCGCCTCCCGAACTGATTATTCCGTTTATTGAAAAAGCGGTATCCAAGGGACTGATCCGGGCGGTGGATCCCATGCAGACGATGAGCAGCATCATCGGGATGTGCATTTTCTATTTTATCGCAAGTCCCCTGATGACTCATATCTGGGGAAAACCGGAAGACGAAAACGCGTTTATCGACCAACGCAAGGAGGCCATCATTGATCTTGTGCTGTATGGCATTTCCAAACAAAAAGCCGCTGTAAAGGAGAAAGCGTCATGAACATGAAACGGTTTATCCGAATTGGGCTGGGTTTTACGATGATCGGGCTTTTTATGGGATGTCAGGAAAAGCTTCCGTCCGGGTTTGCGGGATCGGGAACCCTTGAAACCACGGAAGTAACCGTGAGCGCACAGACGCCGGGCACTGTTTTAAAACTGACGAAAGAAGAAGGTGATCCGGTCAAAAATAAGGAACTTCTGGCGGTTATTGATATTGAAAAACTGGAACTCCAGAAGGCCCAGCTTACGGCAAGTCTGAAAGAGATTGAGGCGGGAAGGATATCCGCCGAGGCAACCATAGCACAGGCACTGGAAAATGCCGGCAACACGAAAGCCCGGTATAACCGGATCAAAGAACTTCACGCCAAAGGTGCGGTCACCCAACAGCAGTTTGACGACATCTCTACTCAGCAGAAAGTGGCGTTAAGTCAGCTTGCCGCAGCCAGGGCCCAGCGGCCGCTTTTGGATGCGAAATACGCTCAGGTACAGGCGGCGATGGCGGTTTTAGACAGAAATATCGCCGACGGCCGTGTCTTTTCGCCTCTTGAAGGGGTTATTGTGGAAAAATACGTTGAGCCCGGCGAGGTCGTCTCCCCCGGCGCACCGATGTATAAACTCGCGGACATGAACCGTTTCTGGATGAAAATATACATGGCTGAGCCGGATCTGGGGAAAATTGTCCTGGGGCAACGCATGAGCGTAAAGGTGGATGCAGTGGCTGGGGCCATCGGGGCAACGGTCACCTGGACATCGCCTGAGGCGGAATTTACGCCCAAAAATGTGCAGACAAAAAAAGCAAGGGCAGAGCTGGTGTATGCCGTCAAGATAACTCTGGAAGCAGGACAAAGGGAATTAAAAATCGGCATGCCGGCCGAAGCCTATTTTATGCGGTAGAGGGGCTGAATGACTTTGAGGGCGTGAATCGTAAATCGTAAGTTATGAAGGCTATGACGTTACATGCGATTAACATTACAGGGCTTAAGAAGCGGTACAAAGAGACCGTAGCGCTGGCTTTTGTTAACCTTGAGATTGCCCGGGCCGAAATGTTCGGGCTTATCGGCCCCGACGGAGCGGGCAAGACCACCCTGATCCGGATATTGAGCTCGTTGATTGACCCGGATGCGGGAGAGTGCCGGATCTTTGATATTCCGGTCATGGCAGAACCTGCCCGAATCCGCAAAATCGTCGGTTACATGCCCCAGCGGTTCTCGCTGTATCAGGATCTGACGGTTGAAGAAAATCTCCGGTTTTTCGCAGACCTTTTTCAGGTTCCCAAAAAAGAACGCCTTGACCGTACCTCTGAACTTCTCGAATTCAGCCGGCTTTCGCCTTTTGTCAAGCGGCGTGCGGGGCAGCTTTCCGGGGGCATGAAACAGAAGCTCGCCCTTTCATGTGCGCTGATTCATACGCCCGAAATTCTTATTCTGGATGAACCGACGACCGGCGTGGATCCTGTGTCCCGGCGGGAATTCTGGGAAATTTTAGACGGACTCAAAGGCCGGGGGGTGACGATTCTGGTTTCCACGCCCTACATGGACGAAGCGGAGCAATGCGACCGCGTGGCCCTGATGCATAAGGGAAATATTCTGGCCATGGGAACGGCCAAAGACATCACGAAGCAGTTTCCCGGAACGGTATATTCGGTCTACGGACCCGACCCGACCGGCCTGGCCGGATGGTTTAAAAAAATGCTTGGACCCGACCATGTGCGGATTCTGGGCGATAGAATTCATGTGAGCCTTTTTGAGGAAGCACAAAAAACAATGGACGGTCTGTGCCGGTCAGCCGGTGAAAACGGCTGGATCATCGACGCAGCCGATATCACGCCCGCCGGGCTGGAAGATACCTTTGTCGCGTTGATCGGGAAAGAGAGTGTAACGCAATGACGCATCCGGTTGACACGGCCGGGGAAGACCCGGAAAACAGCACCGGGGCAATTGCCGAATATGCCGTCAATGTCAGGGGGCTTACCCGGCGGTTCGGTGATTTTACCGCGGTGGACGGCATTTCGTTTGAAGTAAAACAAGGAGAAATATTCGGTTTTCTGGGCGCCAACGGGGCGGGCAAAACAACGACCATCCGCATGCTGACGGGGCTTCTCAAACCCACATCGGGCCAGGGAACTGTGGGAGGATGGGACATCAACCGGGATTATGAAAAGATCAAGACCGGCATCGGGTATATGTCCCAGCGCTTTTCGCTGTATGATGACTTAAAGACGGAAGAAAACCTGTTTTTTTTTGGAGGAATCTACGGATTGACCCGCGCAGGGGTTGTCCGGCGCATCAGCGAACTGGATGCCGCTTTAAGCCTTTCTGAAATAAAAGGCCGCAAAACCGCTTCCCTGCCCCTGGGATTCAAGCAGCGGCTGGCCCTGGCCTGCGCCATTTTGCACAATCCGCCCATTTTGTTTCTCGACGAACCGACAGGCGGGGTTGATCCCATTGCGCGGCGCTATTTCTGGGACCTGATATCCATGCTGGCGGCGGGCGGCACAACGGTGTTTGTGACCACCCATTACATGGACGAGGCGGAATACTGCCACACCGTCACCCTCATCCAC
>CAYTSY010000103.1:8530-12071 GCA_964440555.1 uncultured Desulfobacteraceae bacterium
TGGACCGGTGATGAGGTACTCCCGGATTATTCCCTTAATGAGGAAAGAATTCATTCATATCAACAGGGACCCGCGATCCCTGCTGATCCTGTTTCTGATGCCGCTGTTGCTGATGTTTATTTTCGGATATGCGATCAATATGGATTTGAAGCATATCCGTCTGGGAATCTGCGACTTGAACCGAACCCCGTCAAGCCGCGAGCTGATTGAAATACTCAACGCCTCAACTTATTTTAAGGTTGTGGTCCGATATGGTGATCCGCGGCTGACAGAGGGCATGTTCACGCGCCGGCTGATCCGGGCCGCGGTCATTGTCCCGCATGATTTTGACAGGGCAATCACCCGCGATCATATCGCAAAGATCGGGGTCATTGCCGATGGAACAGATGCCAACAGCGCGACGCTGGTGCAAAACTACCTTGAAGGCCTGCTCATGAGCCGTTCTCTTGCCGTTTCCACCGGTGGAAATAAAATGCCGGTTCAGATCAAAACCAGGATATTCTACAACCCGGATATGGAATCCGCCCTTTTTGTCGTGCCGGGCATCGTAGCGCTTCTGTTGATCATGATCGGCGCGCTGCTCACGTCGGTGACCATTGCCCGTGAAAAAGAGACCGGGACCATGGAGCAGATCCTGGTCAGCCCCATCCGGCCCTATGAAGTCGTGCTGGGCAAAGCAGCGCCGTATCTGGTCCTGGCATTTTGCATCGCCATGTTCATCATTGTTTTCGGCCACCTCTGGTTTCATGTGCCCATGCTGGGATCATGGTTCTGGCTGATGCTGTTTTGCCTGTTTTACCTGTTCACGTCGCTGGCGATCGGACTTCTCATTTCAACCGTGGCGGCTACGCAGCAGGTCGCCATGATGATTTCACTGGCAGCCACGCTGCTGCCTTCGGTCATGCTCTCCGGATTTGTATTTCCGGTCGCCTCCATGCCGCCTGCGCTTCAGGTTGTTTCACGGATTATTCCGACAACGCATTTTCTGGTGATCATCCGGGGGATCATGCTCAAGGGAAACGGCCCTCTTGAATTGTGGCCGTCGGTTTTGTCCATGATGGCGGTGGGGGTGTTTTTTATCGCTGCGGCCGTAAAGCGCTTCCAATTGAAACTGAAATAGGCGCCGGGGTCTGTTATGGGGAAAATAGCGCATCTGGTTAAAAAAGAACTGTTGCAGGTCAGCCGGGATACCAACATGCTCCGGGTGATTTTTCTCGTGCCCATGCTCCAACTGATGGTCCTGGGGTACGCAATTACGACGGATATCAAGAACCTGGATGTGCTGATCATTGACCGGGACCGTTCCACGATCAGCAGGAACCTGACCGAGCGTTTTTCCCGCACCGAATATTTTAACGTCAGCCAGGCCCAATATACGCCGGGAAATGTCGAAAGCTGTCTGTTCCGGGGAGAAGCCGTTCTCGCACTGGTGATTCCCGTGGCGTTTGGCCGGGATATTGAGACCGGAGAAAATCCGGAGCTTCAAATCCTCCTTGACGGTCAGAACTCCAATGCGAGCGCCGTTGCCCTGGGCTACTGCAACCGGATTCTGCTTGCGTTCATGCAGGATAATCTCGCTCACCATATCTCCCGCAATCCGCGTCTGGCCCGTTCGATCCGGTTCATCGCGCCGGTCAGCCGGATATGGTACAATCCGGAACTCAAAAGCGTTTATTACATGATTCCCGGCATCATTTCCATTCTCCTGACGATCATCACCATGCTTCTGACCAGTCTTGCCATTGTCAAGGAACGGGAAATCGGAACCCTGGATCAGCTCATGGTAACGCCCCTGGCCTCCTGGGAAATTATTGCCGGCAAGACAATTCCGTTCGCTTTTCTCGGATTTCTTGAAATGGGCGTGGCCATGACCTTCGGCGTACTTTGGTTCAAGGTGCCCATTGTCGGAAGTCTGCCCCTGCTGGCTCTGCTGGCTGGGGTATTTATTTTGACCACCCTGGGACTGGGTATTTTCATATCCACCCTGGTTAATACCCAGCAGCAGGCCCTTTTTCTTTCCTGGTTTTTCATGGTGAGTTTTATTCTCATGAGCGGTTTTTTCTATCCCATCGAAAATATGCCCAAATGGGCGCAGGCAATCACCTATATAAACCCGTTGCGGTATTTTATTGAGATTTTAAGGGAACTGTTTCTTAAAGGCGCAGGCCTTTATGCCCTCTGGCCGGAGGTTCTCCGCCTGCTTGGTATCGGCGTCGTCATTTTCACCCTTGCCACGCTGAGGTTTCAAAAACGGATTGCCTGAAGCCATACGCTATATTCAACTTATTTCGCTTAAAGCCGGTTTCAATCGGCAAACAACCTTAAAGAAAGGGGAATTGAAGATGGCAAAACGAAAACTGTCGCAAGCGGATATCGGCGAGGCCCGCACACAGGGACTCAACCCTGATGGTCTGACCAGATTAAAGAGGGCCATTGAGGAAGATACGGCAAAAGGCATCTATGATGGGGCGGTCTTCCTGGTCGCCAGGCATGGGAAAGTCGTCATGCACGAAGCTGTCGGATATACGGACCTCGCCAAAAAGCGCAAAGCGAAAAAGGAAGATGTGTTTTTTGCAATGTCGATTACCAAGCAGATCACGACTGTCAGAGTGCTGATGGCTATTGAGCAGGGTCAATTTACGCTGACGACGCCGGTCAGGGAAATTATTCCGGAGTTCGGCATCAAGGGCAAACAGAACATCACCGTCGCCAACATCCTCACCCATACCAGCGGATTGACCACTGAAATTCCTTTCACATTGCCGGCGGATAAACTGGGAAGCATTGAGGACGTCGTGGCTGCGCTTTCAAACGAAAGAGTTCTGTATACTCCCGGCACCATCATCACCTACAATCCCGTTACGGCCCATGCCTTGGTGGCCGCGATGGTCCAGCGTCTCGATAAACAAAAGAGGTCCTTCCGAAAGATCCTGGCGGAAGACATCTTCGAACCTCTGGGAATGCGGGACACGGCTCTGGGCTTGCCTGACCGGTTTAAAAACAGAATCGTTCCGATTGTCGTACGGGACCCGACCCCGGGAATTTTCGATCCGATCCTCATTGAGTCTTTAAACTACATTTCGACCGAGGAAACCGAACTGCCTTCAGGCGGGGTTGTTTCAACACTTCAGGATGTTTTCCTTTTTACGGAAATGCTGCGTCGCGGCGGAGAGTTAAACGGCAATCGGTTGCTGAGCCCGGAAACCGTCAAACTCGCGACGACAAATCAAACCGGAACACTTCCCAACCATCTGATGGACTATATGCGGGAGATGTATGGATGGCCTCAGTTTCCGGCCTATCTCGGTCTGACGTTTTTCCTGAGGGGGACGGGACTGTTTCCGACGCCGCTGGGTCTTAACACCTCGCCTGGGACATTTGCCGGAATCGGTGCAGGGTCAACGATATTCTGGGTTGATCCGGAGCGTGATCTTACGTATATCTTCCTCTCTGCAGGGCTTATGGAAGAAGGCAAAAGCTTTATGCGTCACCAGCGCCTGTCGGGACCGGGGGGCGCATCCGTTCTGGAATCAAGGGTTTC